>JAAYDE010000004.1 GCA_012729375.1 Deltaproteobacteria bacterium | reverse complement strand
GGCTTCCTTCAGGGAATAGCTGTTGGCCGCCTCGCGGTCCTGGCGCCGCTCGTCCCAGGGCAGGGAGGCGGCGTCGATCTCCTCCCGGCGGCAGAAGATCATCGTCTTTTCCATGAAATTCATCAGTTCCCGGACATTGCCGGGCCAGGAACGGCTCTGCAGGGCGGCCACCGCATCGCCGGCGAGGCGGGGCGGACGGCGTCCTTCCTGCTGAGCGAGGCGGCGCAGGAAATGATCGACCAGCAGGGGGATGTCCTCCGGTCTCTCCCGCAAGGGGGGGATGTGGATTTCGATGACGTTGAGGCGATAAAAGAGATCCTCCCGGAACCGCCCCAGTTGCGTCTCGGCGCGCAGATCCCGGGCGGTGGCGGCGACCACGCGGACATGGACTTTCGAGAGCTTCGTCGCGCCGACGGGCCGCACCTCCCCTTCCTGAAGCACACGCAGCAGTTTCGGCTGCAGGTCGAGGGGCAACTCGCCGATTTCGTCCAGGAAAAGGATGCCGCCGTCGGCGGCGGCGAAAAGCCCTTCCCGGGCGCGATCGGCGCCGGTGAAGGCGCCCTTGGCGTGGCCGAAAAGCTCACTCTCGATGAGGCCGGAGGAAATGGCCCCGCAGTTGACGGTGACGAAGGGGCCGTCCCGCCAGCGCCCCGCCCGATGCAGGGCCCGCGCCATCACTTCCTTGCCGGTGCCGGTCTCGCCGGTCACCAGCACCGGGAAGGAGGCATCGGCCACCTGCCCGACAAGTTCGCGGACCTTTTTGGCCGCCGCGCTGTCACCGATGAATCCCGCCTCCTCCCGCTCCCCGAGCTTGCGCTTGAGGAGCAGGTTTTCCCTCTGCAGGCCGATACGTTCCTCCGCTTTGCGAAGGCACAGAAGCACCTCGTCGGTCTTGAAGGGCTTGGAAACGTAGTCGTAAGCCCCCTCCTTGAGGCACTCGATGGCGGTGTCGACGGTGCCGTAGGCGCTCATCATGACCACGGTCAGCTGGGGATGCTCCCGGCGCACCTCGCGCAGGAAGCAAAGACCGTCGCGGCCGGGCATGCGGATATCGCAGAGGACGGCGTCGGGGGCCGACCGGGCCACGGCGAGCAGGGCTTCCCCGCCGTCGGCGGCCTCGACGATCCGATAGCCCCGTTTCTCGAGAAGGAGCCGCAGCATATGGCGCATGGCCGCTTCGTCGTCGACGATCAGCAGGGTTTCAAATCTCATTGCTTGCTCCCATGGCTTTTCTGAGGAAAACGCAGAAGGTGGTTCCCTGACCCGGCCTGGAATCCACCTCGATCCGCCCGCCCGCCTCATGGATGATGCGGCGGCAGACGGCCAGCCCCAGGCCGCGGCCCTTCCCGGTTTCCTTGGTGGTGAAGAAGGGTTCGAAAATATGGGTCAGGTTCTCCTTGGGGATCCCCTCGCCCTGATCGGCAACCGTCAGGCGGATGTTTTCGCCATCCTCCTCCCCGGCGAGCAGGATCGGCTTCTGGGGACAGGCGGCGGCAGCGTCGCGGGCGTTCATCAGCAGGTTGACGAACACCTGGACCAGCTGGTGGCGGGGCATTAAAACCGCCGGCAGGGATCGGGGCAGGCGGTCATCAATGGCGATGGCGCCGCCGCCCCGATGGAGGAGCATGCTTTTTGCCTCGCGCACCGCGGCTGCGGGATCGAAACAATCGGCGGACTCCTGTTTGTGGGGGGATGTGTAATCGAGGAGATCGCGAACCAGATGATTGATGCGGCCGATCTCCGTCAGCGCCCGATCGGCGATCTCCCGCTGCGCCTCGTCGCCGGCCTCACTTCCCAAAATCTCCAGATAACCCTGCACCGCCGCCAGAGGATTGCCCAATTCGTGGGCCATGCCGGCGGTCAGGTGGCCTATGGAGGCCATCTTGGCCGCCTGAATCAGTTCCTCCCGGGTCTCCCTGAGGTTAAGATTGGCAGCCTCCAGTTCGCGGATGTACCCTTGCGTCTCCGTCCGTTTTTCCCGCAGGGAGGCGATCATGGCGTTGAAGGAGGCGGCCAGGGAAACAAACTCCTTCGGTCCCTCCGCCGCCACCCGGTATTCCAAGTCTCCGCCGGCGACGCGGCGGGTGTCGGCGTTCAGGGTTTCCAGGGGCCGGACGACGTTTTTCCCCAAAAGGATGACGCCGAAGCCGATGATGATCAGCGCCGTGGGCAGGGCATAGACCAGGTAACCGGCCGTCTCCGCCCCAATCCTGGCAGGAATGTCCCGAAGGGCAAAATCGACCACCAGCACCCCCTGGGAAAAAGGGGAACTGGCCGGGATGGGGGCCACCACCCGCAGGGGTTTTATCTCTTCCGTTTTTGTCCAGGGGAAAAACAGACTGGAAAAGGGAGGGTAATCCACATCGATCCGCGGGCCGCCGGCCAGAACCCCGCCCCGCAGATCCGCCTCGGCCACGGGTGTCATGATGTGTCCGTTGTGATCCGCCACGCGCAGGAAATTCCGGTCATAGACGGCCCAGGCGGCAACGCTGCCTTGATTCTGCAGGCTGCGCAGCCTTTGCTGAAGGCCGTCGCCGAGCCGCCCCCCTGGGGGCGGCGGCGGAAGGATCAGACGCACGGTTTCCTCGGCCAGGGAAACCCGCTGGGAAAGCAGGGTTTTCTCCATGAAGCGGACCCACAGCAGGCAGGAAAAAAAGAGGATCGCGGCCAGCAGAATGGCCAGGTTGAGAAGAACCTCGGTGCGCAGCCCGACGCGGCGCACGGTACAAAGCCAGGACCAGATATTCATGGCAGGATTCCGATGCAAGATATGTACTCAGAAAACATAAAGAAAAAAGATGAAAATGGCTTCAGGAGAGAATATACTCGGCTTTGTCCGCTTAGACAAACAGGTTTACGGGGGGACGAGCTGGGTTTTAAACAGCGCTGCCGAGCCGGACACCGCCGGCCGATTCCCCATCGCTTCGGGAGTTAGTGATATGGCTGTTCGCTTACCGGCCGAATGGGAGGAACAGGACGCCGTTCTTCTCGCCTGGCCCCACCAGGGGACCGACTGGCGGCCGCGCCTGACCGCGGCGCAGCAAACCTGCGCCGACATCATCCGCCGCATCCTCCCCTTTGAAAAGGTGCTGCTGATCGCCCCCGATCTTGGCCGACTGCGGCAAGAGATGGAGCAGTTCCACATTCCCCGTTCGGGGCTCTTCTGCCTGGAGATTGGCACCGACGATACCTGGGTCAGGGATTTCGGCCCGGTCACCGCTTTTTGTGACGGCCGGCCCTTTCTGATCGATTTCGAATTCACCGGCTGGGGTGGAAAGTTTCCCGCCTATAACGACAACCGGGCCACCGAGGCCCTGAGCCGGTGCGGGCTTTTCACCACCCGCGCCGTCATCCGCCCGGGCCTGGTGCTGGAGGGGGGCGGCATCGACAGCGATGGCCGGGGAAGCCTGCTCACCACGGAGCGCTGTCTGCTCCATCCCAACCGCAACCCTTATCTGGGGAAAACGGAACTGGAGGAAAAACTGGCGACATTGCTGGGAATCAAAAGATTCCTGTGGCTGCGCCACGGTTATCTGGCCGGGGACGACACCGACGGTCATGTCGACATCCTGGCCCGTTTCTGCTCCCCGGATACCATCGCCTTCAGCAGCTGCGAAGACGAAGCGGACGAGCACTTTCCGGAGCTGAAAAAAATGGCGGAGGAGCTTGCCGATTTCCGCACCGAGGAGGCAAGGCCCTACCGGCTGGTGCCCCTGCCGATCCCCGCGCCCCGATACGATGAGGACGGGCGGCGCCTGGCCGCCGGCTACGCCAACTTTCTGATCATCAACCGCGCCGTTCTGGTGCCGGCCTATGACGACCCGATGGATGCCGTCGCCGTGGAGAGATTGCGGGATACCTTTCCGGACCGGGAGATCATCGGCGTCGATTGCCGGGAGCTCATCCGCCAGGGCGGTTCGCTGCACTGCGCCACCATGGATCTGCCGAAGGGGGTGCTGATATGAAAAAGTTGACCCTGGCCGCCCTGCAGCTCGGTTTCGGCGACGCCATCGAGACCAACCGGCGTCACTGCGCCGCCGCTGTGGAGGAAGCGGCGTCCCGTGGCGCCCAGCTGGCGATTCTGCCCGAGCTGCACAATTCCCCCTACTTCTGCCAGACCGAGGAGACCACCCGTTTCGACCTGGCCGAGGCGATACCCGGCCCGTCCACGGACTTTTTCGGCCGCCTGGCCCAGAGGTGCGGCATCGTCCTCGTGCTCTCCCTCTTCGAGCGGCGCGCCCCCGGCCTCTGCCACAATACGGCCGTGGTCATCGACAAGGACGGCGCCATCGCCGGGAAGTACCGCAAGATGCATATCCCCGACGATCCCGGCTATTACGAAAAATTCTATTTCACCCCCGGCGACCTCGGCTTCATGCCGGTAAAAACCGCCGTCGGTTCCCTCGGGGTTCTGGTCTGCTGGGACCAGTGGTTTCCCGAGGCGGCCCGCCTCATGGCCCTGGCCGGGGCCGACCTGCTCATCTATCCGACGGCCATCGGCTTCGACCCCAGGGAAGAGGAAACGGACCGCAAAAACCAGCTCGAGGCGTGGCTCACCATCCAGCGTTCCCACGCCGTCGCCAACGGCCTGCCGGTGGTCAGCGTCAACCGGGTCGGCTTCGAAGCCCATCCGACGGAAAAGGATTACGGGATTGATTTCTGGGGGCACAGTTTCGTCGCCGATGCCCAGGGGGCCTTCCTGACACGGGGCGGCAGGGAGGAACAGATCCTGGTGACGACAGTGGATTTCGCCAAGGCGGAGGCAACCCGGCGAATCTGGCCTTTCCTCCGCGACCGCCGCATCGACGCCTACGGGGATCTGCTGAAACGCTTCCGGGACTAAGCCCAATGCGAATTTTTGAAGACCCCAGCCATCAGCCGGTAGCAGCTTTCAACCGGTTTTCAGCCTTTGGTTTCGCCTTGATGGCGACCTCCTTTTCTTTATGCCGATAAAGAAAAGGAGGCAAAAGAAACCGGCCCCGTTTCCCCTCGCCCTGAAGGGTCCCCTCCGGGACAATTTTTTTGGCGGCGAGCGCAAAAACTCGGCTGGAAAACGCCTCAGACAGTTTGCGCTCGAATTCCCCGCCAAAGAAATCGCCCCTCCGGCGAGGGGAAAAATAGGGATAAAAATCTTTTGACCCTTTGCTTTTGAACTTTTGTTTTTTCACCCCCCTTGTTGACGCAGCCGGAATGCCGCCGCCGGTTCGGGATCATTTCATAGAGCGGCAAACTGTCTGACCAAAGGGAGTTTTTGCCGCTCCCCGAAACGGCGGCGGCATGGAGGGCACCCGCCGATGTTGGGCGGGCCAGTCAATGGGGCGCCCTTTTTCGCTTCCTTTTTGGGCGCGCAAAAAGGAAGCCGGGGCGCGGGGCGGAGCCCCGAGGCAGAAGCAGGTAGGTAGAAATTGGCTGGCGGTCGATAGCAACGCAGTGCTGAATTGACGCCTTTGGTTTCGCCTTGTCCGGCGACATCCCTCCCCTACTTCCTCACCCGCGGCAGCAGCCCCTCCAGCAACCCGAACAGCTCCTCCATATCCGCCATCGTGAAATCCCCCATGTGGGCGATGCGGAAGGCCTCGTTCTTGATCTTGCCGTAGCCGTTGTCGATGGCGTAGCCCTTGTCCCCGGCCAGCTTCTTGAGCAGTTCGAGATCGGTGCGGCCGTCGTTGCGGGCACAGGTCAGGGTCACCGAACAGCAGCCCGGATCGGGAAACAGGGTGAAACCCTGGTCGACAACCCACCGGCGGGTCGCCTCGGCCATCCTCAGATGGCGCCGGTAGCGGTTTTCCAGCCCCTCGGCGAACATCTTGTCGAGCTGATGGTCAAGGGCGAAGATCTGGCTCAGGCAGGGGGTGCTGGGGGTGTTGTGTTTTTCATCCATCTTGGCGAATTCGACAAAATCGAAGTAGTAACCCCGCCCCGGCGTCGCCGCGGCCTTCTCCAGGGCCTTGTCGGAAACGGCGAAGACGGCCAGCCCCGGCGGCAGCCCGAAAGCCTTCTGAACCCCCGCCAGGCAGACATCGGTTCCCAGGGAGTCGAGATCGAGGGGAACGGCGCTCATCGAGGAAACGGTGTCGACAATGAAGGAGACATCGGCATAGCGGCGCATCACCGCGGCGATCTCCGCCAAGGGGCTCATCACGCCGGTGGAGGTTTCGTTGTGGATCAGCGTCATGGCGTCGTATTTGCCGGTGGCCAGGGCCTGATCCACCACCTCCGCGGTGACCGGCTGGCCCCAGTCGACGGCCACCACATCGGCCTCCTTGCCGCAGCGCAGGGTGACGTCGTGCCACTTCTTGGCGAAGGCGCCGTTGGCGAAGTTGACGCAGCGCTTCTGCACCAGATTGCGGATCGCCCCCTCCATAACCCCGAAAGCGCTGGAGGTGGAAAGAAAGACCCGCCCCCCGGTGTTGAGCAGGGTTTTGAGGCGGTTCACCACCTTCTCATGGAGCGCCGCATATTCCTTGGTGCGATGGCCGATCATCGGTCGCGCCATGGCCGCCAGCACATCGGGCCGCACCTCGACCGGTCCCGGAACATAGAGTTTCTTGGCCATTTTTCGGTCCTCTCCTGTAAAAAAAGCTTATGACACCGGCACGCCCCGCCGGCGGATCTTCCGGAGTTTCCCCGCTAATTAGCATCATCGGCAAGAAATTGTCAATGACCGCCCTCCCCCACCACCATCGTCCAACCGCCCCACCGGAAAATTTTTACGGAAAAACCCCTTGACTTCTATACGCCAGGAATTATATTAGGTGCCGTTGTTAGCACCCTACGTCATCGAGTGCTAACAACGGCGAGGCGCCTAAAAAACCGGAGGAAACCCTCTTCCGGATCATTCTTGCATCGACTCAAGTCAAACAGGCAAAACCAGAAAGGAGCAGAAAAGATGAGTGTAAGACCTCTGCAGGACCGTATCATCGTTGAACGGATCGAAGAAGAAACCAAAACCGCCGGCGGGCTGATCATTCCCGACACCGCCAAGGAAAAGCCCCAGCAGGGCCGGGTAATCGCCGTCGGCAAGGGGAAAAAACTCCCCGACGGCAAAACCGTTCCCATGGACGTCAAGGAAGGGGACAAAGTGCTTTTCGGCAAATATTCCGGTTCGGAGATCAAGATCGACGGCAATGAATTCCTCATCATGCGCGAGGAAGACGTCCTCTGCGTTGTCGAGTAATCACCGGAGACGAAGACCGATCCCATCTCAATCAGCAGATACAAGGAGGAATATAGACAATGGCTGCAAAAGAACTCAAATTCGGGCAGGATGCCCGCAGCGCGATCCTGGAAGGGGTCAATATCCTGGCGCAGGCCGTCAAGGCCACCCTCGGCCCCAAAGGCCGTAACGTCATCATCGAAAAATCCTTCGGCGGCCCCCTGATCACCAAGGACGGCGTCACCGTTGCCAAAGAGATCGAACTGGAAGACAAATTCGAAAACATGGGCGCCCAGCTGGTCAAGGAAGTCGCTTCCAAGACCTCCGATGTCGCCGGCGACGGCACCACCACCGCCACCGTTCTCGCCCAGGCCATCTACCGCGAAGGGGTGAAGCTGGTCACCGCGGGCCATAACCCGATGGAAATCAAGCGCGGCATCGACAGCGCCGTGGAAACCGTTATCGCCGAACTGCGCAACCTCTCCAAGCCGATCAAGGACCACAAGGAAATCGCCCAGGTCGGCACCATCTCCGCCAACAGCGACAAAACCATCGGCAACATCATCGCCGAAGCGATGGAAAAAGTCGGCAAGGAAGGGGTCATCACCGTCGAGGAAGCCAAGGCGATGGAGACCACCCTGGACACCGTGGAAGGGATGCAGTTCGACCGCGGCTACCTGTCCCCCTATTTCGTTACCGATCCGGACCGCATGGAAGCCGTCATGGAAGACGTCAAGATCCTCATCCATGACAAGAAGATCAGCAACATGCGCGACCTGCTGCCGATCCTCGAACCGTTGGCCAAGCAGGGCCGTCCCCTGCTGATCATCGCCGAAGACGTCGAAGGCGAAGCCCTGGCCACCCTGGTGGTCAACAAGCTGCGCGGCACCATCAACGTCGCCGCCGTCAAGGCTCCCGGTTTCGGCGACCGCCGCAAAGCCATGCTGGAAGACATCGCCATCCTCACCGGCGGCCGCGTCATCTCCGAGGAAGTGGGCATGAAACTGGAGAACGCCACCCTGGATATGCTCGGCTCCGCCAAGCGCCTCGTCATCGACAAGGACAACACCACCATCATCGACGGCGCCGGCTCCGATGTCGACATTCAGGCACGGGTCAAGCAGATCCGTACCCAGATCGACGACACCAAGAGCGATTACGACCGTGAAAAACTCCAGGAGCGCCTGGCTAAACTGGTCGGCGGTGTCGCCGTGGTCAAAGTCGGCGCGGCCACCGAAACCGAAATGAAAGAGAAGAAGGCCCGCGTTGAAGACGCCCTCCACGCCACCCGTGCGGCCGTGGAAGAAGGCATCGTCCCCGGCGGCGGCGTCGCACTCCTGCGCGCCCTCCCCGCCCTGGAAAAAATGGAACTCCCCGGCGAACAGCAGTTCGGCGTCAACATCATCAAGCGCGCCATCGAGGAACCCCTCCGCCAGATCGCTGCCAACTGCGGCATCGAAGGCTCCATCGTCGTCAACGAAGTCAAGAACAAGGAAAACGCCGAAGGCTTTGATGCCTCCAGCGAAGAATACTGCGACATGATCGAAAGAGGGATCATCGACCCGACCAAGGTCGTGCGCAGCGCCCTGCAGAACGCCGCTTCCGTGGCCGGCCTGATGCTGACCACCGAAGCCACCATCGCCGAAAAGCCGAAGAAGGACGAAGGTCCCGGCATGCCCGGCGGCATGGGCGGCATGGGCGGCATGGGCGGCATGATGTAAATCCTGCCCACTCCTGGCACCATACAAAAAAGCTCCCGGCAAAACCGGGAGCTTTTTTCGTTTTCTTTCGAATCAATCGCAAATCAATCGGGGACGTTGTTTATTCGTTCACCAACTTCAACAGCGCCGGCTCCCCCTTTGCCATTTTCTCTCCTCGGTCGGCGGCCACACAGACGCCGGAACGACCAAGATTCACCCGGCGTCCGACCTCCACGCCGTTGTACCCCTCTTGACGGACCGCCAGATAACAGATGACGCTCCGCGCCGCCGCGAGTTTCTCCGTACGCCTTTTCTGCAGCAAATCCGCCGGATCGATGGCAAAATGGCGGCACACCCGGGAAATGATATCGGAAATCTCCAGAGTCCGGGGGAATTCGGCTGCAAATTCCTGGCGCTTTCTCAGGTTCTCGACAAAAGCCCCACTCCCCAAAACCCTGTCGTCATACAGCACATCATCCTTTTCTGTTGGCTCAATCCTGCCCGTCTTTTTTCTTCCGCCGCCCGGATTCTCCCGCTTTCCTTGGGGGATCCCGTCCTCCACAAAGGCTCGATAATGCTGTCTCGCCTCAGCCTTTTTCTGGGAAAACAGGGACAGGATTTCCGCCGGAGTTTGGCCTTCCAGTAATCTTTTCCCAAGGATGACCGCATGGCCGGACCAGGGGTAATGATCCAGAGCGACGAGATCTTTCACCAACCCGGCGCGCAAAGGATTGAGGTGAATGTAGCGGATCAGTTCCAGCAGGTAGGAATCTTCTTCACAGACCAACGATTTATAGCGGTTCTGGAACAGATGACCGGAACGGTTGTGACGGAGATTGAAATAGACGGCATAGCCGGTGAGAAGCCGGCGCATGAAGGGCGCCAGACGATTCCGGGGGCGAAGGAGGAGATGGAAATGGTTGGGCATCAGGGACCAGGCGAAACACTGGGTGCCAGTATCAACCAAAAGACCGGAAAAACTCAGGAGAAAGCGTTGGCGGTCGGCATCATCCCGGAAAATATCGCAACGATCGACGCCACGGGCTATGACGTGCTGTAAAAGGTTGGGCAGATCAAGGCGGGCGGTTCTTGGCATGAACAAAATATAATGAGAAAGAGAGGGTTAGTCAACAAATAAACAACGTCCCATTAAAAAAGGATCCGTTCCGCCAGTTCCGCGGCGGAAAAGGGGGCCACTATGAGCTCACGGTTTTCTGCCTCCCGCCGCAATGCCACCACCAGGCTCGCACAGTTTTTTCCTTTGCCGTAACCGGCGACGATGGCGGCCGCGGCAAGGAGATTGTCCGCGTCGACGGCGCCGCTGACCAGTCCCAGAGGCCCGGCGCAGTCGCGGGCCTGGAGCAGCCAATGGTGAGGCCGCGCCAGGCGGCGTATGGCCTCGTTGTGTTCCCGGTTGCGGCCAACGGTCAGCCAGGCCGCCGGCGGCAGGCGAAAGCGGCGGCCGAGTTTGAGCAGTTCCACATCGACGACATCCGCCTCGGGGGTGGTCTCCAGCAATTCGCGAAGGCGGTTGATGAAGGATTTTTCCGTCAGCAGGCAGCCGCCGCCGGGAGCCGGATAAACCTTCACTCCCCACTCGTTGGCCAGTTCCTCCTGGCGGCGCCGGCTCCGTCCCTGGATATCGAGGAGCTGGTTTCTGTCGACCCGTCCTTCTTTTTCCATGGCGGTGACCGGCAGCAGCCTGGCGCTCAAGGGGCGCAGAATCCTGTCGCCGGCGCCGGAAGCCTTGGCCACCGCCTTGAGGGAGTTGAGGTTCTGGCTCATGGGGCGTTGCCCCAGCACCTCACCGGAAAACAGAAAGTCGAAGCCGCCGTCGGCCATCATCGCGGCGGCGAGGCGGAACATCAGGGCGTGACAGTCGATGCACGGGTTGAGGTTGCGGCCGTAGCCGTAGCGAGGGTTTTTGAGCATCTCCAGATGGACGGCGCCGATATCGCGGACGATGAGGGGGATAGCCAGCGGCGCCGCGGATTTGAGTGCCTTTTCGGCGCCGAAAAAGGGAGTGACGAAAGTCACCCCGGCGACCTCGATGCCCTGGCGGCGTAAAACCAGCGCCGCCAGAATGCTGTCGAGGCCTCCGGAAAAGAGTCCTAGAGCCTTGGTCATGGGTTATTTTTGATTGGCGGGTGGCAGTTCGGCGGCCACCAGTTCCAGCACGTGGCAGACGCGGTGGGCAAGGCCGGCGTGGTTGATGGAGTCGAGCAGCTGCATCATGCAGCCGGGACAGGCAGTGGCCACCACCTCGGTGCCGCTGTCGCGGATCGCGGCCGCCTTTTTGGCGCCGATCTTGACGCTCATGTCGTAATGATAGACGGAGAAGGTGCCGCCCAGGCCACAGCACTGGTCGGCGTTGCGCATCTCGACGAAATCGACCCCGGGCAGGGCTCTGAGAATTTCCCGGGGCTCCTTAGTGATCCCCTGGTTGCGCAGATGGCAGGGGTCGTGATAAGTGACGCGAACCTTTTTCTCCCGGGGCGGCAGGGCGGCGAGCTTGGCGCCGATCCCCTGTTCGTTGAGAAAGCGGTGGATATCGATCACCTTGCCGGCGAGGCTCTCCCCTTCCGCGCCGGTCTTGCCCAGGTTGGTGCGCAACCCGAAGTTGCAGGAGGCGCAGACGGTGACGATATAATCGGCGTCCACGGCGGCGAAAGCGTCAAAATTGCGTTTCGTCAGCTCGTCCACAGTGGCGCCGTCCCCCGAGGAAAGGGCCGGCACCCCGCAGCATCCCTGGTTTTGCGGAATGCGGATGTTCATTCCGAGGAGCTTCAGGGCGTCGATGGCGGCATCGCCGATGTGGGGATACATGAAATTGGCCATGCAGCCGGTGAAGAAAGCCACCGTCGGCTTGCCCGGCTCGCCGGGGATGAATTCCGGGTGGGCGTCCCGCAGAAACCGCGGAGCCACCTTGGGAATGGTGCGGTCGCCGCGGATGTAGGGGGCGGGGAAGCGCAGCCGCAGGCCGCTCTTCTCCGGCACCTTGCGGAACACCAGCCAGGAGAAGAGGTTGCCCATTCTGGCCATCAGCTTCATCAGCCTGGGGTGCTTGAGGGTGGTGGAGAGCCCGAAGCCGAAGAGGGACAACCCCTTGCGGCGGGCGATCTCGCGCCGCGAGGCGGCGACGATCTCCTCCACCGGCACCAGGTTGGGGCATTTGTCGGAGCAGGATCCGCACAGCAGACACTTGGAGAGGTTCTCCATGAAGCGGGCGTCGATCTCCGTTTCCTTGTTGAGCAGGGATTGGGCGAGGGCGACCTTGCCCCGCGCCACCAGGGGCTCCTTGCGCTCCTGGTCGAAGATCGGGCAGTAGGCGTGGCAGGTGCCGCACTTGACGCACTGTTTGATCTGCTCCGCGTAATCCTTGAGTTCAGGCTGCTTTTTCAGTTCCGCCATGGTGTCGTCACTCGTTTCCGGAAAACCCGAAAATCTTGCCGGGGTTGAGGATGTTGTTCGGGTCGAGGGCCTTCTTGATAATCCACATGTATTGGATGGTCGGATCGTTCAGTTCCATGCCCAGGTAGGGGGCCTTGGTGGTGCCGATGCCGTGCTCGCCGCTGATCGTTCCGCCCAGCTTGAGGGTGGCGCGGAAGATCTCCTCCAGGGCCCGGTCGACTTTCTCCTGCATCCCCTCTTCGGCCAAGTCGACCATGACGTTGACGTGGATGTTGCCGTCGCCGGCGTGGCCGAAATTGATGATCGGCACTCCGACCTCCCGGGAAATCCGCTCCAATTCGAGGATCATGTCGGGGATTTTGCTGCGCGGCACGCAGATGTCCTCGTTGAACTTGTTGGGATTGACCTGGCGCAGACTGGGGGAAATGCTGCGGCGCAGCTTCCAGATGTCGTCGCTCTCGGCCTTGTCTTTGGCGACGCGGGTTTCCACGACGCCGAAGGGAGCGACGATCTCAAGAATCCTCTCGGCCTGCTTCTCCAGCAGCTCCTCATCGCCGTCCACCTCGATGATGAGGATCGCCCGTGCCCTTTCCGGAATCGACAGATTGGTGGCGTTGCGCACCACGTCGATGCTGGTGGAATCCATGAACTCGAGGGTGGTGGGAATGATGCGGCCGAGGATGATGTCGGAGACCGCCTGGCTGGCGCCGCGGATCGAATCGAAAACGACGAGCATGGTCTTCTTGGCCGCCGGCAGGGGCAAAAGCTTGATGATGATCTTGGTCACCACGCCGAGGGTCCCTTCGCTGCCGACCATGAGCCGGGTCAGGTCGTAACCGACCACCCCTTTCATGGTGCGGCCGCCGGTGTGGATGATGTCGCCCTGGGGGGTGACGACCTCGAGGCCGAGGATGTAGTCACGGGTCACCCCGTACTTGACGCAGCGGGGGCCGCCGGCGCACTCGGCGACGTTGCCGCCGAGGGAACTGAACTTGAGCGAGGCCGGGTCGGGGGGATAGAAAAGTCCCCTGGCTTCCACCGCCTGCTGGAAGACCTCGGTCACCACGCCGGGCTCGACGACGGCCAGCATGTTCTCCTCGTCGATCTCGAGGATTTTGTCCATGCGCCGCAGCACCAGGGCGATGCCGCCCATGGTGGGCAGGCTGCCGCCGGAAAATCCGCTGCCGGAGCCGCGGGGCACCACGGGTATTTTTTCGGCGTTGGCGAGTTTCAGGATGTCACTGATCTCCGCGGCGCTTTGCGGGTAGAGGGCGACGTCGGGAAGAAAGCGCTGTTGGGTGGCATCGAAGGCGTAGCAGATCAGATCCGATTTCTCGGTGGTCATATTCTCGCGGCCGACGATTTTTTCCAGTTTCCGGATGATCGACTTATCAAGCATGGTTTTTTCTCTTTTCCCGTTGCCAGGTTCGGCGCCAAACTGCTTAAAAAAGGAAAACTTTTTTACCGTTCCCCTTTACTCAGGACCCCAAAAAACATTAATTCAAAACCGATAACGGCTGGATGAAGGATCTGGAGAAATTCCCGGCTGCCGAATTATTTCCGGGGAGTATCCCAAAAGCCGACAGCTGCGAGCCAACCTGCCTTCCCCTCAGCGGCCACCCCATCGGCGCCGGAAAAGATGACTTAAATAGTTATTTTTTCCATCATAAGCATTTCCGACGGCAGCCGCAAGACCGCAACTCCTTCTTGCCGGAAAAAAGATAAGGAGTTAACATAGCACAAAAAATTACCGGAGAGAATATTTCTCCCGGGAAACGGGCTGGAAATGGTCAAACCATGAGCGGGAAAAACAGGGAAAAATTCCTTTTCGTCTGCCAGAGCTGCGGCCACCAGAGCCCCAAGTGGCTCGGTCGCTGCCCCAACTGTGACGGCTGGAACAGCTTCGCCGAAGAACGGGTCGCCCCGGCCGCCCCGGCGGGCCGCCCCGGCGCGCCGGCAGCGGCCCCCTGCCAGCTCCGTTCCCTCACTGCCGCCCGGGAGACCCGCTTTCCCTGCCGCATCGGCGAACTCGACCGGGTCCTGGGAGGAGGCTTCGTCCCCGGCTCCCTGACCCTGATCGGCGGTGATCCGGGGATCGGCAAGTCAACCCTGCTGTTGCAGTGCATGGACACTCTGGCGGAAAAGGCCAAGGTGCTCTACGTCACCGCCGAGGAATCGGTCCAGCAGGTCAAGCTGCGCGCCGACCGCCTTGGGGCCGACGCCGAACAGCTCTATCTGCTGGCGGAAACCTCCATGGCGCGGATCGTCGACACGGCCCGCGACTGGCAGCCCTCTTTTCTGGTGGTCGACTCGATCCAGACCGTCTATTCCCACGAGCTGCAGTCCGCCCCCGGCACCGTCAGCCAGGTGCGGGAGTGCTGCGGCAAGCTGATGCAGCTGGCCAAGGGGGAAGGCATCACCACCTGCATCGCCGGCCACGTCACCAAGGACGGGGCCATCGCCGGACCGCGGCTGCTGGAACACATGGTCGACACCGTCCTCTACTTCGAAGGGGACCCCTCCTACCCCTACCGCATCCTGCGCGCCGTCAAAAACCGCTTCGGCTCCACCAACGAGATCGGCGTTTTCGAGATGGCCGGCAGCGGTCTGCGGGAGGTTGCCAACCCTTCGGAAATCTTTCTCCAGGAACGCCCCGAGGGGGCGCCGGGAAGCATTGTCATCCCTTCCCTGGAGGGTTCGCGGCCGATCCTGGTGGAACTGCAGGCGTTGGTTTCCGGGGCCTCCTTCGGCACCCCGCAGCGCTCCACCATCGGCATCGACCACAAGCGGGTCTCCCTGCTCATCGCCGTCCTGGAGAAGAGGGTGGGCTTGCCCCTCATGGGCCAGGACATTTTCTTTAATGTCGCCGGCGGGGTGCGCCTGGACGAACCGGCGGCCGACCTCGGCGTCGTCGCCGCCCTGGCCTCCAGCCACATCAACCGTCCGGCCCCGCCGCGCACTCTCTTCTTCGGCGAAGTTGGCCTGACCGGCGAGGTCCGCGCCGTAGCCCGTCCCGATATCCGCCTCAACGAGGCGGAAAGGCTCGGCTTCCGCCACTGTTACCTGCCCGCCGGCAACCTGAAAAACCTGCCGGAGGCCTCCCGCAGCCTGCAGCTGACCGGCGTCGGCAGCATCGCCGAGGTTCTCGAAGAGCTTTTTCTGTCTTGATCGGACAGCTGAAAAAAAACCTGTTTGGGGACCCGGCACCGGTCCTAAATAATCGCCGGAGAGCAGCGGCGGTCCCATCCCGGCAAAACGACAGGGCGCCTGAGCCGCCGCCACAGTTTCGCCCACAAGGAGCTTTCCCAGGATGAAACCCAAAGAGTACCGTATCCGCACCGCGCTGATCGTTCCCCACCTGGTCTGTACCCTGATGGCCCTGGGTCTGCTGGGGACTTCCTGGCACCAGGGAGAGCCGCCCGGCCGCCTCTTCATCCCGGCCCTTCTCGCCCTGCTGTTTACTTTTCTGACCATCAACATCCTTTCCCGGCGCCTGCGCATTGACGACAGGGGAATTACCCAGCGGCGCCTCTACGGCGCCAAAACCCTCTCCTTCGAAGAGATCCTGCGCTTCGACGCCACCCGAATGAGAAAACGGGTCTTTTTCGCCCTCTCCTCGGCCGAAAACTACCTCCTTTTCAGCAATGCCTACGGGGATCTGAAGGATCTCATCCATACCCTCATCCAACGCCTGCCCGCCGCGGCCATCGGCGAGGATATTCCGCCCCTGGCGGAGAATCCGCCTCTCCACCATGGCAGCATCTTCACCCTCTGGCTGATGGCGGGGATTCTCGGCGTCGGCATTTTCCTGCAGATCCAACCCCTGCTCTCCTGATGCTGGCAGCCTGATATTCCGCTTTCGACAAAGATTGACTCTTTGTGATGTTTTGTCATAAACTTCAATCAATTTTTCATCGAGGAAACGACATGAACGAAACCCAATTGCAGGAATTCCGCAACCTCCTTCTTCGGCAGATGGAGGAACTGCTCAGCGAGGCGGGGAAAACGGTCAACGAGATGACCGACCAGAAGGCCGCCTTCGCCGATCCCACCGACCGCGCCAGCATGGAATCGGACCGCAACTTCGAACTGCGCATCCGCGAGCGGGAACGCAAGCTGATCGGCAAGATCCGCGAAGCCCTGGAACGGATCGACCACGGGGAATTCGGTATCTGCGAGTCTTGCGGTGAGTCCATCGGCCTGGAACGCCTGCGGGCACGCCCCGTCACTACCCTCTGCATCGACTGCAAAGAAGAAGAGGAACACCGGGAAAAGCTGGGGGCGGCCAGGTAAATCCTGCCCCCGCCCTTTCCCCGCGACCCCTTCCCCCCCCCCTGCTTCAAAAACTTTTCTTCCCCAACGGTGCTGCGCGCCTTCCGTTTCGTGTGAAACCCGTACCCGGCCCCTTTCCCCGCTTTGCCCCGGCAAAGGGACGGACAACAAAGCAAATGGAACTTAGTCAGTTGTCAGCTTGAAATTTAGGCGTTATATTGAGGGTCGTTTCCAGCCTGCAGAAATCGGGACATGCAAACCGGCGGCGCTGCTCACTCGAAAGCGCCGTTTTGCCGTGAAAGGAGCGCCCATGGCCGCTATCATCGACGGAAAAGCCATTTCCGAAAAGCTCCGCAAAACCATCGCCGCAGACGCCGCCGCTTTGGCCCAACGGGACGCCGTTCCCGGCCTGGCGGTGGTTCTGGTCGGCGACGACCCCGCCAGCCGCACCTATGTCAGCATGAAGGAGAAGGC
This sequence comes from Deltaproteobacteria bacterium, assembly GCA_012729375.1. Lineage (GTDB taxonomy): Bacteria > Desulfobacterota > Desulfuromonadia > Desulfuromonadales > JAAYDE01 > JAAYDE01. Next base: position 55,863 of record JAAYDE010000004.1, on the reverse strand, counting down.
CTGCCAGAAGGCGGGAATCTACTCCCAGGAACGCCAACTCCCGGAAGACACCTCCGAAGCGGAGCTGCTGGCCCTCATCGACCGGCTCAACCGGGACGAACGCATCGACGGCATCCTCGTCCAACTGCCCCTGCCCAAGCAGATCGACACCGCCCGGGTCATCGAATCGATCGACCCCCGCAAGGATGTGGACGGTTTCCATCCCTACAATTTCGGGCGCCTGGCCGCCGGCAATCCCCTCTTTCAGCCGTGCACCCCCTACGGCATCATGAAGCTGCTGGATGAAACCGGAGTCGACCTCACCGGCAAGGAGGTGGTCGTCGTCGGCCGCTCCAACATCGTCGGCAAGCCGGTCGCCCTGATGTGCCTGGCCCGCCATGCCACCGTCACCATCTGCCACTCCCGCACCCGCGACCTGCCCCGGCGGGTCGTCCAGGGCGACGTGGTCATCGCCGCCGTGGGCAAGGCGCAGATGATCAAGGGGGAATGGATCAAAGAGGGGGCGGTGGTCATCGACGTCGGCATCAACCGCATCGAAGGCAACAAACTGGTCGGCGATGTGGACTTCGCCGCCGCTTGCCGGCGCGCCTCGGCCATCACCCCGGTGCCGGGAGGCGTCGGCCCGATGACCATCACCATGCTGCTGGCCAACACGGTGGAGAGCAGCAAACGGCGCCTGCAAGGCTGATTTTTGGCGGCCCGCCCGCCTTGTCACTTAAAAAAGAGTTCCCATGATCGTCAGCAAACAGAAAAACCGCGAAGAAATGGCCGCTCTTCTGGAGGGACTGGACAGCCTTTTTCTTGTCGGCTGCTCGGCCTGCGCCACCGTCTGCAAATCCGGGGGCGAGGAAGAGGTTTTCCGCATGGAGGAATGGCTGACCACCCTCGGCAAAAGGGTCACCGGCAGCGTCATCATCGACAGCCCCTGCAACGTCAACCGCACCGCCCGCGATCTGCGCGACCACCGCGTTCAGGTGGAGGAAGCGGACGCCGTCATGGTCCTGGCCTGCGGCGCCGGCGTTCATTCGGTGGTCCTCAAATCGGGCCGAAGGGTGATCGGGGCGCTGGATACCCTGTTTTTGGGCAACACCCTGCGCAACGGGCAATTCGCCGAAAAGTGCTCCCTGTGCGGCACCTGCCTGCTCAATGAAACCGGCGGCATCTGCCCCGTCACCCTCTGTGCCAAGGGACTCCTCAACGGCCCCTGCGGCGGCATGGAGGATGGCAAATGCGAGGTCGACCGGGAACTCGACTGCGCCTGGCACCTTATCTACGAAAACCTCAAAAAACAAGGGCGGCAGGATATCTTCACCCGCACCGTCCCGGCCAAGGACTGGCGTAAAAAACAGCCCCCCGGGGAACTGAAGGTCAAATAAGGCTGGTGACGAGTGACAAGTGCCGGATTTTTGCCTTTTGATTTTAATTAGTTATTCGTTACTTGTCCCTCGTCACCGGCTTTTTACAAACCACGAGCTACGAGCCATGCGTTGTTTTTACCAGTCACCAATCACCAGCCACCAGTCACCAGTCACAGAACCCTACTTCCTTTGACCCATGAGGCTGGACCAGGAATCGATCAAATGTCCCGTTTAAGTGAACAGCTGGCCTTGGGCCGCTTCGTCGTTACCGCCGAAATCGCCCCGCCCAAGGGAGTCGGCCTCGACGTCATTCTGGAACAGGCCGCCGCTCTGAAGGGCGTGACGGCCGTCAACGTCACCGATAACCAGGGGGCCAACATGCGCACCAGTCCGGTGGCGGTGGCCGCCGTTCTGGCCCGCGCCGGCTGCGAACCGGTTCTGCAGCTCACCTGCCGCGACCGCAACCGCATGGCGCTGCAGTCGGAACTCCTCGGCGCCTCCCTGCTCGGCATCGAAAACCTGCTGCTGCTCTCCGGGGATCATCCCTCCTTCGGCGATCACCCGCAGTCCCGTCCCGTCTTCGACCTCGACTCCATCCACCTTCTGAAAGTGGTGAAAGGCCTCAACGGCGGTTTCGACATGGCCGGCAAGCCCCTGAGCCGGGCCCCCTTTTTTTTCCCCGGCGCGGCGGCCGTGCCGGAAGGAGAGCCCTTCGAGCTGATGTTCCACAAATTCCGCAAAAAGGTGCTGGCGGGGGCGCGCTTTTTTCAGACCCAGGCCATCTTCGACACCGCCAAACTGGCGCGCTTCATGGACGCCGCCGCCCCTCTCGGCGTGCCGGTATTGGCAGGCGTTCTTCTGCTCAAAAGCGCCCGCATGTGCCGTTTTCTCAACGCCAACATTCCCGGCGTGCGGGTTCCCCAAACAATCATTGAAAGACTCGAAAAAGCCGCTGATCCCACGGAAGAAGGCGTCGCCATCGCCGGCGAGCTGGTCCGCTTCGCCCGTACCTGCTGCCAGGGGGTCCATCTCATGACCCTGGGCCAGGAAAAACGTATTCCGGAGATTCTTGCCAATTCCCCAAAGCAGTGCTAAACACTTTACCAACGTCAGTGGAGAGTGAGGAGGTACCGGCCATGCTGAAGAAGACAGCGCTCCATGGAATCCACCGCCTGCTGGGGGCGAAGATGGTCCCCTTCGCCGGCTGGGAGATGCCCGTCAACTACCCGACGGGGGTTATCGAGGAACATCTGGCCGTGCGTCGTAAAGCGGGGCTTTTCGATGTTTCCCATATGGGCCAGATCCGGGTGACGGGCTTCCAGGCCCTTGCCTTCATCCAGTATCTGACCACCAACGACGCCTCTCAACTGACGCCGGGACAGGTCCAGTACACCATCATCTGCTATCCCAACGGCGGCACCGTGGACGACACCACCCTCTACCGGGTTGGCAACGGAGAGTATTTGTTCTGTGTCAATGCCTCCCGCTGCGACGAGGACTTCGCGTGGATGGAAACCATCGCCGCGGAAAAGGGATTTGACGTCCAATTGGCCAATTTGAGCGACGAATACGGCCTGCTCGCCCTTCAGGGTCCCGCTGCCGGGGCCATTCTCGGCAAAATCACCGGCGCCGGCCTCGCCGGCCTTCCTTCCTTCCATTTCGTGGAGGAAAAGGTCGCCGGGGTGTGCGCCCTGATCTCGCGCACCGGCTACACCGGAGAGGACGGTTTCGAGCTCTACCTGCCGGCCAACGAGACGGCGGCGGTGTGGAACGCCCTGATGGACGCAGGGCAGGATCAGGGTCTTCTGCCCGTCGGCCTGGGCGCCCGCGATACCTTGCGCCTGGAAAAGAAATACGCCCTTTACGGCCATGAACTGAGTGCCGATATCACCCCCCTGGAGGCCGGCCTTGCCTGGGTGGTGAAGTTCGACAAAGCCGATTTCAACGGAAAAGCCGCCCTGGAGGAGCTCAAACGCAACGGCATCCCCCGCCAGCTGGTCTGTCTGCAGATGGAAGAAGCCGGCATCCCCAGGGAAAAATATCTTGTCTACGACGGCGACCGCCCCATCGGCACGGTCACCAGCGGCACCCTTTCCCCCTCTTTGCGCCAGGGCATCGCCATCGCCCTGGTGGCGGCCGGCTCCTGGAAGCCGGGACAACGACTGAAAATCGACATCCACGGGCGCAAGCGATCAGCGCTGATCATCAAGCCCCCCTTTTATCCCCCGCGCTAGGGCAACGGAAGCGGCTCGAAAGCCGTGAACTCCAGCGTGGCGCATGTCCCTTGAACGACACTGACCGACAGGAGCTGACCATGGAATTTCCCGAAGAATTGAAGTATACCGAAGATCATGAGTGGGTGCTGGCCGAAGACGACCTGTGCACCGTCGGCATCACCGACCATGCCCAGGAATCCCTGGGGGACATCGTATTCGTCGAGTTGCCGGAGGTCGGCACCCAGGTTTTCGCCGGCAAGGCCTTTGCGGTGGTCGAATCGGTCAAAGCCGTTTCCGACGTCTACGCCCCGATCAGCGGCACCATCGAGGAGGTCAACGAAGAGCTTCCCGACGCTCCCGAAGTCATCAACACCTCCCCCTACGACGACGGCTGGATGGTCAAGATTCGCCCCGACGACCCCTCTCAGCTCGACGAACTGATGGACGCCGACGCTTACCGGGAGTTCCTGGAAAACGAGGATCAGTAACCGACAACTTTTAGCGACGAGCAACGAGTTAAGATCATAAAAATAAAAAACCCGTCACTCGTCACTTGCTGTTTGTCACCGCATTCATCCTTTGAGAATATAAACATGACCTTCACCCCCCATACCCCAGATGATGTCCGGCGCATGCTCACTGCCATCGGCGTCCCGTCGACGGCAGCGCTTTTCTCCGGCATCCCCGAAAAGCTGCGCCTCAACCGTCCCCTCGCACTGCCGCCGCCGGTTTCCGAACCGGAAATCCTCCGCGAGCTGGAAAGGCTGGCGGCGGCCAACGCCACCTCCGCCACCCACATCTCCTTTCTGGGCGGCGGAGCCTACCGCCATTTCACCCCTGCCGCGGTCGACTATTTGGTTTCCAGGGGCGAGTTTGCCACCGCCTACACCCCCTATCAGGCGGAAATCAGCCAGGGAACCCTGCAGGCCATCTTCGAGTTCCAGACGATGATCTGCCAGTTGACCGGCATGGAGGCGGCCAACGCCTCCATGTACGACGGCGCCTCGGCGGCGGCCGAGGCGGCCCTGATGGCGGCGCGCCTGACTAAGCGCAAAAAAATCCTGGTGGCGGCGGGCCTTCATCCCGAATACCGGGAGACGGTGGATTGCTATTGCCGCTTCCTTGATCTCGAGGTGGCAACGCTTTCCCTGGGCAGCTCCGGGCGGAGCGAGGCGGCGGCGCTGGAGACGCTGGCGGATGATCAGACCGCCGCCGTCCTCATCGGCTCCCCCAATTTCTTCGGCGCCATCGAGGATCTGGCCGCCTTTGCCGCCGCAGTCCACGAAAAGGGAGCCAAACTGATCGTCGCCGTCGCCGAAGCCCTCTCCCTGGCTCTTCTCAAACCGCCGGGAGACTTCGGCGCCGACATGGTCGTCGGCGACGTGCAGAGTTTCGGCATTGCGCCCGCTTTCGGCGGCCCCCACTGCGGCTTTTTCGCCGTCCGCGACAAAGACCTGCGCTCCGTCCCCGGCCGCCTCGTCGGCGAAACCGTCGACCAGGAGGGACAGCGCGGCTTCGTTTTGACCCTTTCCACCCGGGAACAGCACATCCGCCGCGAAAAGGCCACCTCCAACATCTGCTCCAACCACGGCCTCTGCGCCCTGACCGCCGCCGTCTACCTCTCCCTGATGGGCAAAGAAGGGCTGCGCCGGGTCGCCATCCACAACCACTCCAAAGCGGAATACGCCAAGAAAGGGATCGCCGCCCTGCCGGGCTATTCCCTTCCCTACGCGGCGCCGACCTTCAACGAGTTCGTCGTCGAGGCGCCGGAAACTGCTGCACTGCTCCTGAAGCGGCTGCAGGAAAAAGGGATCCTGGCGGGGATTCCCCTGGCGCGTTTCTTCCCGGAGCAGGAAAACCGCCTGCTGGTATGCGTCACCGAAGAAAACAGCCGCCAGGAGATCGACACCCTGATCGCCGCCCTGGCCGGAGGTGAATCATGAACGAAGTGGGAACCGGCGGCCTGGCGCTGCGCGAAAAACTGATTTTCGAACATTCCCGCCCCGGACGCGGCGGCTGCCGTCTGCCGGAATTAGACGTGCCCGGGGCGCAACTCCCCGCGGAACTGGCGCGGGACGATATCGAAGGCTTTCCCGAGGTTTCGGAAGTGGAGGTGGTACGCCACTTCACCCGCCTCTCTTCCTGGAACTACGGGGTCGACTCGGGCTTCTACCCCCTGGGCAGCTGCACCATGAAGTACAATCCCAAGGTCAACGAGGCGGCGGCACGCATCGGCGGCTTTGCCCTGCTGCACCCCTACACTTCCGAGGATCTCAGCCAGGGGGCACTGGCGCTGATTCATCATCTGGAGGAACTCCTCGGCGAGATCAGCGGGTTTCCGGCCGTCTGCCTCCATCCGGCGGCCGGCGCCCACGGCGAGCTGACCGGCATGATGGTGATCCGCGCCAGCCACGAGAAGCGCGGCAACCCGCGCCGCAAGGTGCTGATCCCCGACACCGCCCACGGCACCAATCCCGCCTCGGCGGCCCTCTGCGGCTACGAGGTGACCCCGCTGGCCTCCAACGGCTGCCTGAGCGCGGCCACCGTCGCCGCGGCCATGGATGAAGAGACGGCGGCGATCATGATCACCAACCCCAATACCCTGGGCCTCTTTGAAAAAGAGCTCGCCGCCATCTGCACAGCGGTCCACGCCAAGGGAGGGCTGGTCTATTGCGACGGCGCCAACCTCAACGCCCTCCTCGGCATCTCCAGGCCGGGGGACGCCGGCATCGACGTCATGCATTTCAACCTTCACAAGACCTTTTCCACCCCCCATGGCGGCGGCGGCCCCGGCGCCGGCCCCATCGGCGTCACCAAAGAGCTGGAGCCCTTCCTGCCCCGGCCGCGCATCGTCCGCGACGGCGACGGTTACCGTTTCGATCGTGAGCGCCCCGACTCCATCGGCCGGCTGCGCGCCTTTTACGGGAACTTCGCCGTTCTCGTCCGCGCCTACACCTACATCCGCATGCTCGGTGCCGCCGGGCTGCGCCAGGCCACGGAAATGGCGGTGCTCAACGCCAACTACATCCGCAGCCGCCTCGAAGGGCACTTCCATCTGCCCCACACGGAACGCTCCCTGCACGAGGTGGTCTTTTCCGATCAGCACCTGCCGGGAGACTGCCACACCCTCGATGTGGCCAAGCGGCTCATCGACCTGGGCTTCCATCCACCGACGGTCTATTTCCCCCTGGTAATCAAGGGGGCGCTGATGATCGAGCCGACGGAGACGGAAACCAAGGAGAGCCTGGACGAGTTTTGCGCGGCCATGGTGCGCATCGCCGAAGAGGCGCGGAGTTCCCCCGAGCTGCTCAAGGAGGCACCGCGGCGCACCCTCGTCCGCCGTCTCGACGAGGTGCTGGCGGCGCGCAAGCCGCGCCTGCGCTGGCGCCATGAAAACCCGTAAACAAAAACCCTGTTCCTTGATGAAATAAGGCCGCGGCATGCCGCGGCCTTTCCTTTTCCTTAAAGATGCTTGATTTTAAACCAGCCCCTGGTCGATCATGGCGTCGGCTACGCGGATGAAGCCGGCGATGTTGGCCCCTTTCACGTAGTTGACGAAACCATCCGCATCCCGCCCGTATTTCACGCAGTTCTTGTGGATGGCGATCATGATTTCATGTAGGCGCCGGTCGACTTCCTCCATCGGCCAGGAAAGGCGCATGCTGTTCTGGCTCATCTCCAAGCCCGAGGTGGCCACGCCGCCGGCGTTGGCCGCCTTGCCCGGACCAAAAAGCACCTTGCCGTTGAGAAACACCCGCACCCCCTCGGGGGTGGTCGGCATGTTGGCCCCCTCGCCGACGGCCCGGCAGCCGTTGGCCACCAGCTTGCGGGCATCGTCGCCGTTCAGTTCGTTCTGATAGGCGCTGGGAAAGGCCGCGTCGCAGGGAACCCCCCAAGGGCGCTGGTGCTCATGGAATTCACATTTGAATTTCTCGGCGTACTCCCGAATCCGGCCGCGGCGGATGTTTTTCAGGACCAGGATGTAATCCAGTTTCTCCTGGTCGATACCGTCCTTGTCGTACACATAGCCCTGGGTGTCGGAAACGGTGACCACCTTGGCGCCAAGCTGGATCAGCTTCTGGACGGTGTACTGAGCGACATTGCCGGAACCGGAAACGGTGCAGACCTTGCCCTGGAGCGAGTCGTCGTGGGTCTTCATCATCTCTTCAACGAAATAGACGCAGCCGTAACCGGTCGCTTCGGGGCGGATCCGGCTGCCCCCCCAGTTCAGCCCCTTGCCGGTGAGCACACCGGTGAACTCGTTGCGAATCCGTTTGTACTGGCCGAACAGGTAGCCGATCTCCCGCGCACCGACGCCGATGTCTCCGGCGGGAACGTCGGTATCCGGCCCGATATGGCGCTGCAATTCGGTCATGAAACTCTGGCAGAAACGCATCACCTCGTTGTCGGTTTTGCCCTTGGGACTGAAATCGGACCCCCCCTTGCCACCGCCCATCGGCAGGCTGGTCAGGCTGTTTTTGAAAATCTGTTCAAAGGCGAGGAACTTCAGGGTGCCCAGGTTGACGTTGGAATGGAAGCGCAGCCCCCCCTTGTAAGGTCCCAGGGCACTGTTCATTTCGACGCGGAAACCGCGGTTGACCTTGATCTCTCCTTTGTCGGTGACCCAGGGAACGCGGAAGATGATCACCCGCTCCGGCTCCACCATCCTTTTCAGGATGCGGGCTTCCTCATACTTGGGATTCTCTTCAATGAACGGCATGACCGATTCGACAACCTCGGTAACTGCCTGGTGAAATTCGATCTCCCCGGGATTCTTGCGAACGACGGCTTCAAGAAACTCCTGAATCTTTGTTGTCATGGTCTGGATCCTCTTGGTTGTGAATTTTCTCTGTTTTTATTATATCCGGAACCCTTCCGGTTGATTCATAACTGACCGGCCGCTTTCCGTCCCCTGGGGGATCCGGCGGCCGCGGCCGGTATTCACTGCCTTGGCAAATTCTTTGTTTATTCCTTCTTGGCGGCTGCGGCATCATGGAACAAAAAAAGGCGCCCGTTCAGGGACGCCTTTGTCTCAAAAATACGCACACCATTGTGCGGTTCGGTAAATTTTGGGATTATTTCATACAGGATTATCCAATAGTCTGTCAAGGATTTTATGATAGTTATGGATTCCGCGGAAAAGTTTCTTGCGCCGGCCGGGGAATTCCCATATTATTCCTGACCCGATTGAAAACCATTGAAAAAAAACAAGAATTCTCCTTCGTCCAGGCAACCCCGGGAAAAACCGGGTTAAGGAGCCGGCTGGCGAAGCAAAACAAATCGGCGCTTAAACTGAATTACCCCGGTGCGCAGACGCCAGAAAAGAAGCTCCACAGCGCCGGTGTCAGAGATCGGGAGACTTTGCCATGACCCTTACCCTGGACGATGTCCGCCGCGCCGCCTCCGCGATCCGCGGCCGCATTCCCCGCACCCCCTGCGCCCCTTCGCGGACTCTTTCGGAAATAACCGGCGCCGAAGTGATCCTGAAATTCGAGAATCTTCAGTTCACCGCCTCCTTCAAGGAACGAGGCGCCTTGGTCAAGCTCCTCTCACTTGCCGAAGGGGAACGGCGCGCCGGCGTCGTCGCCATGTCGGCGGGCAACCACGCCCAGGGGGTCGCTTACCACGCCCAGCGCCTCGGCATACCGGCGCTGATTATCATGCCCCGTTTCACCCCCAACGTCAAGGTGGAGCAGACTCGCGCCTTCGGCGCCGAGGTCGTCCTTCACGGAGAAACTCTCGATGAGGCTGCCTTACGTGCCCACGAACTTATGGTCCAACGGAAACTCACCTTCCTTCATCCCTACGACGATGAAAAAGTAATTGCCGGCCAGGGAACCATCGCCCTGGAGATGCTCGAGGACCATCCCGACCTGGAGGCGCTGCTGGTGCCCGTAGGGGGCGGCGGGCTGATCTCCGGCATGGCCGTCGCCGCCAGGGGACTCAAGCCGGCCATCGACATCATCGGCGTCGAGACCGTCCGCTTCCCCTCCATGCTTCAGGCCATCCGCGGGCTCCCCATCCATTGCGGCGCCGCCACCTTCGCCGAAGGGATCGCCGTCAAACAGCCGGGGCAAATCACCCTGGGCATCATCCGGCAACTGGTGGACGATATCCTCCTGGTGGAGGAAAACGATATCGAGGCCGCCGTGCTGCTGCTGCTCGAAGTGGAAAAAACGGTAGTCGAGGGGGCCGCCGCCGTCGGCCTGGCGGCGCTGCTCAATCACCGCAAAAGGTTCCGGGGGCGCAAGGTGGGACTCGTCCTCTCGGGAGGAAACATCGACCTGCTGATCTTGGCCACGATCATTCAGCGTGGCCTGGCCCGCAGCGGCAGGCTGGTGCGTCTCCGCGTCGAGATCCCCGACCATCCCGGCTCCCTGGCCGATGTGACCCGCATTCTCGGCGCCGCCAACGCCAATATCGTCGAAGTTTCCCACCAGCGGGCCTTCACCCGTCTTGCCCTGAAAACGGTACAGCTGGAAGTGATCCTCGAGACCCGCGGTCTGCCTCATCTGCACGAGATCCTGGGCGCATTCAGGGCTGCAGGGTTTCCCACCACCCTGCCCGACACCGATGACTCGAGAAATACGCAGGCGGACCTATGATCATTCCCCGCCATGAAAATGAATCCTTGCTTTTCCCGCAAACCTTTGCAAAGGAGAAACCCGGCATATGATCAACCGTGAAATGGGCACCGGCATCGACACCCTGGACCGGATTCTTGGGGGCCTGCTCCCCGGAGACAACGTGGTCTGGCAGGTCGACACCGTCGAGGACTATGTTCCTTTTATTCAACCCTATGTGGAAAAAGGTAAACGCAGCGGCCGGCCGGTGGTCTATTTCCGTTTCGCCCGCCACCCGATGCTGATTCCGGAAAACCTCGCGGTGGAAACCCATTTTTTCAATCCCGAAGACGGTTTCGAGTCCTTCCTGGCCAACATCCACCGCATCATTGAAAAGGTGGGCAAGCGGGCCTTTTACGTCTTCGACTGCTTATCGGACCTGTTGGCGGATTGGTACAGCGACCAGATGCTGGCCAATTTCTTCGTTCTGACCTGCCCCTATCTTTTCGACATGGAGAGCATCGCCTACTTCGCCGTGATCCGCAACCATCACTCCTTTCGGGCGACGGGGCCGATCACCAACACCACCCAGCTCTTTCTCGACGCCTACCGGCACCGGGAACGTCTCTATCTGCACCCCCTCAAGGTCCAGCACCGCCATTCCCCCACCATGTACATGCTCCATACCTGGGGCGATGACGGTTTCCAACCGGTCATCGACAGCGTCACCGTCGCCGAAATCCTCTCTTCCCGCTCCCGCCCCTCCCTGAAATCGGGGAACGAGGATATGGACTCCTGGAGCCGCAACTTTTCCAAAGCGGCGCGCATGCATGACGACCTGGAATCCTCGAGCTGCGATCTGACCGAGGCCAACCTCTGTTTCGAACGCCTTCTGCGGATGGCCGTATCCAGGGACGAACGGATTCTGGATTTGGCCAGAAAATACCTGACCCTTTCGGATCTGACCGCCATCGGCAGCCGCATGATCGGCACCGGGCTGATCGGCGGAAAAACCGTCGGCATGCTCCTCGCCCGGGCGATTCTGCGCCGCAAAAACCCGCGCTTGAGCGAACTCCTGGAGATCCACGACTCCTTCTATATCACCTCGGACGTCTTCTACACCTTCCTGGTCAAAAACGGCGCCTGGTGGCTGCGGGAAACCATGCGCCACCCCGACACCTTTCTCCAGGGGGCCAAGGAGGCACGGCGCCTGACCCTGCGCGGTTCTTTCCCCGAGTATCTGATCAAGGAGTTTTCGGACATGCTCGATTACTTCGGGCAGTCCCCCATCATCGTGCGCTCCAGCAGTCTCCTCGAAGACAATTTCGGCCACGCCTTCGTCGGCAAATACGAAAGCGTTTTCTGCGCCAATCAGGGGTCCCGCTCCCAGCGCCTCGAGGATTTTCTCTCGGCGGTGCGCACCGTCTACGCCAGTGCCATGAGCGAGGAAGCCTTGCGCTATCGGGCCAAACACGGACTGCTCGACCGCGACGAGCAGATGAGCCTTCTGGTCCAGCGCGTTTCGGGGGCGTTCTACGAGCACTATTTCTACCCTCAGATCGCCGGCGTCGGCTTCTCCTTCAACCCCTATGTCTGGGACAAAACCATCGATCCGCAAGCGGGGGTACTGAGACTGGTCTTCGGCCTGGGAACACGGGCGGTCAACCGCAGCGATGACGACTACACCCGGCTGGTGGCTCTCAACGATCCCGAACGGCGCCCCGAGGGGGTCGTGGAAAACCCTGGAAAATACTGCCAGCGCAAGGTCGATATCCTGGATCTGACAGCCAACCAGCTGTTGACCATGGACTTTTCCGACGTCACCAGGGAAAGCGGCAGCAGATTGCCGGTGGCCAAGTTCGCCTCCCGCGACCGCACCATCGAGGAATTCTCCCGCCAGTTGGGCCGGGAAATCATCTCCCCCTGGGTGCTGACCTTCGATCACCTGCTGAGAAAAACACCCTTTGCCATGGATATGGGGGAAATCCTGCGGACCCTTCACGAGGAATACAACCACCCGGTGGATATCGAGTTCACCGGCAATTTCCTCGCCGACGGCGGTTATCGCATCAACCTGGTCCAATGCCGGCCGCTGCTGGTCAAGGGGGTTGAGGACACCGCCGACCCGCCGGATGATCTCCGCCCGGAGGATGTGCTCCTGGAAACCCGCAAGGCCATCATCGGCCAAAGCCGCATCGCCCGCATCGACCGCCTGATCTATGTCGTCCCCTCCGTCTACGGGCATCTCCCCATGGGCGAGCGGTACGAAATCGCCCAACTGATCGGGAAAATAATGCGCGCCGATCCCGGCTACCAGGGAACCATCATGTTGCTGGGACCGGGACGCTGGGGGAGCACCACGCCCTCCCTGGGGGTTCCGGTCACTTTTTCCCAGATCAACCGGGTCACCATCCTCGTCGAGATCGTCACCATGCGTGACGATCTCATCCCCGATGTCTCCCTGGGCACCCATTTTTTCAGCGAAATCGTTGGTATGGACATGCTTTACCTGGCCGTCTTCCCCCACCAGAAGGACGGCGTTGTCAATGATGTCTTCTTCCGCCAGGCACCCAGCAAATTGCGGGAGCTGGTGCCCGACGTCGATCCGCGACAGGAAGAGGCGGTGAAAGTCATTGACTGCAGTGATCTGCCCCGGAAACCCGTTCTCAGAATCAACGCCAACACCCTCAAACAGCGGGCGATCTGCTATTTCGATCCCGACTGAACAAGTGGTGACTAGTGATTGATAACTGGAAACTGGTGACTGGTGACTGGTGACTAGTAAAATCAGATACATAACCAACCTCCGATCACCAGTCACCAACAGCAGCATCATTTTGGAAAAAAAACGGCGAGGATATCTGGATCCCCGCCGTTTTTTTTTCCAACAGGCCGTGCAAACCAGGTGAATCAGGCGGTGGCGCCCTCCAGTTCGGAAGTACAGTGGGGGCAGCGTCTCGCCTTGATGGGGATGGCGCTCATGCAGAAAGGGCAGTCTTTGCTGGTCGGTTCGGGGGCCGGCTCCTCCTGCTGGCGACGCAGGGTGTTGATTCCCTTGATGAGGAGGAAAACGGCGAAGGCGACGATCATGAAGCTGATCACCGTGTTGGCGAAAACGCCGACATTGATGGTCACCGCGCCCGCGCCCTGGGCATCGGTGAGAGCCGCGTAGGGACCCGGTTTGGCCCCTTCTTTAAGGACCAGGAAGATATTGGAGAAATCGACCCCGCCCATGAGCAGCCCCAGCGGCGGCATGAGGATGTCCGACACCAGACTCTTGACGATGGTGCCGAAGGCGCCGCCGATGATGATCCCCACGGCCATGTCGACGACATTGCCGCGCATGGCAAATTCTTTGAACTCTTTCAGCATGACTCTCTCCCCCTTGAATTGGAAATATATGTGTGATTGATGCCTTCCGGAACATCCGGCAAAGCCCATTATATCACAGAAAAAACCAACCAATACGGAAAGTCATTCTCCCTTTTTCATCGGGCAGGGCCGGACATGGGCCCAGGGTTCGGCGGCGGGGAAAAGGGGGAGAAGGGGTTCAGATCGACTGCCGGTAACCCCAGCGGCCGAGGGATTTGCTGCGGCCGGAAAGAACATAGTGAAAATCGGCGACGATCTTCAGGGTTTCCTCTTTATATTCCCGGGGAAGGGGGCCGTAGGGGGAGCCCATTCTCACGGCTTTGACCGCCTCGCGATCGAGGGCGGCGGAACCGGAACCCATAAGAACATCCACCTTTTTCACCACGCCCTGACGGTTTACGGTGATTTGCAGACGGCTCACCCCCTGCTCGCCCCGCTGGGCGGAGGCGAAAGGGTAGTCCCAAACGCGGTAGATGTTGTCCTTGAAACGCTTGAAAAAGGAGGCCAGGATATCCTTCTCGGTGTCGAGCCAGACGACATCCCCCTCCTTGACCCCTTCCCGCTCTTTGCGTCGCGCTTCCCGGGCGCTGCGGTCGATGGTCTCCTGGGGCAGCTTCATCAGAGAATCGAGAGGAATGGGCGCCGCGGGAAGGGGAATATCGGCGGGCTTCGGCGCTTGGGGAACCGTCGGCACGGCGGCTACGGGAGGCGGCGTTCTCTGCGGCATCACCCTCTTTCTTTGCGGCGTGACGGGGGTTCGGTCTTCGAAATCCTCCCCCTTGGGGGCCACCTCTTCTTTGGCCACATGATCCTGGGGACCGAGTCTTTCGGCCGGCGTCTCCCGTTCCTGCGGGGCGCTTTCCGGCAGCTCCAGCTCCCGGGGTTTCGGCCGGGGCGAAGGGACCGGTTCCTCGGCGGGGAGCATCTCCACCACCATCGGCTCCCGCGGCCGCTCCGGAGCCTCCAGCAGGCGCTGCAGCGGCAACTGGTAGGCCGCCACAAGATGGAGGAGCAGAGAAAGAAGGATGAATCCGAAAAGGAGGGAATCCTGTTGCCGAGTCCTCATGGAAACCTTGACTCCGGGCCAATCCGCCGGAGATCCGTGACATTTCTGACCAAGACCGGAGAAAAAACCGCGCCGCCAAAAAGCCGCTTCCCGGTGAATGAAAACCTATTATAACCGAGGGACCCCGCCGGGGGAATCCTTCCCTTATCCTTGTTCCCGCCGGTCGCCCTGCCGCCCGAATAAAAAAGAGCCGCCCGTTTCCGGGCGGCTCTTTTTGCTGATCATTGTGAGCCGTTAAGCCTATTCGGGTTGCGCTGAATGGGCGATGATTTCCACGCGGCGGTTTTTCTGGCGGCCGGCTTCCGTGTCATTGTCGGCGACCGGCCTGTTTTCACCATAACCCTTGGTGACCAGTTTCTTCCCGTCGATGCCGAAGTTCTCGATCAGATAGCGGCGCACGGCTTGGGCGCGTCTCTCGGAAAGTTTCTGGTTGTAGGCTTCCGAGCCGATGCTGTCGGTATGACCGGCGAGCAGCATGTAGGGAACGGCGGGATTGTTCTTGATGAACTGGGCGGCAATCGGCAGGTCGTTGTGATAGGTGGAACGGATCTCGGCACTGTCGAAGTCGAACTCGATCCGCAGGGAGAACTGAACCGGACAGCCATCTGCGTCAACCTGCACCCCTTTGGGGGTGTCGGGGCATTTGTCGAGGTGATCGGGAACGCCGTCGCCGTCGCTGTCAACCCATTTGCCGGAAGCCAGGAAGGCGGTTTCGACAAATTTGCCGAAGGCATCGCCGGCGACCAGGTCGGCGGCCGCATAGGCCGAACCACACTGGAAAGCTTTGGCTACTTTGCCCAGAACTTTCTTGCCTTCCTCGCTGTCGCCTACCTGAACGGTGTAAACACAGAGACGATCACCCATTTCGGCATTGATCTTGGCGGCCGCTGCGGGAGCGTCCTCCATGGAGATACCGTCGCTGACGACCACGATGGTGCTTTGGCCGGAGGCGTCTTTGAGATCATTGGCCGCGGCAACCAGGGCATCGGCGAGGGGGCTGACGCCGCCGAGATACTTGATGCTGTCCAGACCATCGGCAAAACCGCTCTGGGTGTAGCGGGTCATCCCGTAGGGAAGAGCCGTCGTGTCCTCGGATTGCTTGGGATGATGGCCGAAGGAACGCAGGCCGGCATTGTAGGCCAATGCGTCAGGGATGCTCTGATTCAGGGCGCTGACAAAATTCTTGGCGGTCAGGTACTTCTTCTCGCCGTGCATGTTGGTGTCCATGCTTTCGGAAGCATCGATGATGATCTGGAAATTTTCGACTTTGGGAGAGTACTTTCCGGCATCGAACTTCTGCGGGGTGAAGGTCAGGGGTTCACTGGGTTTGAGCCCCGCGCAGCCGACCAGCATGGCTGCGGCGAATAATGAGAAGATAACGCCTATAAACCTTTTGTTCATTGTTGCTCCTCCTTTGTTAACGGTTACAGTTCATTCCTCTATGGATACGCTCCGATGCGTAACTTCCAGGGAAAATCGTCCAAGGCAAAAAATGTCAGGGACATATTCTATATAATGTTCTACTTTACCACCATAACAAAAAATTGCATTTCATTAGTTGGCTGCCCACGTAAAAACATGGCACCATCCCCCCAGGACACGGCATGAAGGATATCAAAGGTTTCGATTTTTAGGAGGCATGCAGGCATGAAAAAAATTTTTATCGAAATGGGGGCAGAGGCCTTCAGTGCCGTTTTCAGCCATCCACCGTCAGGCTGGCAACGGCGTTTTTAAGGGCAGAATTCTTTTAATAACGGTTTTCCGATTAGATTGCAACAGGAATCAGAGTGACCCGCCCTGTTTAAAAAATTTTCCAAGAATCGACAGGAGATGTGGCCGAATATAAAATTTCTTATCCAAAAATCTTGTTCTGAAACCATTTCCCGGAACCCTGCCGATCCATCCGGGTCACAGCTGCCCCATATTCAAAAACCTGCTACAATCCCATTGTCCTGTAACCCAGACGGGAAATTCCAGCCATCCTCGACAAAGGCCGGCCGTTACCGAAAAATCGAAGAAGGGACCTTCCCAGATCCATGGCCGCTCCACGTTCATGGTTGAAAACGCCGACACCGGGACAAACGCTGATTCTGACCTATGCCGCCGCCGTCCTGACGGGAACCATTCTGCTTCGGCTGCCGGCAGCCGCCGTCGGCGCACCCCTCTCCTTTCTCGACGCCCTGTTCACCGCCACCTCGGCCCAGTGCGTCACCGGCCTGGCCGTCGTCGACACCGGCAGCCGCCTGAGCCTTTTCGGCCAGTTGGTCGTCCTCGCCCTGATCCAGCTCGGCGGCATCGGCATCACCACTTTTTCCGTCTATCTCTTTTTCTATCTGCGCATCGGCGTCGGCGTCCGCGGACGCTGGATGATTCAGGAAACCCTGCTCCACACCCCGGTCGGCTCACTTCGTGAGCTGATCCGGGAAATCCTCCTGGCAACCCTGATCATCGAAGCAGTCGGCGCCCTGCTGATCTCTTTCGTGCTCATCCCCCGATCGGGTTTCTGGCCGGGTCTTTACGCCAGTCTTTTCCATTCCGTTTCCGCCTTCTGCAATGCCGGCTTCTCCCTTTTTCCCGACAGTCTGGTCGGCTACCGCAGCCACCCCCTGATCAACCTCGTCATCATTGTTTTGATTGTTTCCGGTGGTATCGGTTTCCTGGTCATTCGCGAGCTGCTGTCCCTGGCGCCATGGCGCCGCAAAACGGCGCGGCGACGCCTTTCCCTCCATTCCCGGGTGGTACTGATTACTTCGGCCGTGCTCATTGTCGGCGGAGCGCTGCTGATCGGCCTTCTGGAATCCGGCGCCGCCTTTGCCGGCATGACCTGGACGGAAGGTTTCTGGACCGCCCTCTTCCAGTCGGTGACGACGCGCACCGCCGGTTTCAACACCATCGACCTCAGTCTGCTGCGGCCGTCAACACTCTTCCTGCTGACCTTCCTGATGTTCATCGGCGCCTCTCCCGGCTCCGCCGGCGGCGGCATCAAAACCACCACCCTGGCCCTGTTTATCGCCATCCTCCGCAGCCGCTTGAAGGGAAATCCTCACACCAACATCTACCGCCGGACCATTCCCGACGAGGCCATCACCAAAACCCTTTCCCTGGTGATGCTCGCCCTTCTGCTTATCGCCGGCGCCATATTCGCCCTCCTTGCCATTCAGCTTCCCGGTCCGGCGACGGCGGACACTCTGGCCGGCTATATGGTCTACAGCTTCGAGGCGGTTTCCGCCTTCGCCACCGTCGGTCTCTCATTGGGCGCCACGAGCCAGTTGCTGCCGGCGGCCAAGGTTCTCGTCATTCTGTTGATGTTCGTCGGCCGCGTCGGCCTGCTCACCGTGGCCTTCTCCATCGCCAGGAAAACCCGCCAGGACGGCATCCGCTACGGCCGAGAAAATATCATGATCGGTTGAATTACCACCGCCAATCGGCGCCGCAAGGCGCCAAGGAGTCAAAGGATGAAAAAACAGAGCCGTTTTGCCGTCATCGGGCTGGGAAATTTCGGTTTTCACGTCGCCCGGGCTCTTTACGAGGCGGGAAGCGAGGTCGTCGCCATCGACATCGATCAGGAAAAGGTGCAGCGTATCGTCGATTACTGCACTTACGCCGTTCTCGGCGACGCCGGCAACAAGGAGTTCCTTGCCGGCCAGGGGATCGAGGAGATGACGGCAGTGGTCGTTTCCACCGGCGAGCGTTCCCATATGGCCACCCTGATCACCCTCTACCTCAAGGAGATGGATGTTCCCCGCATCCTGGTCAAGGCAATCAACGAAGATCACGGCCGCATCCTGAAAAAAGTGGGAGCCAACGATGTCATCTTTCCGGAAAAGGACATCGCCGTCAAAATCGCCCGCAGCCTTTCCATTCCCAACATCCTCGAATTCATCCCCCTCACCGAGGAGTACACCATCACCGAGGCGAGCGCGCCGCAACATTATCTGGGCAAAACCCTTGCCGACCTCGATCTGCGCAAGAAACACCATGTCACCGTCATCGGCATCAAGGATGTCCTGACCGGGAACTTTTCCCTGGCTCCTTCCCCCGCCTACCTCATCAAGGACAGCGACCTGCTCATCTTTCTCGGCAAGACAGAGGATATCGACAAGGCCCTGCAAGGGCGTTGAACGGCCTGCCGGGCCGATAAAGCTTCCTCTTGTTTTTTGCCCACGATGTGGATCATCATGTATCGGCTTTTCCAATATCAACAATTTTTCAGGAGAGGAACTAACAAGCCATGCGTCGCCCCATGCCATCGTCCATTGATCTTTCACCGGAGCAAAAGGACTCGCCCCCTGCCCGCCGGCTGAGGTTTGCGGAGAAAGGGTTGTGGGGACTGATCACGGTGTTGGCCATCCTGCTTGCGGCCGCATCATCGGGGTTGGCTTCGGCGCCTCCCTTCACCTACCGGGACGCCGTCGCCGAAGCCCGCGACCTTTCCCGGCATCCCTTCAAAAGTCCCGTCGGCGAGATCCCCGAGCGGCTCATGAAGATCAGTTACGACCAGTGGCGGGATATCCGCTTTATCCCCGCCAAGGCCCTGTGGAAAGATGAAAAGCTCCCCTTCACTCTGCAGTTTTTCCATCCCGGGCTTTACTACGACCGGACGGTAGCCATCAACTTCATAGACGCCAAGGGGAAGGTGCACAAGGTTCCCTTTTCACGGGATCAGTTCGACTACAAAAGCGACAAGGTCAAGGCCATGGTGCCCCGGGATCTGGGGTTCGCCGGCTTTCGCATCCACCATCCCATCAACACTTTGGAATACCAGGACGAGGTGGCCGTCTTCGTCGGCGCGAGCTACTTCCGCGCCGTCGCCAAACACATGAACTACGGCCTTTCGGCCCGCGGCGTCGCCATCGATACCTGGTTGCCCAGCGGCGAGGAGTTCCCCTACTTCCGCAAGTTCTGGATCCGCAAACCGGCCGCGGACGCCAAACAGATCACCCTCTACGCCCTCGTCGACGGGCCGAGCCTGAGCGGCGCCTACGAGTTTGTCATCCATCCGGGCAAGGAAACGGTCATGGACGTGCGCAGCACCCTGTTCCCGCGCACCGAAATCAAGCAGCTCGGCATCGCGCCCATGACCAGCATGTTCTACTACGGCGAGAACACCTCGATCCGCCCGGTGGACGATTTCCGGCCGGAGATCCACGATTCCGACGGCCTGATGATGGAAACCGGCCACGGCGAATGGATCTGGCGTCCGCTCGTCAACCCGCGCAGCCTGCTGGTGACCTCCTTTTCCACCGTCAATCCCGAGGGCTTCGGTCTCATCAAGCGGGACCAGGACTACGACCACTACCTCGACATGGAAAGCAACTACGAAAACCGCCCCAGCCTGTGGGTCCAACCGAACGGGTCCTGGGGTGCGGGACGGGTGGCTCTGTTCATGATTCCCAGCGACGAGGAGATCCATGACAACATCGTCGCCATGTGGGTTCCCGCAACCCCGCCCGCCATCGGTCAACCGATCGGCTTCGACTACCGGATGAGCTGGCATTACTTCGCCGACGGCCGGCGCCCTCCCGGCGGCTGGGCCGTCGCCACCCGCACCGCGGCCGGCAAAGGCGCCGACCGCAAAAAATTCGTCATCGACTTCACCGGCGCGGAACTGGCCGCCCTGGCGGAAAACGAACCCCTGCAGGCAATCATCGATGTCGGCGCCAACGCCCGCCTCGTCGAACACCAGCTTCATAAAAACCGCCACAACAACCAGTGGCGCCTGGTTTTTGAGATCGACCGCGGCACGATCCCTCCCCAGGACAGGAAAAACCCCGTGGAACTCCGCGCTTTTCTGAAAAACGGCGCGGATGTGCTGACCGAAACCTGGAGTTACGTCCATCAGCCCTGACCGCGGCAAACGCAAAACCACTATGAGATAAACCGGCAAGAAGAAGGGTCCACTTCTTCTTGCCGGTTGCCGTTGGAGTGAATTCCGCAGCGTTTTACCATAACGAAAAAACTCTCTTTATGCCCAGCCACTATCGTTTTGTTTTCCGCTTACCCATTGAAAAGTAATCGCTCCTTGGCGCCCTTTGAAAAATTCATCCTTTTGAAAGCCACCCCATGAACGACACTTCCCATGCGGACATCCCCCGCGCCCGCCGTATGGCGGCCGACGGTCTCTTGTTTGGCGCCGGCGCCGCCGTTGCCCTGGCCGGCGCCTTCATCGCCGGCCAGGGCCGGGGTTTGCCGGGCGCCCTTGCCGCCGGCCTTCTCGGTCTGTTGGCCGGGACCTGCTTCCGCTACCAGTTCACCCGCCGCCTTCCCGGACCGAAAGAAGCCCTCCACCACTTGCTGGCGCCGTTTCTCCTGGCCCTGGCCGTCGATCCCGCTGTCGCCATCTGGCAGACCCCCGGAACCTTTGCGGAAATCTTCCGTCTGACCGGACTGGCCGGGGGATTTTTCATCCTCCTGCACCTGGTCACCACCCTGCGCAGTCTGGCCGTGGAAAAAGGTCCGCCGCGGCCCCTGGCCGCCCTGGCCCTGGGCCTGATCCCGTTCCTTTTCAACGGCCTGTTGATCCTGGGAAGACCCGACCTGATGGCTACCCTCGGCAAGCCGGCCGCCCTCTTCGGCGCCACGGCGGCGGTCATTTTCGGCCGCACCCTGTTGCTCGCCCTGGTCAACGAAGTCATCGCCAACCTTTTAAGCCTGCTGGTCGTCGGCCGCCGCGTGCGGGATGTCCGCCTGCACCTGCTCCTTCTGGGAGCTGCCTTGCTGGCTTCGGCAACCCCGGAATGGGCCGCCTGGGGTTCGGGCCCCCTCATCGCCTCCCTTCCCCGCCCGGCGGCGCTGGCGGCGGCCCTCGGCGCCGCCATGCTTGCCCAGGCCGGTCTGTGGGCGCAGACGTTTCTGATCACGGGCCTGATGATGGATGCCCTGCACCGGAAAAAACCGACCTGGTACTGGGCCGGCAGCCATTTCCGCTCCGGCCTCGGCAAAGGAGCCATCTACAGCTTCCTCTTCCTGGCCCTGATCCAGATGACGGCCCTGCTCCTGGGCACTCCGGAAGTCTCTTCCTGCATAGCCGCCAGGCCTCTGCTCAGCGCCGCCGTCATCGGCGCCGTCCTTTTTCCCTTCTTCCAGACCATCATCGAAAGCTTCGACGGCAGCGAGCCTTTCTTCCTCCGCGTGCGGCGCAACTACCGGGACTGGGTCGGGCCTCTGCGCGGCGCGGCGGTGGGACTGTTCGTCGCCGCCGCCTTTGTCGGCGGATTGCCCAAGACCTCGGGACCGGATCGTTTTCTTTTCGGTCTAATCGCTGGGATGTCCGCCTACGCCGGGGTCGACCTGCTCCGCGACCTCTTCCTGATGGCCCACGGGCGCCGCCGGCGGCTCCAGTCATGGCGCCTCTACGCCCTGGCCGCGGCCCTGGGCGGCGTTGCCGGCGGCGGCCTGGCCTGGTATGTCGATCTGCCCCAACTTCAGGTGCTGACCGGGAAATTCTTCAAATACGCCGTCCTCCACTATCCCCGGTCGGGGATGCCGGTGGAGGACTACGTCATCTACCCTCTCTTCAGCAAATGGGGGGCGATGAACCTCGGCCCCACGCCGGGGGCGGCAAGGCTGTTCTATAACGAGGCCCTTTCCGGGGTCATCAACTGGTCACTGGCGGCCCCCCTGTTCAGCATCAACTTTTTCCTCCTCAATGCCCTGCTGCAGCGGAGCCTGGCGCCCCTGCGGGAACTGTTCAGCCGCCGCGGGATGGTCGCCCTGGTGGAACAGGCGCTGCGGGTGCTGCGCTGGGGGCTGTGGATGGCTCCGGTCATCTATTCCTTCCTGCGCATGTCTCCCGATCCCGCCTGGTACAACCAGGACGGCGCCTTCCGCACCCTGATAGCCACCTTCCAGAGCTGGGCTCTGGAGCCGGCCGCCTTCCGCGGCTGGAGCCTCGACGTCTTTCTCAACATGCTGGTCCACGACTGGCTGCGCATCACCATCTGGGTCGATCACATGGGCCTGCGCGTCGCCACTCTGGTCAACCTCTCCTTTGTGGGCGCTGATATCCTCGATGAAAAAGCGGCCCGCGCCATCGGCCATTCGGCCCGCACCCGCTGCATCCCCGAAGGCTTGCGGCGTTTCGCCACCTGGGCGCCGCTGCTGATCCCCTTCTATCTCCCCCGCGGCGCCGATTGGGATTACGTCTGGGACACCTCCGCGTCCCGCGCCGCCGAACTCGCCGCTACCGTCTGGCCTCCTCTCTACTACCTGATCGGCGGTTTCGCGGCGCTCATGGCCATCAGCGCTTTTTTCCTCGCGCGACGCCACCTCAGGGGTTTTCCCATGCCCGGCGCCATGGCCAACCCCGGCCCGGCAACAGCAAAAGCAACACCGGAAAGGAACTGGCTGCTCGCCAACGGCCGCTACGCCGTTGAAATCTCCTCCGGCGGACGGGGCTACAGCCGGGTCTACAGCGCCATCAACAAGGGATTCGAGATCGACATCACCCGCCGCCCCGACGATCCACTGCAGATGCGGGGGAAATTCTTCTACCTGGCGGAAGTTGAAAACGGTTCGCCAGGCCCCCGCGCCTGGTGGTCGGCCACCGGTGTTCCCCCCGGCCCTGATGAAGGAACATGGCAGATCAATCCCATCAATCCCCTCACCCTGGAATTCGTCCACAGCCGTGACGACGGCCTCCGCGTCGAAACCCGCCTCTGCGTCGACCCCGACGAGCCCCTGGAGAGTTGGCGCCTGCGCCTGGTCAACCTCGAGGAACGACCCCGCGTTCTGGAACTGATCAGCTATCAGGAGTGGGCCATGAACAGCACCGACGCCTACCGCCGCCACCCTTTCTACAACCACCTCCATGTCGGCACCCGCTTCCTGCCTTCGGTCAATGCGGTTTTGGCCCAAAACAGGCTCAACAAAAGCGCCGACGCGGATCCTTCCCGGCGGCGGATCTCCGGGGAAACGGCCTTCCACGCCGTCCGCGCCGCCAAGGACCGGGGGATCACCGTGACCGGTTACGAGGATTCCCGCCCGCGTTTCATCGGTTCCGGCACCCTCCTCCATCCAGCCGCCCTCCACCAGGCCGGGAAAGCCCCCAAGGAAGGAATTTTCGACTACAGTTTCGACCCCATCGCCAGCCTCCGCCTGCGGGTGGAACTGGCCCCCCTCGCGGCGACGGAAATCCTCTTCATCAACGGCTATGCCGGCAGCGAGGCCGAAGCCCTGCGCATCCTCGGCGCAATTACGGGATCGGCAGCGGCGCAAAAATCGCCACCGCCTGCCCCGGTCAGCGAAGAAAACCGTGATTTCCCCCCTCGGTTCCGCTATGCCGCCGACGGGCGCGAACTTTCCGTCCCCTG
Organism: Deltaproteobacteria bacterium; assembly: GCA_012729375.1. Lineage (GTDB taxonomy): Bacteria > Desulfobacterota > Desulfuromonadia > Desulfuromonadales > JAAYDE01 > JAAYDE01. The sequence goes on along the minus strand of JAAYDE010000004.1, from coordinate 31,977 downwards.
GAATACGGTCCGCCCCTGGCACCACATGATGGCCAACCCCCTGGGCTACGGCACGCTGGTCAGCAATCACGGCGCCTGTTACTCCTTCATGAACAACTCCCAGCAGAACGGGCTGACCCCCTTCGACACCGATTCGGTTCCCTGCCAACTGCCGGGCCAGGTTCTCTATCTGCACAACCTCTCCACGCAGCGCACCGACACCCCCTATCTTCTTCCCATGAGGAAAAAGGACCGCGATTATGAAGTTCTCTGGGGACTTGGCTACGCGATCTACCGAAGCCGGGGCGACGAAGCGGAACTGGAGATGACCCAATTCGTACTCCCCGACCAGCCCGCCGAGCTGCGCCTGGTAAGGCTCCGCAACCTCACCGGCGAGCCCCTGCGCTACCGGGTCGTCTCCTATATTCAGATCCTCCTCGGCGAAACCCCTGTGGACACCCTGGGCAAGATCGAAACCGCCCGCAGCTCCGACCTGCCGGCGCTGTTTTTCTCCAATCCCCACAACGATTTTTGGAAAGGATGGGCCTTCGCCGCGGCGGGTTTCCCGGTGGAGGCGGTGGAGACGGTGCGCCGCCGCTTCCTCGGTGGCCCGGACCGGGACCTCACCCGCCCCTTCCTGGTCACCGAAGGAAGAGCCGATGCCGACCAGCCGGACGACGGCTTCCGCTGCGCCGCCCTGTGCGGCACCGTCACCGTCCCTGCCGGCGGCGAGACCGCTTTCACCCTCATCTTCGGCCAGTGCCAAACCCGTCACGAGGCGGAAGCCCTGATCGCAAACTTCCAGGACAACGACCGGGGACGGCAGGCCTTCGCGGCGACCTGCCAATGGTGGCGGGACTATCTCCCCCATGTCGAAACGGCAAGCGGCGATGGGGACATCGACCGCCTGGCGAATGTCTGGCTCCCCTACCAGATCCTCGTATCCCGCCTCTGGGGACGCCTTGGCCCCTATCAACGCAGCGGCGCCTTCGGCTTCCGCGACCAGCTGCAGGATGTCCTGCCCCTGATTTCCTCCCATCCCGACCTGGTCCGCAACCAGCTCCTCCTTCATGCCGGCCAGCAGTTCCGGGAAGGGGACGTGCTTCACTGGTGGCACCGGAGCTGGGAGGGAAAAACCGGCATCGGCCTGCGCGGACGCGCCGCCGACCCCCACCTGTGGCTCCCCTACATGGTTTGCCGTTACCTGCAGATCAGCGGCGACCGGGGGCTTCTGGAGGAAACGATTCCCTTTCTGGAAGCGCCCCGCCCCGGCCCCCTTTCCGCCGGCAAGGTGGTGGCGCCGCGCCCCTCCCGGGATTGCGCCACCCTCTACGAACACTGCCGGCGGGCCATCGAGCTGACCCTGTCCAGAAAAGGCCGCCACGGCCTGCCCCTCCTCGGCAGCGGCGACTGGAACGACGGTCTCGACAGCGCCGGATTCAGAGGCTTGGGGGAAAGCGTCTGGATGGGCTTCTTCCTCTACGGAATTCTTGTGGATTTCGTGGAACTTGCTGAAAAAAGAGGGGATTCGGACACGGCGGAAGGTTTCCGCAAGGAGGCCGCGGCTCTGCAGAAAGCCCTCGATGGCATGTGGCGACAAGACCGCTACGTGCGCCTGGTCACCGATGACGGGCAAGAGATGACCCGGGTCGACGCCCTGATGGCCGCCTGGCCGATCCTTTCCGGCGCCGTCGATTTCGAAAGGGGGGCCGCGGCCATGGAAACGGCCCTGCGGGAACTGGAGCAGGATACGCTGGTGCAGTTGTTCGCCCCGCCCTGCAGCGAAAGGGATGACCTCTACCCCGGCCGCCTGGCCGATTACCCGCCGGGAGTGCGGGAAAACGGCGGCCAATATTCCCACGGCGTTTCCTGGCTTATCGACGCTCTGCTGATCCTTGCCGAACAGGCAAAGGAAAAAGGAAATGCCGCCCAAGCCGAAAACTACCGGTCCCGGGCGCAAAGATTATGGCGCAAGATTTCCCCTCTCGGCCGCTCCACCCCGGAAGGGATGGCCGCTTACGGCCTTTCCCCCCACCAGCAGGCCGCCGACATCTACTTCGGTCCCGGCTACGTGGGGCGCGGCGGCTGGAGCTGGTACACCGGCGCCGCCGCGCGGATGCTGCACACCGCCCGCCTGCTCTACGGAACGAACAAAGACAAAAAGCAAGGGGGATCGGCCGACCGGGAGCTGTGAGCCAGCGGTGGTGGATTTGATTCACCATCCAGAATAGCTTTTTTTTACGATTTGCGGATGCGGGGATCGGCGAGGGCGTAGCCGATGTCGGCCAGCAGGTTGCCGATCAGGGTGAGAACCGCGCCGATGACCAGAATCCCCATGATCAGCGGGTAGTCCCGCATCATGACGCCGTCGTAGAAGAGTTTGCCCATGCCGGGGATGGCGAAGATGGTCTCGAAGATGACGCTGCCGCCGATCAGGCCGGGGACGGAGAGGCCGAGGATGGTGATGATCGGCAGCAGGGCGTTGCGCAGGGCGTGCTTGAGGATCACCGTCCGCTCGGCAAGTCCCTTGGCCCGCGCCGTGAGGATGTAATCCTGACGCACCACCTCGAGCATATTGGAGCGCATGTAGCGGGAGAAACCGGCCAGCCCGCCGAAGGCGGAAATGAAGACCGGCAGCACCAGGTGGCGCAGCAGGTCGAGGATCTTTCCCCCCGCCGACAGGTACTCGTAGCCGAAGGATTTCAGGCCGGCGATGGGCAACAGCCCCAGCCGCACGCCGAAAAGGTCCATCAGCAGCAGGGCCAGCCAGAAGGAAGGGGTGGCGAAACCGAGGAAGACGAAGACCGTGGTCGTCCGGTCGAAGGGGGAATCCTGATGGACCGCCGACAGGATGCCTATCGGTATGGCCACCCCCAGAATGACCAAAATCGACAGCACGTTGATGAACACGGTCACCGGCAGACGTTCGGCGATTTTGTCGAGTACCGGGCGATGGTCCTGGGAAAAGGACTCTCCGAAATCGAGCCGCGCCAACCTCCCCAGCCACTTGCCGTATTGAACGTATAGCGGCTTGTCCAGATCGTAATAGGCCCGCAGCCGCTCCTGCAGCTCGGAACTGGCTTCCGGGTTGAGCTGGGTCTGGAGATCGGTCGGTTCTCCCGGCGCCAGGTGGATTACGGTAAAGGTGATGAGGGTGATCCCCAGCAGCAGGGGGATCATCATCGCCACCCTTCTCAGCAGATAAAAAAACATGGTGAATTTTCAACCCACGAAAAATGGGGCATGTCAGGGAACAGTAACTGGTAACTGGTAACTGGTAACTGGTAGCTGGTAGCTGGTAGAAAAACAGTGACAAGTGACAAGTGACAAGTGACAAGTGACAAGTGACAAGTGACAAGTGACAAGTGACAAACAATAAGCAAGCAACCAGTTATAGTCAAAGCATAAAAACCAATCACAAGCTGCCGGTTACCGGTTTTTCTACGAGCTACGAACCACAAACTGTCCTTCAGGCATCAGCCAGCCATCTTCACACGATTCTCACCTGCGGTATTTCCACTCCGATTCAGGAACATGCCAGCGGATGAAATTGTGCATGATGCCCACCGGCGCCGGTTCGATTCCCCGAAACCGGGCCGCCACCACCGGCAGGGCGTCGGGCACGTAGAGAAACGCGTAGGGCTGTTCCTCGGCGAGGATCTCCTGAAAGCGGCCGTAGATGGCCTTGCGCTCCTCCTCATCCAGGGTGCGCCGCCCCCGCTCCAGCAGGTCATCCGCTTCCGCATGGTTGAAATGGATGAAGTTGAGCTGGCCGACGCCGGTCTTGCTCGAGTGCCAGACGTTGTAGCCGTCGGGGTCGACGGGCACCGTCCAGCCGAGCAGCGTCGCCTCGAAGTTCCCCGGATTGATGAACTCCTTGAGAAAGGAAGCCCACTCGATGACCCGCAGGCGCACCTCGATGCCCACTTCCTTGAGGCGGCGCTGAATGATTTCGCCGCACTTGATCCGCTGATCGTTGCCCTGGTTGGTGACGATGGTAAAGGAGAAGGGCCGCCCCTCGCGGTCGAGGAGACCGTCCCCGTCTCTGTCTTGCCATCCGGCCTGGCCCAGCAGCTCGCGGGCCTTTTCCGGGTCGTAGGGATACTTGCGGACCTCGGGGTTGTAGGGCCAGGTGCCGGGGACATAGGGGCCGGTGGCCGTCCGTCCCAGCCCCAGCAGCACGCCCTGCACGATCTCTTCCCGGTCGATGGCGTAGGATATCGCCTGACGCACCCGTTTATCCTGAAACAGGGGCTTGCGCAGGTTGAAGCCGAGATAGGTGTAAGCCATGGCAGGATAACGGTATTTGCGGAAGTTGCGGCGGAAGTTGGCGGAATCGGTCTGGCGGGCGTACTGCAGCGGCGTAAGCCCCATCTGGTCGATGCCCCCGGTCTGCAGCTCCAGGAACATGGTGGTGGGATCGGGAACGACGCGGAACACCACCCGGTTCAGATGGGGCCGGCCTTCGTAATAGTCGGGATTGGCTTCGAGAACGATGCGCTCCCCCCGTCGCCACTCCCTGAAAACGAAGGGCCCGGTGCCGATCGGCGCCGCGGAAAGGGGGCTCTTGGTGATCTCGACCCCTTCCAGAAGGTGACGGGGATGGATGTCGAGGGCCCAGCTGCTCAGCGCCGAGGCCAGAGGCTTGGCATAGGTAACGACAAAGGTGTAAGGGTCGGGGGCCGCCGCCCGCTCCACCTGGCGATAGCGCTCGGCATAGGCGGTGGGGGTTTTCGGGTCGACGTAGAGGCGGTAGGTGAAGAGGACATCCGCCGCGGTGAAGGGGGTTCCGTCATGCCATTTGATACCCTTGCGGAGATGGAAGGTGAGGGTGAGATGATCCTGGGAAATCTCCCAGGATTCGGCCAGATCCCCCTCGATCTCGAGGTTCTTGCCGTAGCGGACGAGGCCGTTGTAAAGCAGCCCGTTGATGCTCGAGGAGGTGGCATCGGAGGCCAGCACCGGCAGCAGATTCACGGCGTCGGCGCCGCTGCCGAAGAGGATGGTGTCGCCGTAGACGGCGGGCGTTTCCCCTTCCCCGCGGGCCGCCGGCTGCTCCGCGTCGGGAGCACAGGCGGCCGTCAGAATCAGCGCCGCCAGCCCAAGGGCCGCCGGCCACTGCCGGGCGGCGGCCCGCAAGCCGTGGAGGAGGCGTCCTGCCGACACTGAAGAAAGGGCGAGAAGCCGCATCATGGCAAAGGCTGGACCCGGAAGCCGCCGGGATTGCGCAGTTGGAAAAGATCATCGGCAAGGGCCACGTTGGTTTCCAGGGTGGTGAAACGGATCGTCACCTCGACCTGACGAAGCGGCAGAAACAGCCTCATCTGCAAGGGAAATGCCCCGTCGCCGCCGGTGAAATCGGCGTACTCCGCCTCCACTTGCCGGTCCCCGCGGTAATACAGAACCACCTTTGTCAAATGCCGCTCCGGGCTGAAATGAAGTTCCTGCCGCCACTGCCGGTTGGCGCGGGTCAGTTGGTAGCCTTGCGCCGTCGCCACGGCCAGGGGCGGGTCGGGGAAATTACCCGGTGGCGCCTGGTTGAGGGCAAGACGGACCAGATCGTCGGCGGCCAGGGGCAGATGGAGCAGGCGGTAAATGTTTTCCGCCGAAGCCACGCCCCGGTAGAAGACCCCTGCGGAAAGATCGAGGGCGCTGATCTCCCGCTCGTTGACCGTCGCCACCAGCACCGGCTGCCCGAAAAGGCCGAAGAGTTCCGAGCGGATACGGCCCGGCTTGCGGATCAGCAGAGCCTGGCGGCTGCGCAGCGCGTTTCCTTTTCCCTCCCGCCACGAAATCTGGGCCAGACCACGCAGGCTGGTGTCCGCTTCTTCCCGCTGTTGCAGCAGGCCGAGCAGCTCTTCCGCGGTCACCGCTTCGATGGCCGGGGGCAGAACCGTCGGCGGTAGGGCACAGGAACAGAGCAGGAAAATCAGGCCGATCGCAGCGAGTCTTGTCATCCTCATTCTTCCAGTTTCCTCAGTTTGTCGCGCACCGCCGGGTTGTCGGGTTCCTGGGCCAGGCTCCTACGGTAGGCGGCCATGGCTTCAGGAAAACGGCCCAGGGCGGCCAGCGTATCGCCGATGTGTTCCTGAACCACGGGATCGTCCCCCATTTCCGCCAGGGCCATTTGGAGATGTTTCAGCGCCTCGGCGTAGTCCCCCCGTTTGTAGTGGACCCAGCCCAGGGTGTCGCGGATGTGGGGTCTGTCGCGAAGGGCCAGGGCCTGTTCGGCAAGAGCCAGGGCGCGATCCAGATCCCGGCCCTGCTCAGCCAGGGAATAGGCGATGAAATTGATGGCTTCGGCATGTTCCGGCTGTAGCAGGAGGATTTCCTCCATAACCGCCTTGGCAGCTTCTCCAGCCCCCGTTTTCTCCAACAACATCCCCTTCTGATAGAGCAGGTCCGTATCCTTGGGGAAAGCCCCGAGACCCCGCTCCAAAACCCGCAGGGCGCCGGCCGCATCTCCCCGGTCCTCATAGAAGGCGCCGAGAAGACGGTACAGGGCCGGGTTTCCCGACCGCCCCTCGAGGTTTTTCTCAATGAATGCCAGCCCCTCGTCGCCACGGCCGAGGCCATGGTAAAGATATCCGATATGGATCAGGGCGTCGTCGTAGAGAGGAGACCAGGGGCGGATTTCGGAAAAGGCGGCCAGGGCCTCTTCGTCCTTACCGTCCCGGACCAAGGCGATGCCCAGGTAGTAGCGGGCGTGATCCCAATCGGGACGCAGCTGGACTTGACGGGCAAAGGATTCGGCCGCCGCGGACCAGCGCTGCCGTTCGAGGTGAATGAGGCCGCTTTTGCGCAGCGCTTCGAGGTTGTCCGGCTCCGCATCCAGAACCAAGCGGTAGTGGCCCATGGCCTCTTCGAGACGGTTCTCCATCACCAATGTCTGAGCCAGCCGCAGGCGCATCTCGGTATTGCCGGGATCATCCCGCAACGCCTGGTCATAGACCTCGCCGGCCTTGGCCCACGCCCGCGCCTGTTCCAGCAGTTCCCCCAGTTCGAAAACCACCGGCTCGAAGCCGGGTTGACGGGCGATAATCGACCGGTAATGTTGTTCGGCCTCGGCGGTCATGCCGAGCTGCCGGTAAAGGCGCCCCAGAGCCAGACCCGCCCAGGGGGAATCGGCATCCCTGGCCAGCATTCCCTGAAAAATCCGCATCGCCTCTTGCTGATCCCCTTTCTGGGAGTAGGCCACTCCCAGTTTCAGACGGGCGCCCTCTTCTTCAGGATCCAGTTTCAGAATATGCCGCAAAGGGGGGATCGCTGCGGCGGGCTCGTTGGCGTTCAGATGAATCTCGGCCAACAGGAAAAGGGCGTCAATGAGATTCGGATCGAGTTCGAGGGCGGTGCGCACCGCAGTCAAAGCGGCTTCCTTCTCTCCTTTCTGGGCGAGGAGGGAAGCCATGCGGAAATGAAGATAGGGGGCTTGGGGATCGAGGCGCAGCGCCTCACCGAGGGTTTCCTGGGCCTCTCCGATCAGGCCTTGGTTTTCAAAAAGATTGGCCTTGGCAAATAAAAAAGCGGCTTTCCCGGCGCCATCCGTGGCGCCGAAAGGATAGACGTCCTTTTGGGAAGAACCGGGCCAGCGGCCACAGCCGATGACGGCCAGGACCAGGACCGGCAGAAAAAGCCTCATGTGGCGGAAATCCATGGAATTCCCTCGCTATTTCAGCGGCAAGTTAGCACAGCCCCGCGCCGGGGGTCAAATCGTAGCCGGGCCGGGACGCTTTTGGCCCCTTCCTTCTTTGTCATGTTATCACATACCGCTCGAGGCGGGTTTCTTTTCCCCTTTTCCAGGCCATGTTACAGTTTTTATAAGGAAACGGGGCTGCCCGGATATAATTTTGCATTATCGAAAAAGGTCAACCAACCCGTTGCTCCCCTCCTCCCGCGTCCCCCTGCTAACGCCAGGCCTGACGGGGAAAAGGTGCGAAGGCAAAGGAAGGAAACCTCTGGAACGCCCCTGGCCGCAAGAATAAAAAGGATAGCCTGGTTTCGATCGGCCGGCTCAAAAGAAATCAGCCCGTATTTTCCTGGCGGAATTGGAAAATTTTTCGCAAGATCAAGGAAGTCCGCCTTTTGCGGAAAATCGTACCAAGAGCCTTTTCCGCAAGAAAACCAGCCTAAGGAACGATCCAATGGATATCGAACTTATGCACCAGGCGTTGATGAAAAAAGAAACCTACCCCGAGGAAACCGCCGCCGTTTCCTTTGTGGAAACCCACGCCTCCCGCCTCTACCTCACCGATTGTCATGTCTATAAAATCAAAAAGGCAGTGAATTTCGGTTTTCTCGATTTCAGCACTCTGGAAAAAAGGCGTCATTTCTGCACCGAGGAGGTGCGTTTGAACCGGCGGTTTGCACCGGCCACCTACCTGGGAGTGGTTCCCCTGCGCCGGTCGGATTCCAGCCTGCGTTTCGCCGGCCCCGGAGAAACCATCGAATACGCCGTCCTCATGAAACGCCTTCCCGAAAAGAGGATGCTCGACCACCTGATCGCAGCCGATGTCCCCGGACTGGACCAGGAGATGGAGAGGCTCGCCCTCTACCTCGCCGAAATGCACCGCCGTGCCCATCCCTCCGCCGCCGGCAAAAGGCTTTCCGACCTGGATATCATCCGCGAAAACTGGCGGGAGAACTTTGCCCAGACACAGCCTTTCGCCGGCAAGACCATTCCCCCCCGGGGACTGGCGGCGGCCCGGCCCCTCATCGAAGAGTTTTTGGAACGCCAGGCCCCTCTTCTGCGCCAGCGGGAGGAAAAGGGGTTCGTCCGCGACCTCCACGGCGATCTGCACAGCGAGCATGTCTGCCTGACCGATCCCATCCAGCTCTATGACTGCATCGAATTCAACCGCCGCTTTCGAATCTCCGATATCCTCTCCGAACTCGCCTTTCTGCTCATGGATCTGGAATTCCGCCGGCGGCGGGATCTGGCCGCGGTGCTGGTAAAAAATTACCGCCGGCATATCGACTGGGGGGACGGCGCCGATTTGCTGATCCCTTTCTACCAAGCCTACCGCGCCTGGGTGCGCGGCAAGGTCACCTCCCTGGCCCTGGCTCAGCATGGACCGGATGAAGAGCCCTACGGGATTCTGCAGCAACGGGCGCGCCGCTATTTCAATCTGGCCATGGGCTACCTGATCCCGCAAACCCTCATTCTCACCTGCGGCCTGATGGGGGCCGGCAAATCGGTATTGGGCGCCGAACTGGCGGCGGCGACGGGCATGCTCCATCTCCGCTCCGACGCCCAGCGCAAGGAACTGGCGGGAATCGACCCGCAAAGCAGAGTGCGCGATGATTTTGGCCAGGGAATCTATGGCGCGGACATGACCGATGCCACCTACCTGGCCCTGGCCGAAAAAGCCCGCCGCGCCCTCGCCAGTGGGGAATCGGTGCTGGTTGACGCCTCCTTCGGTAAAAACCGCCACCGGGAAATTTTCCAGCGTTTCGGAAGCCAGCTGGGGGTGCCCGTTCTGCTGGCCCACCTTCACTGCAATGAGGACATTCTGCGCAAACGTCTGCGGCACCGCGAAGACACCGGGGAAGACATCTCCGACGGCCGTCTCGAACTTCTCGCTTCCCAGGCCGCCACCTTCGAGGCGGTGACGGAATCTCCGGGGGTTATCCAAATCGACAGCGGCTGCGAGATCGATTATAATGTCGGTCTCATCTTATCGGAACTGCTAACGATAAAATCCGGAGGACGATGAAGAAACCCGCTGCGGGAACCGTTCCTGAAATCTGCCTGCTGCTGGCGGCGGGTATGATTCTCCTCAACTATCCCTTTCTGGGGATCTTCGGCGATACGGCGCGAACCCCCGGGCTTTCCCCTCTCCTTGTCTTCCTGTTTCTGACCTGGGGCCTGCTGATCCTTGCCATCTTCCTTTTTGTCAGGAACCTCCCAGGAGAGGACGACGAACAGGATGAGGCCGGCAACCGGCAAAAGCGGAGGCGCCCATGATCCCCTTCGCCATCGTCGCCGGCACTTCCCTGCTCTATTTCGGCGTGCTGTTCGGAGTTGCCTTCTATGCCGACAAGTGCCGCAAGGCCGGCCACAGTATCACCGCCAACGCCTATGTCTACGCCCTTTCCCTCAATGTTTTTCTGAGCGCCTGGACCTTTTACGGTGCGACAGGAAGGATGGCCACCCAAGGCCTCGATTTTCTCCCCCTGTTCCTCGGCCCCAGCCTTATCGCGACAACCTGGTGGCTGCTGCTGCGGCGCATGGTGCGGGCCAGCCGGGAACAGCACATCGTCAGCTTCGCCGACTTCATATCCAGCCGCTACGGCAAATCGGCCTCCATCGGTGCCCTGGTAACCCTTTTCTGCGTCATCGGCACCCTTCCCTACATCGCCATCCAGCTGCGGGCCATTTCCACCACCTTCAACATGCTGTCGATTCCACCGGTGGTCAGCCCCCAACATCTGATCGATCTGTTCAACACCTTCGACCTGCTTTCCGTCACCGCCGAACAAATGGTAAAGGTTCCGGCGGCCGTGTCGCCCTCCCTGCCCTCCTATATCGACAGCGGCCTGATCATCGCCCTGCTCCTCGGTCTTTTCTGTGTTCTCTTCGGTGCCCGTCACCTCGACGCTTCGGAGCGCCATGACGGGCTCATCGCCGCCGTCGCCCTGGAATCCCTGGTCAAACTGTGCGCCTTTTTGGCCCTCGGTTTTTTTGTCACTTTCGGTCTTTTTGACGGTCTCGACGATCTCCTTCGGCAATTTTTCCGCCATGCCGACCAGGCCGGTGCGCTTCTTTCCCTGCCCACCGCAACCATTACTTACACCCAGTGGTTTACCCTGCTGATCATCGGCATGCTGGCCCCGCTCTGTCTCCCCGGCCAGTTTCACCTCATGGTCATCGAAAACAGCCGGGAGAAACACATCCGCACCGCCATGTGGCTGTTCCCGGCCTACATGCTCCTATTCTCCCTCTTCATCATCCCCATCGCCCTGGCCGGACTGGTTTTCTTCAGCGCCAGCGCCGTTCCCGCCGACTATTTCGTCCTCCGCCTGCCCATGGAGAAGGGACCGCCCTGGCTGACCCTGCTGATCTTCCTCGGCGGCCTGTCGGCCGCGGCGGGCATGGTGATGGTGACTTCCGTGGCCCTATCCACCATGATCCTCAACAACCTGGTGGTCCCCGCCGTCCTCAAGATCCGCAGCGGCGCCGCCTCCCTTTCCGGCATGCTCATCAACACCAAACGGATTGCCATCTTTCTGATCATTCTCGGCGGCTATTTCTACGACAAAGCCCTTTCCGACAGCTACGGCCTGATCAATATCGTGCTCATTTCCTTTGTCGCCGCCGTCCAGTTCGCGCCCTCCCTGATCGGCGGCCTGCTCTGGGAAAAAGCCTCGCGCCGGGGAGCGCTCACGGGTCTGGTCGCCGGTTTCCTGATCTGGGGCTACACCCTGCTCATTCCTTCCCTGATCGCTTCCGGCTGGCTTCCCGGCGACATCCTGGGAGAAGGCCCCTGGGGCATTTCATGGCTCCGCCCCCATGCCCTTTTCGGCCTGGCCGGACTGGACGTCTGGTCCCACGCCCTGTTCTGGAGCCTGCTGTTCAATCTCGGCTCCTTCCTGGTTATATCCGTCTTCGGCCGACTCACCCCCCGCGAACTGGAACAGGTCGACCGCTTCGTCCATGCCCTCTCTCCCCCCGCCGAACCGGCGGGCATGAAGATTCTCAGCAAAGCGCCCAGCGTCCGCGAGTTCGTCGAGTTGATGACCAAGTTCATCGGTGAGGAGAGAGCCCAGTCGGCCATCGGCGACTATCTGAAGGATAAGGGCATCGACCTCCGCGGCTCCCTCCCCGATCAGGAGGTCCCGGCCCTCAAGCGATTCACCGAAAAAACCCTGGCGGGTTCGGTTGGGGCCGCGCCGGCACGCATCATTATCGAAAATTACCTTTCCGCCCGCGGCAGCAAGATGGAGGATGTTTTCGATATCTTCGGCAACGTCACCTTGAGCCGCAACGCCAGCCGCGAGCAGCTTAGCGTCCTCTACGAAGCGGCGCGGATGGTGGCCAGCGGCAAGGGGTTGCAGACCATTCTCGACGATATCCTGCGCCTTCTGGAACAGCAGTTCATGCTCGATTTGTGCATCATCCGCATCTTCGACCCGGCCCAGAACGCCCTCGTCGTCAAAAGCCAGATCGGCATGACCGAAGGGCATCTCCTCTCCTCGAGGATTCAGCTCCATGAACAGACCTTTGTCACTGAATCCTTCCGCAAGAATTCGCTGGTCATCATCAACGACGCGGAAACGGTCACCAATCCAGATTCGGTAAAAATAATCCGCCGGGAAGGAATCAAATCGATGGCCCACACACCCATTGTCATCGAGAACCAGCCGGTGGGAGTGCTTTCCGCTTATTCCAGGACCATCAAGGGGATTTTCACCGAGGAATTCACCGAGTTCTTCACCAGCCTGGCCGGTCAGCTGGGAGTGGCCTGGCGCAACGCCCAGCAAACGGAAAAGCTGCTGGAGGCCAAGGAACACCAGAAGGAGATGGAGATCGCCAAACGCATCCAGTTCAGCCTGCTGCCAGCCAAACTGCCCCAGATCAAAGGGCTGTCTCTGGCCGGTTTCTGCGAACCCGCCAGTCAGGTGGGCGGGGACTATTACGACGTTCTGATCAACGGCGACCGCAGCCTCGACATCCTCATCGCCGATGTCTCCGGCCACAATGTCGGCGCCGCCCTGATGATGGCCGAGGCACGGACCTTCATCCATGCCCAGTATCACAACTTTTCCGGGCCGGCCGGCATCATGCAGGCGCTGAACCGCTTCTTCAACCGTGACCTGAGCAAAGCGGAACTCTTCATCACCCTCTTCTACCTGCGCCTCGACCCCGAAAGCCGCCGCTTCAGCTACGCCAGCGCCGGCCACAACCCGCCTTTGCTGTTCCGCGCCGCCACCGGAAAATGCCTGCTTTTGGACGCCGAAGGGCTGATCCTCGGCATCAAGGAAGAGGTCACTTTCGAGGAAAAAACGGAAACCCTCGCTCCCGGCGACATCCTGCTCCTTTACACGGACGGCATTATCGAGGCCCGCGACGACAATCAGGAACTTTTCGGCGAGGCGCGTCTGCGAATTTTTCTTAAAAACAGCCGCAAGCTCCACCCCACCGAGATCGCCGTCGAACTGTTGAACACGGTGCGCCAATTCTCCGGCAGGGAGAGTCTCGAGGATGACGTTTCCCTGGTGATTATCAAAGTGGAGGAGAAGTGAGAGAACGGCTTTAAAACGGCGCCCTGGGTTTTCATGAAGCCGTTTTATCATGGGAAATCGCTTGGGTCCCGGCCGGCGCTTTGGCGAACCCGCAATCCGGGTCGCGAAAGCCAAAATCTTGACTTTCGCGGCGTCCACAGATGACAGGTTTTCCGCCCGCCGGGAATAAACTGTGTTATGTTTATAAAAATTTGGTTTTTCATGGACGTTGAAAATCATTGGACACCATCAGCGGAGGAACCGGCATGAACTGCGATGTCACGGAGCATGAAAAAGCGGTAATCGTCGAATTGAAGGAAGAGCGCCTGGACGCCCACAACAGCAACGAATTCAAATCCCAGATGCTGAGCCTTTTCGAGGCGGGCAGGAACAACATGATCATCGATCTGAAAGGAGTGCGCTTCATCGATTCCTCCGGCCTCGGCGCCCTGGTGTCGGGTTTCAAAAACGCTACCGCCCGCAACGGCAGCCTCAAACTCTGCGGCCTGCAGACACAGGTGAAATCGATGTTTGAGCTGACCCGTTTGCATCGGGTTTTCGAAATCTTCGCCGGCGTTCCGGAAGCCCTGGCCAGCTTCTGAGCGCCTCACCCGGGTTGGTATGCACGACAAAATCGAAGTCAATATCCGCATTCCCAACAAGACCCGTTACCTGAGTCTGATCGGCAACATCGGGGAGAACCTCGCCCGCACCCTCGATAGATACGGCGGGGACCGGGAAGAACTGGCCTACCACATCAACCTGGTGCTGACCGAATCGATCGCCAACGCCATGATCCACGGCAACGTGGCCGATCCCGACAAGGAGGTCCACATCTCCATCGGCATCGATAACGACTGCCTGCGCATCCGCGTCCACGACCAGGGCCAGGGGTTCGACATCAACTCCCTGCCCCCTCCCGATGAAAACATCCTCAACGATCATGGACGGGGAATCCACATCATCCGCTGCCTGATGGACGAGGTTTCCTACCGCAGGGTGGACGGAGGCAACGTGCTGGAGATGGTCAAGCGTCTCTCCAGGCCGCCGCTCAAAAAGAGGGACACCAGCTCGGAGTGACCATCGATCCTCAGGGTTCCTCCGGCCGCCCCCTTGTAGTCGAGGAAAAACATTCCCGCGGCCTCCGCCGCCCGCCGATCCAATTCCGAATCCCCCACATAAAGCACTTCGTCCCGTGCCGCCCCGATCCGCGCTGCCGCCAGCAGCAGCATCTCCGGATCGGGCTTGGGCCGGGTCACGTCCTGACAGGTCACCACGGTGCGGAAATAGCGGGCCAGGTCAAAATGTTCGAGGATCGCGTAAGTGCTGCCGCTGCGGTTGGTGGCCACGGCCAGCGTCACGCTCTGATGCAAATCCCGCAACGCGGGAAGAAGGCCCGGCTCCAGTTCCATCAGCGGCACGAAACGGTGGAAATCGAGGTCGGCGGCGAAGGCCAGGGCCGCGTCCCGTTTTTCCTCCCCCAGCAGAACCTCAAAAACCCTGGCGCTGTTCGCCGTGTGGCAGAGCAGCATCTTGTCCCCATCGTCGGCGGTCACCGGCGGAGCGCCGAAGGCCTCGAAGACCGTATTGTAATAGGCCAGGTTGGCGTGGAGGCTGTCGAAGAGCACGCCGTCGAAGTCGAAAATGATCCCTTTGATTTTGTTCATCGTAGAGCCTTTTTCTTTTTTAAAACCAGCATCAAGCCGACTATACCCAAGCCGATCATGGGCAGGGAAAGGAGCTGTCCCATGGTGGCGCCAGCCCACAGATAGCCGAGATGGGCGTCCGGCTCACGGACGAACTCGACGGCGAAGCGGAACACCCCGTACAGTAGGAAAAAAGTGAAAAAAGGAACGCCGTGGGCAACCTTGCGGCGGTGCAGAAGGAGGAGTACCACCGTCAGCACCAGGCCCTCGAGCAGGGCTTCATAAAGTTGGCTGGGATGGCGCGGCGCCGAACCGGCGCCGGGAAAGACCATCCCCCAGGGAAGATCGGTGACCCGGCCCCACAACTCACCGTTGATGAAGTTGCCGATGCGTCCGAAAAAAAGGCCGGGAGCCGCCGCGGCGGCCATGATGTCGGCCACCAGCAACACCGGCAACCTTTTTCGGTAACTGAAGATCAGCACCGCGGCGACCACCCCCAGAAGCCCCCCGTGGAAGCTCATCCCCCCTTCCCAGACGGCAAAGATGCGCAAGGGATGCCGCAAGTAATAACCGGGATTGTAGAAAAGGACATAGCCAAGACGGCCGCCGAGGATGACTCCGAGCATGGCGTGAAACAGCAGGTCGGAAGCGGTTGTGTCGGCCATGGCGACATTCCGCCGCCGGCCCAGGCCACGGATCACCAGGTACCCGACACCAAAAGCCAATAGATACATGAGCCCGTACCAGCGAACCGCCAGAGGTCCTATGCGGATCAGCACCGGATCGATTTGGGGAAAAGCCAACATGGGAAAATCCTCTTTGGTGAAGGCGACTAAAAAACGGTTCGTGGCTTGTGGCTGGCAATTTGACTTGTTCGAGCTGTCTTTGGCAGCAGTCTTGACGAGCTATGAGCCAACAGCCACGAACTTTTTTTAGATCACTGATCCCCCCTTCGAAAGCGGCTCAGCGCCTCATTTATGTCCGCCGGAGGGGACGCCGCCAGTTCCAGGGGGGCACCGGTAACGGGATGGGGCAAGGCAAGATGAAAGGAATGGAGCATGGGGCGGCGAAAGCGCTGCCCGGAAAGACTTTCCGGCCCTCCATACCTGCTGTCGCCCAGCAGGCCGTGACCCGCCTCCGAAAAATGAGCGCGGATCTGATGGGAGCGGCCGGTCACAATCTCCGCTTCCAGGTAAGCCGCCTCTGCAAACTGTTCCAGCACCCGGAATCGGGTGACTGCCTCCTTGCCCCCCGCGGCCACCGACTTCATCCGGTTGCTGCCCCGGTTGCGGGCCAGCAGGGAACGAAACTCCCCCTCCCCTTCGGGGAAAGCCCCGGCCGCCAGCAGGCGGTAAAGCTTTTTCGCCCGGCGCTCCCGGAATATGGCCGTCAGCGGTTTGTGGGCGCGGCGGTGGATGGAAAAAAGCAGAACCCCCGAGGTGTCGCGGTCCAGACGCTGGACCATGCCAAGTTCAGGCCGGTCGAGGGGGCGAAAGGGATTATGGAGATAACGCAGCAGAGCTTCATAGAGGGTTCCCCGGTAGCGGGCCGGCGTCGGATTGGTGTCGATGCCGGCGGGTTTGTTTACCGCCAGGAGCCACGAATCCCGGTACAGGACCAGGGAATCGTCCAGGGAAAAAACGTTCAGCGGCAGGCCGTCGAGATACATCTCCACCATCTCGCCGCTCCGCACCGGCTGGCTGCAGCGGCGGGTTCTGCGCCCGCCGACATGCACCCCGCCCAAATCGATCGCCTTACGGATCAGCCCCCGGGAGAGTTCCCGGCAGCGTCCGGCGATGAACAGGTCGAGGCGCTCTCCGTCTTCATCCGCCACAGGTTGCAGACGCCAGAGTTTCTTTGTGGCAACGGCGCTGAGGCTGCCGGCCGTCCATTCCTCGTTAAAATCGTTCATTATAATGAAAATCGATTCGATCCAGGTGATTTCGAACCAGAGTAGCGGGGAAAAAGAGGGAGGTCAACGGAAAGACCATTGACCTCCGGATAAGGATGGTTTGAATTATATTTCAAAAACGGTTTCTCCGTCCAATCGGAAAAACCGTCAGGTGCAAATCAGCGCTGACCGGTCAGACAGGGAGATGAGAACAGTTGCCCTCACTCTGGAGCGAATCCTCCTCTTTTCCATCGTTGACCAGTTGCAGGTACTTGCGGATGGCGCTGAGTTCCTGAAACTGATTGACAACGAACTGGATTCCCATCCCCGCCGGCAGATTGGGATTCACCCTGTGTTGAGGGCCATTGACCCAGGCCACGCGCCCCGCACAGGAGACCTCGCTGCCCTCGCCGGGGAGAATGAAAGCCAGCGAAAGAGGAGTGTTTTCCGGAAGGACATCCTCGGTTTCCAGAAAAACCCCGCCACTGCTCATGTTGACGGCATAGCGTTCAAGGACGCGGGTATCCCCTTCAAGTTTGTAGCGAATGACCAGACGAACAGGCACGCGAACCGCCATTCGTGTATCCTTTCCCAGGAATTGTTTGACCGCTTCCGCAAAATCATGGCGGCTGACTGGTTTGAAAATATACCCCTCGCAACCGCTGGCCCGACATTTGGCGATGTCATCTTCATCGGGATGGGTCACCAGAATGATCGGAATACTTTTAAAAACCGGGTCGCTCTTGATCAGGGCGCAGGCTTCATCCCCGTTCATGTCGGGCATGTGAAGGTCCATGAAAATCAGCGCCGGCGGCTGGCGGGACACAATCCGCACCGCCTCGAGCCCGGAACCGGCGGTCAAAACATCAAAACGTTCTTCATCGAAAAAAGACCTCTCCAGGTCCAGAAAAGGCGCGACATCATCGACCAGAAGTATTTTTTCCTTATTCACCCATTCCCCCTTCAAACGACCTGACCCGTTTTGCCAGGCTGAAAAATAGATAACAAAGTTTAGCGGAAAACCACCTTGTTGACGTATTCCAGCGCCGCTACCGATTCCATCAGCGGAGTAATCGTTTGGGCCTCGGGACGAATGCGAATGGTCAGGTCGATCTTCATTTCCCGGCTGGTCAGATTTCTCTCCAGGGAGAAGTCGAAGATCTCGATCTTTCTTTCCGTCAAAAAAGTTCTCAGCTTGTCCAGCGTACCGTCTTCCGCCACGCAGTGGACGGTCAGAATCCGGAAGGAACCGCGTCGCACCCGCCTTTCCACCTTTTTGAGGATCCACAAGGTGAGCAAGGAAAGAAGGGTGGCGAAAACAGCCGGAAAATAAAGCCCTACCCCTACCGCCATGCCCAGTCCGGCCACCAGCCAAAGACAGGCCGCGGTAGTCAATCCACGCACCGAAAGACCTTCGCGCAGAATCGCTCCGGCGCCAAGGAAGCCGATTCCGGTCACTATCTGGGCGGCGATCCGGGTCGGGTCGAGACGGATGATTCCCAGCTCTGATTCAGCGCCGTAGCGGAAATAAAAATACTCCGAAATGAAAACCATAAGGCAGGCGCCCATGGCCACCAGAAGATGGGTACGGAAGCCAGCATCACGACCGTGGTACTCCCGCTCCAGGCCGATGAGCCCACCCAAAAAGGCGGCCAGCAAAAGCCTGCCGGCAAACATCACCATTTCTTCAGGCAAGGTCATCTTATGCAATTCCCTTTCCTAACAGACTTCCGGTCAGTATAAAAAAACAAAAACTTTGTGCCCCTTGGTCCTATAAAGAGAATTTTATCTTATTTCCAAAGAAGAGCCTCTTTTCCCCGGGGAAAAGGGACAATTCTCGTTCGCTGAGAACAAAAAAGGCAGGCGTGCCGCCTCGCCGCTGCAGGAACCAGAAACAAAACGGGCGGCAAAGCCGCCCGTTTTGTCACAACCGAAGGATATGATTAGGTTTCTTTTATTCTTCCTGTTGTCGTTTGAGCTGCTCGATCACCTTCTCCGCCATTTGGGCGGGCACCTCCTCATAATGGGAGAACTCCATGGTGAAAAGACCCCGGTCGGAGGTCATGGAGCCGAGTTCCGAAGAATACTTCAGAACCGACGCCATCGGCACGTTGACGCTGATCACCTGGTTGCCGCCTTTGGCCTCAAAACCGAGGACCCGGCCCCGGCGCGAGTTGATATCGCCGATGACATCCCCCATGCATTCATCGGGCACGGTGATATCCATGCGCACGATGGGCTCGAGAAGTATCGGGTTGGCCTGTTCCATGGCCTTCTTGAAACCCATGGAACCGGCGATCTTGAAAGCCATCTCGGAGGAGTCGACATCGTGGTAGGAACCGTCGAAGAGGGTGACCTTGAAGTCGACCACCGGGAACCCGGCAAGGATCCCTTTCACGGCCGCTTCCTGTATCCCTTTGTCGACGGCCGGAATGTACTGGCGCGGAATGACCCCGCCGACAATCTTGTCGACAAATTCATAACCGCCGCCCCGCTCCTTGGGCTCGACCTCGATCCAGGCATCGGCATACTGGCCACGGCCGCCCGACTGCTTCTTGTACTTGCTCTGCAGCTTGGCTTTCCCCTTGATGGTTTCCCGGTAGGGGACCTTGGGCTCCTTGAGCTCGACGCCGACACCGAACTTGCGCTTCAGCTTCTCCACCGCCACCTCCAGATGGAGTTGGCCCATACCGGAGAGGATCAACTCATGAGTTTCCTCGTCGCGCTGCACCTGAAGGGTCGGGTCTTCTTCGATGAGGCGCTGCAAACCACTGTGAATCTTGTCCTGGTCGCCCTTGCTCTGGGCCTGGAGAGCAAAGGAAATGACCGGGCTCATCGGCGCCGGCGCCGGCAACAGGACCGGCTTGGCGGCATCGCAGAGGGTGTCGCCGGTGCAGGTGGCCTTGAGCTTGGCGACGGCGATGATATCCCCGGCCAGGGCTTCCTCGATGGGCTTCTGTTTCTTTCCTTCCAGCTGGAAGAGCTGACCGACCCTCTCGGAGGCGTCACGGTTGGGGTTGAAAACGCTGGAGTCACTCTTCAGCGTCCCGGAATAGACCCGAAAAAGGGTCAGTTTGCCGGTAAAAGGGTCGCTGATGGTTTTGAAAACGCGGGCGGCGAAAGGCGCCTGCTCATCACAGGGGCGTTCCTCCTCGACATCCCCTTTGAGGGACTTGCCGATCACCGGCTTGCGATCGGCGGGGGAAGGAACACAGAAAGCGAGACAATCGAGGAGTTGGTCAAGCCCCTTGTTGGCCAGGGTGCTGCCGCAGAGAACCGGCGTCAGCAGACAGTTGCGAACCCCTTTTTTGAGCCCGTCGAGGATCTCCTCACTGGAGAGTTCCTCGGTTTCCAGATATTTTTCCATGAGGGCGTCGTCGGCCTCGGAAACAGCCTCCATCAACTCCACCCGCATCGTCTCGGCCTCATCTTTCAACTCAGCGGGGATCTCCCCCTCCCTGCCTTTGCCGCCGGCATCATCGTAGGTATAGGCTTTCATGGTGATCAGATTGATCACGCCTTTGAAATTGGCTTCGGCGCCGATCGGCATGGTGACGGCTACGGCGTGGGTGGAGAAAGCTTCGGAAAGTTCCTTCACCACCGGTTCGAAATTGGCCCCTTCCCTTTCCATCTGGTTGACGAAGATCACCCGCGGGACCTGGAAGTCATTGGCCCATTCCCAGATCTTGATCGCCTGGGCCTTGACCCCGCCTATTACCGGCGCCACCAGCAGGGCACCGTCCATGATGCTGAGGGAGTCACGGGTGTCGTGGAGGAAGTTGGTGAACCCGGGGGTGTCGATAATATTGAAGGTGGTCCCTTTCCAATCTAAGTGATTGAGACTGGAACTGATGGTCAGTTTGCGCTTCACCTCTTCCGGCTCGTAATCCATGACCGAGGTGCCGTCATCGACCCTGCCCAGGCGGTCGGTCACACCGGTCATGTAAAGAAGTGTCTCAGCCAGAGTGGTTTTGCCGCAACCCCCATGACCGACAATGCCAAGATTCCGCAATTTGTCCCTAGAACACTTGCCCATTCATTCTCCTTTCGTAGCCTGAAACCGACGTTTCTTGCGGCTTTTCCAGGCATCCTTCATGAAAATATGCGAAAAATTCGCTTATAACCTGCCTATTAAAGCAAAAATTCCCGTCTTTGAACAGTCACTTATTCCGCCGCGGCGCCTTTGTTGCGTTCATGGATGAGACGCAGACCCTTCAGCGCCAGATAAGGATCGCTGCGATCGATGGTCTCCGAGGCCGCAGCAATGGCGTCGCAGAGACCGCCGGTGGCGAGCACGAAGGAATCCTCCCCGGCCTCTTTCTTCATGCGGTTGACAATGCCGTCGACCAGACCGGCGTAGCCGAAGAAAAGGCCGGCCTGGATGCTGTTGACGGTGTTGCGGGCGATGACCTGGGGAGGCTGGGCCAGTTCGACCCTGGGCAGTTTGCTTGCCTTGCTGAAGAGTGCCTCGGAGGAGATACTCAGCCCCGGCGCGATGGCGCCCCCCAGATATTCGCCCCGGGGGCTGACGAAATCGAAGGTGGTGGCGGTGCCGAAATCGACCACGATCACCGAACGCCGGTACTCCTCATAGGCGGCCACCGCATTGACGATGCGATCCGCGCCCACATCCCGAGGATTCTCGTAGAGAATCGGCATGCCGGTTTTGACACCGGGACCAACGATGCAGGGGTTATGGTGGAGATAGCGCCGGCAGAACTCGCTCAAAGGGTTGAGAACAGGAGGAACAACACAAGAGATGATAGTGGCGCCGATATCCTCCAGATCAATGCCGCCGAACTGGAACAGGCTGCGGATGACGATGGCGTATTCGTCGTCGGTGCGGAATTTGACGGAGGTGATGCGCCAGCTGTGGCGGAGTTCACCACTTCGAAAAACCCCCAGTACGATATTGGTGTTGCCGACATCGAAAGCAAGAAGCATGATCCCAACCCTTCGCTCATGGATCGCTGGCCGTCCGCTCCAAAACCAGCGGCAAGCTGCCTTTAAGGGACTCGTCACCTTTTACCCGGCATCCGTCCTGCCGATTCGTGAACAGCGCTCCGAAAGCGGAGCAACCGATAAAATATCGCCGCTCAGCAGCCGCTCGACGCGCCCTGTCGGCAGGCGCAGAAGCAACGCGCCGCCCTCGTCGATGGCAAAGGCTTCTCCGCGGATGATGTCTCCGCCGTTGTCGACCTCGATGCGCCGCCCGAGCATGGCGCAGCGTTCCTGCCAAAGGCGCCGAACAGGCGCGAACCCCTCTTTCAGGAAAACACCGTAATGAAAATCGAGACGCGCCAGCACCTGTTCCGCCAGCGGCAGGCGGGCCACTTTCTCCCCTTTTTCAATGGCGATCGAAGTGGCCGGGTAGAGCGGGCGCGGCGGCAGCTGGCGGCAATCCATATTGACGTTTATGCCCATGCCCAGAATGATGAAATCCACTCCGGCCATGGAGGCGGCGATTTCCCCGAGAAGGCCGGCGATTTTCCGGCCGCCCACCAACACATCGTTGGGCCACTTGACCTCTGCGGCCAAACCGAAACAGGATTCCACGGCCTCGGCGACGGCTAAAGAAGAGAGCAGCGTGACCTGGGGCGCCTGATGGGCCGCTATAGGCGGCCGCAGCACCAGGGAAAGATAGAGGTTTACCCCCGGCGGCGACGCCCAGCTGCGTCCCATCCGGCCGCGGCCTGCGGTCTGCTCGTCGGCGATGACCAGGGTTCCTTCGGGTGCCCCTCCCTCGGCCAAACGGCGGGCCTGCAGGTTGGTGGAATCGGTACTTTCCAGATAAATGACAGCGCCGCCGACACACCGCCTGTCAACAGCGCCGACAGCGGTAAGCAAACGCAGATCGTCCGGCCCATCCATGGTGAGCTGCCCCGTCACGGAAAGGAGGTGTCGAAAAGAAGGCTGATGTCCATCGCCCGGCTCGAGTGGGTCAGCGCGCCCACGGAAATGAAATCGACGCCGCATTCCGCCAGAGAACGGACCGTCGCCAGGTTAACCCCGCCGGATACCTCCACCAGGGCTTTTCCAGCCACCAGTTCAACGGCTTGCCGCACCTGATGCGGGGTCATGTTGTCGAGGAGCAGGATGTCGGCGCCAGCGGCCAGGGCCTCGGCCGTCTCTTCCAGGGTGGCAACCTCCACCTCGACACGCAGGGGATGGGGGGCCTCCCGCAGCGCCCGGCCGACGGCCACGGCAATGCCCCCAGCGGCGCGGCTGTGGTTCTCTTTGATAAGGATGCCGTCGGCCAGGGAAAAACGATGATTGCGCCCGCCGCCGACGCGGACCGCGTATTTTTCGAGCATCCTCAGACCGGGGGTGGTTTTGCGGGTATCGACGATGGACGCCTTGGTCCCCTCCACCGCTTTGACGAACTGGCGGGTCAAGGTGGCGATACCGCTCAGCCGCTGCAAAAAGTTGAGAGCCACCCGCTCCCCCTGGAGAATCGAAACGGCGCGCCCGGAAACGAGAGCGAACACCTGCCCTGCGGCGACGGCCATGCCGTCGCGGAACCCGGTATCGAAGCGAATCTCGGCGTCGACCAGAGAGAAAACCCGCCGCGCCACCTCGAGGCCAGCGACCAGGAACTCCTCCTTGGCCAGAAGTTCCCCCTGGGCGGAGGTGGCGGCATCGACGGTCACCCGGGTGGTGACATCGCCCGCGCCGATATCCTCCCGCAGGGCGTTGCGGATCACTTCATCGATGGCAAACATGGCGACAAATCCTCCCTTCCGCCGTTGGCGAGGATTTTATTCATAGCACAGGGCCCTACCTCCCGCAACTGGCAAATCCTTTTGAAACAGGGGTTTTTCCGCACCCGCAGGCAATTCCGAAGAGGCCGGAAACAACCCGGCAAGGCGGCGCGGACACTACCCTTGGCCATCCACAACTTTCTGCAATTCTTCCCAGCGCCGGTAAAGGCTGTCCACCTCGGCGCGCAGATCCCCATGGCGGTGAAGGGTCTCGGCAAAGCGCTCCTGGTCCTCATAAAGGACGGGATCGGCCAGCAGCTTCTCCAGGGCGGCTAATTCCTCCTCCTGCGCGGCGATGGTTTCCTCGATGACGTCGATTTCCCGCAGACGCTTGCGCTCTTCCCGCTGCGCCTCCCGGCGCTCGCGGTGCTCCTGTCTGCGCTCGGCCTTCACCTCGACCCGCGATGCCGTCTCCGCAAGCGGGCCGCGGCATTCGACCCGCTCCTGGCTGTGGCCGGCATTTCCTTCCCCCTCCTTGCTGCGCAGAAAATCACCGTAATTGCCGGGATAGGAAAGAACCCGCCCGTGCCCCACCTCCAGCACGCGGGTGGCCAGTTGATCGACAAAGTAGCGGTCGTGGGAAACGAAGACCAGGGTGCCTTCGTAATGGCGCAGCGTGTCGAGAAGCACTTCCTTGGAATCGATATCGAGGTGGTTGGTCGGCTCGTCGAGCAACAGCAGATTGCGCGGCCGCAGCAGCAACTTGGCGAAAGCCAGGCGATTGCGCTCACCCCCAGAGAGGACAGCGATCTTCTTGTCCACGTCGTCGTTGGAAAAAAGGAAGCCGCCCAACAGGTTGCGCAGCTTGGGGACCATGTCGAAGGGGGCTTCCGCGCTGATCTCGTCGAGAACCGTGCGCCGCGAATCGAGATGCGCCGCCTGGTTTTGGGCGAAGTAGCCGATCCGCAGCCCCTCCCCTTCGCACCGCTCCCCCTGACGCGGCGCTTCGACCCCGGCCAAAAGCCTCATCAGCGTCGACTTGCCGGCCCCGTTGGGGCCCGCTAAAGCCACCCGCTCCCCGCGGCTGATCAACAGATCGATATTCTCCAGAACCGTCAGCGTCCCGTAGCCGTGGCCGATGCCGGAGAAGCGCAGCACATCCTTGCCCCCCTTGGGAGCGGCAGGAAAGCGGAAGCCGATTTTTTTGGGAACAGGCGGCAGATCGATCCTGTCGATCTTTTCCAGCTGTTTGATCCGGCTCTGCACCAGAGGGGCCTTGTTGGCCTGATAGCGAAAACGGTTGATGAAGTTCTCGATGCGGGCGATCTCCTCGTCCTGACGACGTTTGGCCTCCCGCAGCGAGTCGATGCGGCGCTGGCGCTCCACCAGGTAGGCACTGTAGTTGCCGGTATATTCGTGGAGGGCGCCATTCCAGACCTCGACGATCCTTTCCACCACCTGGTCGAGAAAATAGCGGTCGTGAGAGACCACCACCAGGCTGAAAGGATAGTTCTGGAGGAAGGATTCCAGCCACTCCCGGGTCGGCAGGTCGAGATGGTTGGTCGGTTCGTCCAGCAGCAGCAGGTGGGGGCGCTGCAACAACAGCTTGGCCAGGGCGATGCGCATCTGCCAGCCGCCGGAGAAGCTGTTGCAGGGCTGCTCCCAATCCTGGCGGGCGAAGCCGAGGCCGTCGAGAACCCGCCCCGTGTCCGACTCCATGGTGTAGCCCCCGCGGAGCCGGAACAGCTCCTGCAGTTCCGCGTAACGCGCCATCCGCTCCTCGTCGGAATGGCTGGCCATGCTCTTTTCGAGGCCCTTCAGTTCCTTTTCCAGATTTTCCAGATCCTCCAGAGCGGAACGCACCTCGGCAAAAAGGGAGTTTTCACTGAAAGCCTCAACCAACTGGGGCAGATAGCCGATGGTCGTCCCTTTGACCTTGTCGACCGCCCCCCGATCGGCTTCCAGATCGCCGGCCAAAATCCGCAGCAGAGTCGTCTTTCCCGCCCCGTTGGGACCGCACAAACCGATGCGCGTCCGGGCGCCGATAAACCAGGACACTCCGGAAAGGATCTCGCGGCTGCCGAAATCTTTAGAAATATCTCTGACGTGGATCATCGTTCCGGGCAACCGAGGAAAACCAATAAAAATTCGCCAAAATTTTTAACCTTATCCGTCGTAATTTTGACACAAAAAACGAGGGGCACGCCAATCGCCCCCCTCCGGAAAAACAAAGATAAGGAATATCCGCCCTTGCCGACAGAATCAACAAGAAAATTTCTGGGGCCGGTTTTATTGCGGGCGCTGGTTCCCGCCACGCTCCGTCATGACATCCCCTCCCACGGAGCGATCTCTCCTGGGTCAATGAAACCGGCGCAAAATGCGCCGCCGGTGACGGCAAACCTCAGGGCGGTGGAAGATCATGCAGACGCGGGAGGGATATCCTGGGAAATCTTTCGGGACGGGAATAAACACAGCGGAGACAAATCAGGGATCACCTTGTTTGGAAAGCTTCGCTTGCCACGGCCAACGGCCCTCGACCTCCAGGTGAATGGTAAATACCAGCAGGGTACGGATCAGCACGATCAGGCCCAGGCTGAGCACCCCCATGGGGGAATGAACCACGGTAACGGTTCGAATGATATCGCCGGCCACCAGAAAATCGAGCCCCACCAGCATGCTCAAGCCGATATCATGGCGGAACTCCCGCAGGAGTTCTTCTTTGTTTTTCGCCGATTTGTTGCGGATCGCGGAAAAAAAGGCGTAACAAAACCCGGCCCCGATGAACAGGATGCCGGTGCCTTCGATGGCAAAGCCGATGATACCCCCGGCCTCCGATAAAAACTGGTACATTGCCCACCTCCGCAACCCAAATAAGTCAATTTTAATGTTATTTCCAAGGGGAAAATTCCCACCCCATGCCTACCCCGCTTCACCAGTTTCAAAATCATTGGGTTCTTTTTTGTCTCCATGAGGTGGTTTCAATAGGAATACATTTCGTAATTAATTACTGTGAGTATAGCGGGGTATTCTTTGTTTTTCGAGGATTTAAAATATTTCAAACACGGTCAGTGGTTTCCCCCTGAGTGGCATGATTGCCCCTTTGATGCCCAACTTGGCAATCGGCGGCACCGGAACGGTTGCCGCTGGATTTACTTGTTGTGCGACGACGCACAACCACCGAGCAACCTTTGTACCTGTTCAATCGCTGTTCTCGGCAGTTCGATACGCAGGGGTCTTACAACAGTTTGGAACAATTCGAGACTCCACTTCCACGACTCGCCATATGCCGTGTATAGGGCTGTCGATTCTGCGCTGCCTGTGCATGCCAGATAACGATCATACGCGACCGCAGAAAGGTCCTTTTCCAATGCCCGTGAAGGTGTCGGCCAATGATCTGTTGACCCTTCGTAGAGCCGAACCAGTTTGAGCAGGTTTTCATGGGCTTTGCCGAGCATAGCCCAGGCGCGGGCATACTCACCCCGGTTGAGAAGATTGGCCCCAAAAAGCATCAGGTTGATAAGGTTCAAAGCGAGTCCTTCGACAAGGGTCGTGCCTCCCCGTTCCGGAGGACCGCCCACGAGAACCTTCGCGTATTGTGACAACTCGCCGGATCGGTCCAGCAGAACAGCCGCATCAAGGGAGGGAAACCACCCGTGGCCTTGCCAGGTGGAAATGATCGGTATGGCGGATTCGCGCAGGAAGTGAAATTCACCGCGAATGCCGTTTTCAAAAAGTGCGGTGAAGTGGCCGAAGTCATCCGGGAAATAAGCTGCCACCGGACTGACGACATTAAGCAACGAGCGCTGATCGAAGTTCTTAAATGAATTATCTTTAATAAACACTGCAAATTCGATATCAGAGAAGACGTCACCCTCTCCGATAGCAAAGGAGCCGAACATCAATGCCGCGACTATTCGTTCATCCTTCCGTAAAACCCCGCTGAAACGTTCGATCATTTTTTTCTGAAGCATTCGGTCTCTCTTTTTAGTTGAAAAACAGATCATACTATAGATGGTGCTGTATCTTTTTATTCGTACGCACAACTTAGATGTACAGAACCACCCGGCATCAGCGTACCCGATGAAGGATAAATTTGCTAGAATTGCGGCAAATCATCCAATTTCACCGGCAATTAAACCCCTTTTTCCCGGAACGATGGACCCGCGCTATTACAAACCCACGCAGATCTTCAACACGGCCACGGCCTCCTTGGGTTTTTTCCTGAGCCTTCCCGGCCTGGCTCTGCTGGTTGTTCATGCCTTACGCCATGGCAACGGCTGGCATCTGGTGAGTTTCACCATCTACGGCACGAGCCTGGTCATTTCTTACGCGGCATTTACCTGCTACCATCTGTTCAAGTTTCACCTGCGCTGGAGCGATCTGTTCCGCATCATCGATCATTCCACCATCTATCTTCTCATCGCCGGAACCTACACCCCTTTCACGCTGGTCACGCTGCGGGGAAACTGGGGATGGACGTTGTTCGCGATCGTCTGGAGTCTCACGGTAGCCGGGGTTGTCTTCAAAATCTTTTTCGTCCACCGCTTCAAGATCGTGGCGCCGCTGATCTATCTCTTCATGGGCTGGCTGATCATCCTGGCCATCAAACCGGCCATGGAACTGATCCCCTTGCCGGGCCTGCTGCTGCTCTTGGCGGGGGGTCTGTTCTACAGCTTCGGATTGATATTCTACGCCTGGAAAAAGCTCCTTTTCCACCACGCCGTCTGGCATCTGTTTGTGTTGGCGGGAAGCGTCTGCCACTATTTAGCCGTTTACGGGTACATCATTTCCCCCTACGGAATCTAACAGGACCCTGAAAGAAAGGATGACAATGAAGGCTTAAAAGGTTAAAAACCTTTGTATTGCCAGCCCCCCGGCAAAGCCAAAAAAATCCCGTCACTCAACCCCCAGAATTTATGAATTAATTCTAATTGATATATTCTATTCATTAGACAAATATAAGAGAGCATAAATGCAAAAAATTTAACAAATTGGTTGTTTTTTACACCAAATGGTGTATTGATCGTTGAACCAATTGGTGTAAAATGCTTGGAAAAAACTTATGTCACCGATTGGGACCAATTTAGATGCCCATGTGCTCGAAAGCATCCAGAGAGCTTACCTGGCCGGGGAAGTCCGCAAAACAAAAAATTGCCAGAAAGACATGAACGACGCCGGCTTATTCGAAGCGGATGTGGAAAAGGTCATCATGGAGGCAAACTCCATCGGAAAGGCCATGGCGGCCACCAGCGCAAAAGCCAGCAATCCCAACAACACGCACTACGTTATTCCTGGGACAAGCACCAGCGGAATCGAAGTCTATTGTAAGGTTTGCAGCAATTACCATCCTCAAACGGGCGAATTTATTTGCTGGAAACTAACCTCCTTCGAGAAAAAATAGGGTCCGAAATGATCTGCACCAACTGTTTTGAAGCCGAATACAAGCCTGCGAAAACCGACATGACAGTCGATATTGATGGCAGGAAGCACATTCTTCGTGATCTTGATTGCGAAGCCTGCCCCACATGCGGGGAAATTATTTTCAGCCATCAGCAAAGCCTTGAGATCGACAAAAAGCGGATTGCGTTTCAGTTCGGAGAAAAACCGCTTCTCACCCCCGATCAATTGAAACTTCTACGCCGGGTTCTGGATATGAACCTGGAGGAAGTCTGCAACCTGCTTCATATTGGCAGAAACACCTACGGACGATGGGAGCGCGGGGAGGTGGCGATCACTCCCTCCATGAATCTTCTGATCCATAATTTCATCGAAAGATTCCCCGATGCCCGCGTGAATTTTTATGTTGAGGATAGGATAAAGACGATCGAGAAGGCCAATGCCACCCTGCTTGGCCGGGATATTTCGTTGGGCGAATACCTCAGGGAAGTGATGGCTGCCACCAGGTTGCTGCCTGACGTCGTTTACCATTTGACCGGCATCGTTCCGGATGATTGGAAAAGAATTCAAAACAATGAAATGGAACCGGAAAAGATTCCTTCTGAAATGGCGGGAAAAGTCGCCCATTTTTTCAGGCTTACCCTCGATGCCCTTGAAAAATTATTGAACGAAACATGGCGGATCACTTCCATGAAAAGTTCCTTCACTGCGATACATGCCCGCTCCTGCTGCCATGGCGTCGGGGGACTAGCCTTGAAGGAAAGCAGCATGAACAAGATCATTGAAAAAGTGGCGCAAAAAAGGGGGAATGCTCCAATCCCAAAGACTGTCAGCAAGGAGTATCTGGCCAAGGTCAAGGCGATACTCGAAGAAATGGAAAAGGCGGAGGGATAGTCACCCGATGGAGCCGAATTACAAAATTGCCAGGGATATGGCGAAAAAAATACTGCGGGATCACAAAATTAAGGGAGTTCCGACAGACCTCCAAAAAATCTGCGATTCCCTGGGGTGGGAGTATGTGGAACTTGATGATCCGAATGAACTTGATGGCGCCGTATTGGAAATGGAAGGGCAATGGGTTGCCATGTTGAACAAGGGCAAACCCTTTGTGCGTGCCCGCTTTACCCTGGCCCATGAGCTTGGCCATATTTTTCTCAACAACAACGGTTATTTTTTGGGTTCTTACCTTGTGCCGCCAAACTCCCTCGGAAAACTCGGCTTCCTCGACCACCCCTCCCCGCATGACTTTCTCACAATCAACTGTGGAAAGTGCGCGTTCCTTCAGGCGAGCAATAGCATTTCCGGTTATTCCTGACCCTCCATCCCCTCAAAGTCAACTACCCCCTTTTCATGATTTGAAAATTTCAAGGATGTCCCTCTCTCCATCCCATCATCAACCGGAAGCCCATGGCATCTGATTTGGAATCTGGAGACGAACAGGTGCGGGTGTGGTTGGCTGCCAGTTCGCCGCCGACCTCCCTTCCGCAGCTTCTTGAACCAGGGGTCGGTAGCCGGCATTCTCAGTGTTTCCCTGCACGGCGACACATATCTTCGAGAAAGCCCTTTTCCAGTTTGTCTCCGTTTTTCTGTGCCTCTTTTGCCCAAGTGCAGGCGTTACTTGCGTCGCCTTTCAAGTAGTACACGAAAGAAATATTCGAACGCGCATTGCGAGCTGTGGCCGACAGTTGGAGCGCTTTGTTCAACTGCACCAGGCTTTTCTCCAACTGCTTCTGGGTCCAAAGGAAGCGGCCGTAATCGACAAATGCCACAGGATCGACCTTCGGTTTTGATACTGCCATCTGAAACAGGCGCTCGACTTCACTCGGGGCGCCACCACGGTCAGAAGTGACAAGAGCAAAGCCGTGATATGCGTTTCCGTTCTCTGGATCGAGTAGCCATGCTTGGTTAAAGCGCGACATCGCGGTAGTGAGATCGCGTTTCGCCCAATAATACCAGCCTGTCTGTACAGCCCGCTTGGCAGCCTCCTGGCGAGAGAGTCCTTGCTTCTCGACGGCGGAAATGAGCGCTGCATCGGCGTTCTTCATCTGCACCGTCTTTTCCCGCTCTCCGTACATCGGCAACTGATTTGTGGGAAGCGAGTCCGCAAAGGCAGTGTTCGATGTGAGCAGTGCAGCGATAACTGCGATAACTGTAATAAGCCAGTACCCCCTCATTTGATTTCCTTTCCACGATTGGAGAAAACGGCGGTCACTTGCTACCTACCCCAGGGACGTTGTTTAAATGTTCACTAATGGGTATACTTAGTAAACATTTAAAAACGTCCCAATTTTACCACTGCTACCTCTTGGGGTAATAAAATTTCAATTAAACGATCACATATTAGCCTACACAAACCTTCCTGTCAAAAGGTTTCCCGGAAAATGCCACCGGATTGCCCTTCCGAACCCTTCACTGACACATCCACCGTTTCGGCCACAAAAAAGGCACCCTGGGAAAACTCCTTGGGTGCCTTCGTTTTTTTGCCTAGGGGCCATTCAGGGGACAGGATGCTTAACTGTTGAGTGCCAGGACATCGCTAACAAAAAATTAAAAGCAATCCGGTGGACAGTGGCCGATTTTCGAGGACCATCTCTGTAAACCATCCGGTATGCAGCCATGCCGCTTCCCGTTCGCAGGTACTCCAGACAGAACGATTCCTACCGTGGTGTCTATTTGTAGTCTGTTGCCAATGAAGTTGCCATACACTCCCCCGCGCACAAAGGCATCGAGCTCCGCTACGTTAGTAGGTTCTCTTCTTTGAATGTCAACGGCAATCGAAAATTGACCCACCCTCCTGTTAATCGTTGATCTGGGCCGCGGTGATTTGCGGTCCCATGATACCGGCTCTGCGCTTTTTCTTAAGGCGGTAGCTATCGCCTCAGATCACCGACTGAGAACCATAAAACCCTTTGAACCCTAAAAACCTGGGGGATGATAAAAAAAAGGGATCACCTGCTGGCCCATTTCGACCCCTGCAGATTATCCCCGTCACCGGAAAGGGCGGCCACCTGCCCCTTTTTTTATTTTTTGGTCGCAAATCCTGTTTTTTACGTTAAAAAGAGCTAAGCTTTATCGCTTAACCCTTGGTCTTATTTTGGAGCGGGAAACGGGATTCGAACCCGCGACTTTCAGCTTGGGAAGC
>JAAYDE010000104.1 GCA_012729375.1 Deltaproteobacteria bacterium | reverse complement strand
GCAGGGTTTCGAGCAGCGCCGAGCCTTCGGTGGTCAGCCGCACCCCGCCGTTGGCGAAGACGATCCGCTGCGGCTGCGGGGCCATGTCGGCCAGGGATTTGATGAAGCTCCGCATCAGCACCTCGCCGAGGCCGTCGTCCCCTTGCCCCATCCGGTCGCTATGGCAATAAACCAGGATCTTTTCCTCCCCGGTAGGCTTGGGAGATGGATCGCCGCAGCTTTCGCCACGGCCCGGTTTCAGGGTCAACCGGAGCTCCTTCCCCTCCCGAACAATGGCATCGACGGTCCAGCCGCGCGATTGGGCGAAGCGCGACACGTTCTCGCAGGCGATCTCGTTGTCGAGGAGCACCTCGATCTCGGCGGCGCCGGTCTGCTCCAGCGCCTTTTTGGTCTGGATCACCGGCTGGGGGCAGGCCAGCCCCCGGCAATCGATGGTCTGTTTAGCCATGGTTTTCCTCCTATCGGTCGAGACTGTCGAAGAGCGCCTCGACCCTGGTCCGGATCTGCTCGACATCCCCATTGGAGTAGTCGGTTTCGATCTTGAGCAAGGGAAGCCGGTGGCGCTCCTTGAGGTGGTTCATGATCTTGTAGGATTCCACGTTGTAGGCATGGCAGGCGTGGAGCACCACGTCGACGACCGCATCCGGCCGGAAGCGTTCGATCAGGGCATCCAGGTCGTCGAGCCGCTTTTGATTGGGGGTCATGCAGGAGCAGGGGATTTTCAGGTAGTAGGCCGCCAGCGCCGCCAGCGGATCGCCGCTCCCCTCCTCGATGAAGTGCTTGAACGGTTTCATTCCGGTACAGGCATCCAGGGCCACGATCACCCCGCCGGCCTCCTCGATGATCCGGTAGGCCTTCAGGGAATCCCCTCCGAGCGGGCAGCCGGTGACCAGCACCCGCGGCGCCCGGGGTTTTCCGTAATGGACTCCCGAGACCTTTCTTTGCTCCAGGGTTTCCAGGGCGTGTTCCAGGACCGGCTGCAAATCCTCGGTCGAAGCGGCCTGGGCCAGCAGGCCGAGCTCATAGGCCTCGTTCCAGCTCAGAACCGGGGGCGTGGCCGCGGCGTAGCCGAACAGCCGGTTCATCAGGTTGTTCTTGACGTTGGTGGCTTGGATCTCCTCTTCGAGCCGCGCTTCCGAGATCCGCCGCTCGAAGGTTTTTTCCAGGAAGCCGCCCAAATTTCGGATCATGGCGGTCCAGTTGCGGCATGCCTCTTCCTGGTCCGGAAGTTGAGGCAGATCCATGACGAACAACGGCTTGTATCCGGTGATCAGCTCAAACATCTTCTTCTTGCCGTCGCAGGTGGTCTCGGCGATGACGACATCGGCAAGAGCGAAGAAGGGGCAGGAATCCGTGACAATGAAGCCGTAGCTCGATTTGATCAAGGGGCAGAGATTGGCGGGCAGCACCGCCTCGGCCGGCGGGATGGTCTTGTTGGCGAAGGAACAGAGCCCCGCCGGCACCACACCCGCGGCGCGGATCAGCTCCATGGGGGCATAGACGCAGTAGAGGCCGGCCACCGGCATCCCCTGGCGCCTTTTCCCCTGGATGTAGGACAGGACGCGCTTGCTGGCCTGGCCCTGAAATTCGTCGTCGATCAACGGCGCGACATGGCTTTGATTGAACTCCATCTTTTCCTCCTTGTTTAGGACTTTTCCGCTGCCAGCAAGGCGCATCCCAGGGCGCCGACCATTTGCGGGTCGCCGGGGATGACGAGCGGCTTGCCGAGCTGCTTTTCGATCTCCCTGGCCAGGCAGGGATTGAGGGCCACCCCGCCGGCGAAGACGATCGGTTCCCGGATGCCGACCTGCTCCAATAGCGATACGGCGCGGCGCGCCACGGCCTGATGAATCCCCAGGGCGATGGCGGATCGGGGCAGACCGCGGGAGATCATGGAGATGACCTCCGACTCGGCGAACACCGTGCACATGCTGTTGATGGCCTCGGCCTGCTCGGCCGAGCCCGCTTCCCGGATGAAGTCGTCCAGGGAAAGGCCGAGGGCCGTGGCCATGATCTCCAGAAAACGCCCGGTGCCGGCGGCGCATTTGTCGTTCATCTGGAATTTTTCGATGGCCCCTCTTTCGCCCAGGGCGATCCCCTTGGTGTCCTGGCCGCCGATGTCGAGCACGGTCCGGCAGGAGGGTTGCAGAGCCTTGGTCCCCCGCGCGAAGGCCTTGATCTCGCTCACGGTTTCGCAACCGTGGTAGCCGGACAGAAGGCGCCGCCCATAACCGGTGGCGATGGTGAGGCCATGACCTGCCTCCGCCAGCATGTCGGCGCAGACGGCGAGCGGATCGTGGGTGTTGATCTCCTTGCGCGCTGAAAGGATGCGGCCGTGGCCCCAGACCAGACATTTGACGGTCCGGGAGCCGATGTCGAGGCCGATTCCCCGTGCCGCGGTCACGGGGACGCCCCCGGCAAGGCACAGCTCTCCGCAATGGAAACGGAATCCGGAAAGAAAGGTTTGAATCGTTGCTGATGACTCTGCATGGGTAGCTTTCTCGCGCCGGGCCGCTTCTCGCGGCGCGGCGGGAAAGCCGGTCAGGCGGGATGCGGCAAGGCGGGATAAGGGGCCTTATGACGGGAGAACCTCACGGGTTCCCTGGTCAAGCCTCATATTAAATAGATGAAATTGAGATTGGGCCGTTTCATTTGGGCTTTCCAGTGATAAAGTTTCACTCCGCAAATCAGCTTCGGTTGGTTGGTAAAACTACTAAAGGCATTGGTCAATGTCAAATATTTAGTTCCTGTGTACCGCTTGGTTGAAGGGGAGGATTCTCCAGCACTCATAGCGCGGGCATCAAAGAATTGGCTCGACGGCAAGAAAGTCGTAAATTCTGCACCCTGATCATGTTTGTGCGACCTCACCAAAAATTGAATGGTCTTGGTCGGAGGATCCACCAAGGGTTGTTTCATATCCCCCCGACCATTTTTTGGATGAGAAACGCAGGTATTTTTAGTTGGCTAAGGGTCAAAAAAAACGAAGGCGCCCTGCCGGGTTCTCCTCTACACCACCGATGAGGAAAGCTCCGGCTCCTGCCTTGTGGAGTTTTTCCGTCAATTCGGTCAGTTTGTCCGGAGAGACGGCTATCAGCAGGCCGCCGGACGTCTGGGGATCGAAGAGAATATCGCGGATTTCGGGCTTGAGTTGCTCTGCACCATCCACCTGGGGAAGGTAAAAAAGGCGGTTGCGGTGGCTGCCCCCCGGGACGATGCCCATCTCGGCCATCTCCAGGGTATGAGGGTATGTCGGCGGGTTTTTGCCATTGATCACCAGGCCGATCCCGCTGGCTTCAGCCATTTCCAGGGCGTGGCCGATGAGGCCGAAGCCAGTGACGTCGGTGCAGGCGTTGACGCCGACCTCGACCATGACGCGGGCGGCGCCGGCGTTGAGGGTCGCCATCCCCTTAAGAGCGGTTTCGATCTCGGGTTCGGTCAGGAGCTCTCCTTTAAGGGCGGTAGCCAGTATACCGGCGCCGAGGGGTTTGGTGAGTACCAGGAGATCGCCGGGGCGGGCGCCCACCGAGGTTACCATTTTCCGGGGATGGACGAGACCGGTGACAGCCAGCCCATATTTGGGCTCGGCGTCCTCGATGGAGTGGCCGCCGACGATCACGGCTCCAGCTTCCGCCACCTTTTCCGCCCCACCCAGCAGGATGGCGGCAAGGATTTCATGGTCGAGAGAGCAGGAGGGGAAGGATACGAGGTTGAGGGCGGTCAACGGTTTGCCGCCAATGGTGTAGATGTCGGAAAGGGCGTTGGCCGCAGCGATCTGACCGAAAAGGAAGGGATCATCCACCATGGGGGTGAAGAAATCGACTGACTGGACCAGGGCACACTCCTCCGTGAGGCGGTAGATTCCCGCATCGGCACAAGGTATCCCCTGGGAGAGAAGGTTGGGATCCTTTGATTCCGGCAGATGGCGCAGAACCTGCGCCAGGGTCTCGGGACCCAGTTTGGCTGCTCAGCCGGCGCTTTTGGCGAGTTGCGTCAGGCGTATTTTGCTCTGATTCTGATTCATTGCGGTCTGCTCTTGATAATTGGCACAACAGGAAGCTCCACGGCTTTGCCGTGGGACCCCAGGGCCTCGTCTTTTCCGGGGGTTAATAAAAGCCTCCCGGTTGTGAACTGTTTAAGGCCTTTGGAAAAGGAGACTTTTGAAGAAACACATTCCAAGCCTATGTCATTCGATTTGGGACTGCAAGTGACATGTTGTTTGAATAATCAAGTAACATGTTTTTGCTCGAGGCCGAGGAGGTGTTCGGAAGGATCTGGAAATCTCAGACCGTTTTCCGGTCCAGCGAGCGGTACTGGATCGCCTCGGCGAGATGGGGCTGAAGGATGTTTTCCTCTCCGGCCAGATCGGCGATGGTGCGCGCCACCTTGAGAATGCGGGTGTAGCTGCGGGCGGAGAGGGCCAGGCGGTCGGTGACCAGTTCCAGGAGCCGCCTCCCCTCTCCGTCGAGGCGGCAGAAACGGCGGATGTGACGGGCCTGCATCTGCGCGTTGCGGTGCAGGGCGAATTCCGCCAGCCGCTGCTCCTGAATGGCGCGGGCTGCCTCCACCCGGGCGCGGATGGCCGCCGAAGGCTCGCCGTCAGTCGGATCGGCGAGATCGCGGTGGGGCACCCGGGGCACCTCGATCTGCAGGTCGATACGGTCGAGCAGAGGGCCGGAAAGGCGGCTCCGATAACGCTGGATCATCTGCGGGGTGCAGGAGCAGACGGTCTGGGAGTCCCCCAGAAAGCCACAGGGGCAGGGGTTCATTGCCGCTACCAGCATGAAGGAGGCAGGGTAGGTAATGGAGGTGACTGCACGGGTGATGGTGACCTCACCGTCTTCAAGGGGCTGACGCAGCATCTCCAAGATGTTTTTCTTGAATTCCGGAAGTTCGTCGAGGAAAAGGACGCCGTTGTGGGCGAGAGAGACCTCGCCCGGCCTTGGGATGGTGCCGCCTCCGATCAGGCCGGCATCGGAGACCGAGTGGTGAGGGTGGCGGAAGGGCCGTTGCCGGATCAGCCCTTCCTGTTTGGGAAGAAGACCGGCAACGGAGTGGATCTTGGAAGTTTCCACCGCTTCGTCAAAGCAGAGTTGCGGGAGGATGGTGGGAAGGCGGCGGGCCAGCATGGTTTTGCCGCTTCCCGGTGGTCCCACCAGCAGGATATTGTGCCCTCCGGCGGCCGCCACTTCCAATGACCGCTTGATGCTGTCCTGCCCCCTGACCTCGCAAAAATCGTCTTGATAGAGCCGTTCTTTCTTGTGAATTTCAGCGCGGTCGATAATGGTCGGCGACAGATTGCGAGCGCCGTTGAGAAAATCAACCACCTCGCCAAGGTGGTCCACCCCAAAAACAGGGTGCGATTCAACAATGGCCGCTTCCATGGCATTTTCTTTGGGCAGGATGAAGCCGGCGATTTTCCAGGGGCGGGCGCTGATGGCAAGAGGCAGGGCGCCGCGCACCGGTTTGATGCGGCCGTCTAGGGAAAGTTCACCCATGAACAGCCATGGTTTGTCTTTCAGGTCGACGAGACCAGAAGCGGACAAAATGCCGACGGCAATGGGCAGATCGTAGGCCGTTCCTTCTTTTTTGATGTCTGCGGGAGCCAGGTTGATGGTGATACGCCGCGCCGGGAATTGATAGCCAGAATTTTTGATGGCCGATTTGACACGATCCTTGCTTTCCTTGACGGCGTTTTCGGGCAGGCCGACGGTGGCAAACTGGGGGAGGCCCTGGGCGATATCCACCTCCACCTCCACGACAAAGGCATCCACGCCGAGCAGGCCTCCCGACAGGATACGAGCAATCATGGCGGTGTCCTTTCTTTGAATTTTTCATTAAATGGTAGCAAAAAAATGCCTGTTTGCCGAGGGCAAAAATTTTCCCGGCGGCGACGATTTTCCCGGCCAGGGTTTTGGATGGCCTAAAAAGCTGCCGTCGAGGATTGTCTTCTTCTTGTCAATGGAATGCCGTTAGTCTAGAATTTCATGTGTTCGTTCATATTCTTTTGAGCCGCATATCAGCGGTGTCGTCATGGGCGGGAGAATTGCGGGAAGATGGTGAGACTGGGGCGTGTTATCCTCTGGGGGTTGATTTTTGTTCTGGTTCTCCTTGCCATTGATCTCAGTCTGATTTACCTTGGCAGTGATATCTCCTTTGCATCCGCGCCGCGCCGTTTCTACGTGGATTTCCGTACTCGTCTATTGTTGCTGGTGTTTCCGGAAGAGGATGTCGTGGCGGCGAAAATCGCCGTCAGGGAGGAGCCTGTTTCAGGACGAAAAGCCTCCCTGGCAAACGACGGTGAGCCCCGGTATTTTTACATCGACGGGGAGGGCGAAATCCGCTTTGCCGTCACCCTGCGGGACATCCCTTCCGCTTTTCGCTCCGAGGCGAAGAGCCTGGCACGCTAGGTGCCGATTGCGGAGAAAAAGACCCTTTCTGGTCATTGGATCTTGGCGCCGCCGGAAAAAAAGATCGGTTGCGGCCGTCGGCCGGATTTTTTCCGCTTCCCTGGCTGTCGGCGACGAAAAAAGGTAAAGGTTGCCATGGCAAGAATCGTCACCTTCTTCATCATGCTGGTTTTTTGGGTATTGATTTCGGGGATGTTCGATGCTTTTCACCTCGGTGTCGGGGTTATCTGCTGTCTTTTGGTGGCCATTTTCAGTCATGACCTGTTGTTTTACGGCCACCCCGATCTGCTCTGGGTGAGGGATATTTTCAAGGTTCTGGCCTATTTTCCCTGGCTTTTTTATCAGATAGTCCTTTCCAGTTTAGAAATCACCTACATTGTTCTTCATCCACGCATGCTGGAGATCATTGATCCCCGCCTCGTCCGTTTCCGCACCCGTCTGAGGAATACCATGGCCCGGGTGACCCTGGCCCAGTCGATCACCCTGACCCCCGGAACGATCACCGTCAACATGTCCGGAAACGAATTCACCGTTTACGCTTTGACGCAAAAAGCGGCGGAGGGCCTGCCGGGAGAAATGGAAACGCGCATCGCCAGGGCGCTCGAAAGGGAATGACCATGGATACGGTTTTTCTCCTTGCTTCTCTGGGGCTGCTGGTCAGTACGGCCCTTGCCCTGATACGGGTTGTCGGTGGTCCGACCGTACTCGACCGCATCGTCGGGGTCAATGTGGTCGGTGCGCAGACCACCGTCCTTCTGGTCCTGATCGGTTTTCTTTTCGGCAACATCTCCATGTTTGTCGATATCGCCATCGCCTATGCCATGTTGAACTTCATTCTGGCCATTGGTGTAACCAAGTTTTTCCTGCGCCGCAAAAGCGCCCGCGGTGGCAGCGAAGAAACCTGAAAGGGGTTCAGTCATGTCCATTGTCTCCTGGGTCGTGGCGGTGCTGCTGTTTCTGGGGGTGTTTTTCTTTGCCATCGGAGCCATCGGCATATTGCGTTTTCCCGATTTTTACAGCCGGCTCCATGCGGCCGGGAAATGTGATGCCCTGGCCAGCACTCTGGCTCTGGTCGCCATCGCTTTGTTCAATGTCCGGGACTTCGACTGGACCCTGTTTCAGTCCTGGGACAATCTGCGGGTCAGCCTTAAAATTCTCCTCATCATCCTCTTCGTATACGTGGCCACCCCTGCCGCCACCCATGCCATCACCAAAGCGGCTTTCATCGTCGGCATCGAACCCTGGGAAAAAAGGAAAAGAAACCGATGATCTGGCAACTCGATCTGTTTCTTCTGACCCTGGTCGTGGTCTGCGCCCTGGGCACCATCACCGTTCGCGGCCTGCTGTCGGCCACCATCATCTTTGCCGCCTACAGCTTTCTGATGTGCCTGCTGTGGGCGGAGATGGGGGCTGTCGACGTTGCCTTCACCGAAGCGGTGGTAGGCGCCGGGGTCAGCACCATCTTCTTTATCGCCGCGTTGTTTCGCTCCACCACGCGCAGCCGTCTGGTCATCCGCGGCGTCGATGATCCCCACCACCTCAAGGACCAGGGCTGGAAGATACTCCCTCTGATGCTTTCCGTCATCACCGGGGTTTTGCTCTTTTATGGTATGGCCGACTTTCCCGCGTGGGGAGATCCTCAATCTCCTCCCAATGTTCATGTTTCTTCCTATTACATCGAGAACGCCGTGCGTGAAACCCAGGTACCCAATCTGGTGGCGGCGATTCTGGGGGATTACCGGGGCTATGACACCATGTTCGAACTGGTGGTCATCTACTGCGCCGGGGTTTCCGTGGTCAGCATCCTCAAGCAGGAGAACCTATGAGAGAACTCCAGGAAGAAGCCAAGCTGCGCATGCCCTGGCAGGATGTCATCCTGCAGACCTCGGTCCGCGTCCTCATCCCGTTTATCCAGCTTTTCGGGCTTTATGTCGTGGTCCACGGCCATTACAGTCCCGGTGGCGGTTTTCAGGGGGGGGTCATTCTTGGCGCCGCGATTAT
Source organism: Deltaproteobacteria bacterium (assembly GCA_012729375.1). Lineage (GTDB taxonomy): Bacteria > Desulfobacterota > Desulfuromonadia > Desulfuromonadales > JAAYDE01 > JAAYDE01. The sequence goes on along the minus strand of JAAYDE010000104.1, from coordinate 3,462 downwards.
CCTTATGGCATTGGTATTCGGTTTGCCGGCCAGCAAGCACTACATTTCCGAAAACGTCAACAAGACCCTCTCTATCACCGGTCCTCTTGTCTATTGTGGCATCGGCGCTCTGTGCATCCTTTTCGGCGGTTATTTTCTGGATTACAGCGCTCTCAATAGAATACTGCCCCTGGGGCCCATCGCCTGGCGCTCATTTGGAATATTTCTGGTGGAAGTGGGGGTCGGCATCGGGGTAATGAGCATCATGCTGAGAATCTACAGGGTTCTTTCCTCGGCGGGCACCATCGATCAGGGGCTTTGATATGGACGGTTGGCTGGTGGACTTGGTGGCGAAATACAATTACTGGATCTATGTCGTCCTGATGATGATCGGTTTTTACGCCATGATCCGCAAAAACAATCTGGTCAAGAAATTGATCGGCATGAATATTTTTCAGACCGCCATCATTCTCTTTTTTATTTCCACCGGGGCTAAAAAGGGGGGGCGTATACCGATCGTGGATTATGAACAGGCTTTGGCGGGAGCGGTGCAGGCGGCCGACATCGTCAATCCTCTCCCCCATGTGCTGATGCTGACGGCGATTGTCGTATCGGTCAGCGTTACCGGCGTCGCTCTCGCCACGATGCTCAAAATCTACAAGGAGTACGGATCGATCGATGAGGACCAGATCCTCGAGCGGGTGAAAAATCATGAACCATAATCTGCCGATTCTGGTTCTGACCTTTCCTTTATTGGCCGCATTCGCCGTCAATCTGCTGGGCAAGATCTCCAAAAAGCATGTAGCTCCCTGGACTTTGGCGAGTCTGGTATTGTCGTCGGTCGCTTCCTTTTTTGTTTTGATCGATGTGCTCGAGAACGGCACTTTCAAATATACCGTCGGCGGTTGGTTGCCCCCCTATGGCATCGAACTGGTTCTTGATCCTTTAAGCGCCCTGATGCTGGTGCTGGTATCCTGGGTGGCGCTGATCGCCACCTTTTCGGCTCTTCCCAGCATCAAAAAAGAGATGCCCGGCAGAGAGCACCTCTTTTTCTCCCTCTATCTGATCCTTATCTGCGGGATGATGGGGCTGGTGATTACCGGCGATGCCTTTAACCTATATGTCCTGCTGGAAATCACCTCCATCACCACCTATGGTCTCATCGCCATGGGCAGGGGGAGGGCGCCGTTGTCAAGCTTCAACTACATTATCATGGGGACCGTCGGGGCTTGTTTTTACCTTTTGGGGGTGGGTTACCTCTATCTCATTACCGGTACTCTGAACATGGGAGATATCGCCCGCCTTCTTCCCCCCCTATACGAGAGCCCCACGGTTGCCACCGCTTTCTGCTTTCTGATGGTGGGTCTGTGGATCAAGATGGCCTTTTTCCCCCTGCACGGCTGGTTGCCCAATGCCTATACCCACGCCCCCGCGGGCGCCAGCGTGCTGATCGCGCCGCTCATGACCAAGGTCACTGTCTATCTCATGATCCGGATCATCTTCAGCGTATTCTCTCCCCAGTACGCCTTCCTGATCCATGGGCGGGTTCAGACGCTGATTGTCTGGGCCGCGGTCATCGCCATTGTCGCTGCTTCCTTGATTGCCCTCAGCCAGAGGGATTTGGTCAAAATGCTGACCTATGTGGTCATTGCCGAGGTTGCCTACATGGTGGGAGGGGTCTGGCTCGGCAACACCAACGGACTGACCGGTGCGGTTTTCCACATTGTCAACGATGCCCTGATGACCTTGTGTTTTTTCCTGGTTTCTTCGGCCATTCTCTATCGTTTTGGCAGCACCCATTTCAAGGATCTTCATCAGTTGTTCCGCAAAATGCCGATAACTCTCTGTGTCCTCGTCGTCGGGGCACTCTCGGTGGTGGGGGTGCCGCCAACCTGCGGATTTTTCAGCAAATGGTATCTTTTGCTGGGCGGCATCGAAGCGGGTCATTACGGTTTTGTGGGGGCCTTGATTTTCAGTAGTCTGGTCAACGCGGTGATTTTTTTCCGGGTTCTGGAAATTGCTTTCTCCTCGGCCGGGGAAGAATCGGTCCCTGCGGAGATTTCAGGCTCCAGGGAGACCCACCCGCTCATGATCCCCTCTCTGGTAGTGGTGGCCATCGCCCTTGTGGTTATCGGCATCAATGCCGGTTCGTTCCTGTCCCAGGTCATTCGGGTGGCTGTGCCTTCTTTGTGACGGCAAGCGGATGGGCCTGGGAATGAAAATGGAAAACGATGGATGAATGCTATTGATTCCTTGATGCCGCTGACGGTGATCGGCACGGCCTTGCTGTGCGTTGCGCCAATCGTTTTGACGGGCCGCAAACCGGCCCTGCGGGGATTGTTGACCATCGCCGGGGCAGCCGTGGTTTTTGCTTTGGTCGTATCGATGGTGCCCGACGTCTTGGCCGGACGGGTTTTGACTGCCGTGATCGCCCCGGTTTTGCCGGAAGCCTTTCTGAAGCTGCGGGTGGACGCCATGGGCTTTTTGTTCGCCCTGGTGGCCTCTTTTCTATGGATTTTTACCGCTTTCTATTCCATCGGTTATATGGGCGCGCTGAAAGAACACGCCCAGACCCGCTTTTTCGCCTTTTTCGCCGTGGCCATAGCAGCCGCATTGGGGGTTGCCTTTTCGGCCAATTTACTGACCCTCTATCTTTTTTACGAAATTCTCTCTCTCTCCACGTATCCCCTGGTGGCCCACGACCAGACACCGGAAGCTTACGCCGCGGGCCGCAAATACCTGATCTATCTCCTTGGCAGCTCCGTTGCTTTTGTTCTTCCGGCGTTGATTCTCATCTATTTTTTTACCGGGACCCTCGATTTTGCCGACAATGTCCGCACCGGCATCTTCCCGGCAACAACGCCGCCGGCGCTGATTGTGACGGTCTATGTCCTCTGTCTGTTGGGTTTCGCCAAATCGGCCATCATGCCGCTGCACGGGTGGCTTCCCTCGGCGATGGTGGCACCGACCCCGGTAAGCGCCCTGCTTCATGCCGTAGCGGTGGTAAAAGTAGGCGTTTTCTCCACTACGCGGGTGATGCTCTATCTGTTTGGGGTCGATACCATGGAAGCCCTCAATCTGGGCATCCCGACCGCCTATTTTGTCTCCATTACTATCGTCGTCGCCTCTCTCATCGCCTTGACCAAGGACAATCTCAAGGCTCGCCTCGCCTATTCCACCATCAGCCAGCTCTCCTACATCATTCTTGGGGTGGCTTTGCTCACCCCTGAAGGGATCCGCGGCGGTCTGATTCACATCGCCAATCACGCCTTTGCCAAGATCACCCTTTTCTTCTGCGCCGGGGCAATCTATGCGGCCACCCACAAAAAGAACATTTCGGAAATGGGCGGGTTGGGACGCGCCATGCCCTTTACCTTCGCCGCCTTTGGGATCGCTTCCCTGAGCATGATCGGCGGCCCTCCCGTGGCCGGGTTCATCACCAAGTGGTATCTTTTCCTGGGGGCGATGGAGGCCTCCCAGGTC
>JAAYDE010000103.1 GCA_012729375.1 Deltaproteobacteria bacterium | reverse complement strand
GCTGTTCAACCGGCCGCCGTCAGCTCCCGGTAGCGGTCGAAGAGGAAGGCCACGCGCTCGGCCTCGCCGGAAAATCCCCGGCGGCCGTAGGCGGCGTCCACCGCCTGGTCGAGCCGGCGGTGGGCGCTGGTGAGGTCCGGCGGCATGGCGAGCGGATCGTAGAGGTCGGCGAGGGAAGCGCCGGGGAAGCGGGCGCGGGCGTCGAGCACCCCTTGCGCCGCCGCCTCGATGGCGTCCCGCTGTCTTTCGGAGGGGTCCGGCGGCCAGGGAAAGTTGTTGTAGACGATGCCGACCGAATAGCGGTAGTCGCTCTTGAGCCGGCCGCAGACGGCGCGGGTCCAGGCGTTGTGCATTGTGGAGGAGAGGATGCCGAAGTGAAAGAGGGTGGCGTCGGGAAAAATAAACACCAGGTCACTGCAAAAGGTTACCGGGGACATGAATCCGATGGGGATAAAGAGTCGGCGCTCGGATGACACTTTGGGGATCACGAGAAAATTCCCCTGGGGCCTGTTCTCGACATGGAACCGGGTCGGGGTCTCGGCCAGCTTCCGGGTCGGGGCGCTGCGACTGGCCAGCCGTGTCCGGCGAACCGCCTCGACCCTTTTGAGCGTCTCGGGCATCCGCCGCAACTGCTCGGGAGGGCAGTCCCCCAGCCACAGACACCACCTTTCGTAGCCGTTAAGAAACTCATCGGAGCCGAGCCAACGCCGGAAAAAAGGCGCGGCTTCGGGTTCCTGGCGGAGGAACGCATCCCTTTCCGCCGTTGTGAAAAGGTAGTGGCCGCCGTCGATCGGCTTATTGCCGATGCCGATCTCCGGGACCTGGCAAAGGGGGCGGCTGCGGCCGGTCAGCACCAGATCCGGGGCGTCGACCAGGTAGGGGTTGATGCGGGAGACGCGGTGGGCCAGCGGCTCGCCCCGAACCGATTGGTACTCGAAGAGCCACTTCCGCCGCTCATCCTCCAGGGCGAAACCGATGATGACGCAATGCACCGCGGCCTTGCCGCGGGCCTCCGAGGACCACTGGAAGGTGCGGTGGGCGAAATGGATGCGGACCCCGGCCCGCAGCAGCTCCGGCCACAGCGCCCCGACCTGCTCCCCTTGCGTGATGGAGTTGGTGGAGACCAGGGCGGCGCGGATGGCGGGGTTGGCGGCCATATACGAGGCCGCCTTGCGGTACCAGCAGGCGACGTAATCGAGCAGCCCGGCCCCCTTGATCCCGGCGAACAGGCCCGCGACCTCGGCCCGCTGCCGCTGGTCCAGGAACTTGGCGCCGACAAAGGGGGGATTGCCGACGATGTAGGCGAGGTCACGAGGGGCGGCGATTTCCGTCCAGTCCAGGGCCAGGGCGTTGCCGTGGACGATGTGGGGGTGTTTGGAAAGGGGCAACCGGACGAAATACTGGCCGAACTCCTCGGAGACCCGCAGGTTCATCTGATGGTCGGTGAGCCACAGCGCGACCTGGGCGATCTGGGCCGGGAACTCCTCGATCTCGATGCCGTAGAACTGATCGACATCGAGCAGCACGATCTCCTCCACGTCCAGGAAGCCCGATTCACTCCCCTGGTACAGTTCCCGCAGCACCTCCAGCTCCAGCAGACGCAGCTCCCGGTAGGCGATGACCAGGAAGTTGCCGCAGCCGCAGGCCGGGTCGAGAACGCGGATGGCGCCGAGGCGGCGCTGGAATTCCACCAGCCGCCTGGGGGTGCGCCGCAACCGCTCGAACTCCTCCCACAGGGCGTCGAGAAACAGGGGCCGCAGCGCCTTGAGGATGTTGGTTTCGGTGGTGTAGTGGGCGCCCAGCCGCCGCCGCTCGGCGCGCTCCATGATCGACTGGAACAGGGAGCCGAACAGGGCCGGGGAGATGCGGCTCCAGTCGAGGCCGCAGCCGTCGAGCAGGGTTTC
>JAAYDE010000011.1 GCA_012729375.1 Deltaproteobacteria bacterium | reverse complement strand
GCCGATTTTTTTGTTTTCTAAACGGAACAACAACGCCGTCCCGCCGCGGAATTCACCCCCCAAATCGGCAAACTATATCAAGACCGAATTAGGTTCCAGAAAATTTTTGATTTTTTGTTGACTTAAAAAAGGGGCCGTTCTTTTTTCCGTTCGGGCATCAGTCCACCCCTTTTCCCCTCTTATCCCTTCGGGAAAACTCGCAGCCGCAGAAATTTTGCCGGTAGAGGGCGTAGTGGCGACTCAGTTGGAGACTGCGGCGAAAGCCATCCTTTTTTTTGAAATCCCACGGTGTGAAACGGGGAAAATCCTTGCCGACGTCGAAGAGGAGAGGACTCGGCTTGTGGGGGCTGACGGTGAGGGTGGTAGTGAAAGCGGGCAGGCCGAGGGCTTCGGCGGCAGACTGAGCCCGGGAGAAACTGTATGCGAAACAGCGCCGGCAGCGTGGCCCTTGTTCCGCTTCGTTTTCAAGGCCGGCGATCCATTGCAGCCAGGCGTTGTGATCGTAATCGTCCACCTCGAGAGGAACATTGAAGAGTTTGCCGAGACGGAAAACCTCCTGGAGCCGTTTGTGATACTCTGCGGCGGGGGCGATATTGCCGTTGGCGAAAAAGAGGGTGATCCTGTTTCCGTTCGCCGCCAGCCGCTCCAGGCAACTGGTTGCGCAGGGGGCGCAGCAGACATGGAGAAGGATGCGCTTTGTTTCGTTCACGGGATAACTTCCAGGGATTGAGTTGCAGGGACCTCTTGAGGGGATGATAGGACAGATTTAAACGGCGATACAAGGACCGATGAGTGGCCCAATGGAAGATTTTTGAAGAAAGGCAAGATTTTTCTTTCATTTTGTTTTCTAATCGTTTAGATAAAAAGGCTTTACAGGATTTTCGGATGCCGACTTTTTGCTGACTTAAAACCGTATGGAGGCCGCCGTCATGAATGAGAAGATCAAAGAGATCGCCGCAAGGGTCCAGGAATTGCGGGAGTTGTCGGAAATTTCCGCCGCCCAGATGGCGAAACTCCTCAATGTCCCCTTGGGAACCTATCAGGGTTACGAAAAGGGAGAAATCGATATCCCCGCCAGCATCCTTTTCGGCATCGCCCAGAGCCTGAATGTCGACATGAGCCTGTTGCTGACGGGGGAATCCCCGCGCATGCACATCTTCACCGTCACCCGCAAGGGAAAAGGGGTCCATGTCGAGCGGCGCTCCCAATACAAATATCAGAACCTGGCCCATAACTTCGTCCAGAAGAAGGCCGAGCCGTTTCTGGTCACCGTCGAGCCGAAACCTGCCGGGACCGAGCTCGCCACCCATTCCCATCCCGGACAGGAATTTGATTACGTGCTGGAAGGAACCCTCAAGGTAATCATCCATAACCATGAAATCATCCTCGAGGCGGGGGATTCCCTCTTTTTCGATTCCAACTACGGTCATGCCATGGCCGCCTTGAACGATCAGCCGGCCCGCTTTCTGGCCATAATCTTATAAGGGAGAGGAAGGAGCAGACCATGTCCTGTCTGTTGGAAAGATTCGTTTCGCCCAGCACATTTACGTCCTATGAGGATTTTGTTCAACGTTTCCGTGTCAGCATTCCGGAAAATTTCAACTTTGCCTATGATGTTGTTGATGCCTACGGCACTGAGCAGCCGGAAAAAAGAGCCCTGGTGTGGTGCGATGACAACGGTAACGACCGCACCTTCTCCTTTGGCGACCTGAAGTATTTCAGTGACAAGGCGGCCAATTTCTTCCTCCGTTGCGGTATCCGCAAGGGCGACCATGTGATGCTGATCCTCAAGGGGCATTATTCCTTTTGGCATTGCCTCTTGGGTCTGCACAAGATCGGCGCCATCGCCACTCCGGCGACCCACATGCTGACCACCAAGGATATCGTTTACCGGGTCGACAAGGCAGATATCCGCATGATCGTGGCTATTGATCATGCTTCTCTGCTCGATTTCGTCGACGAAGCGGCTGAAAAAACGGCCCACTCCCTGCACACCAAGGTTCTTCTGGGAGGCAAGAGGGAAGGGTGGCTTGATCTGGAGGAGGAGATCGCCAAGTCCTCCCCTGATTTCACCCGCCCCACCGGCGCGGACGACACCCGCAACGAAGATATCTCCCTGCTTTATTTCTCCTCCGGTACCACCGGTTTTCCCAAGATGGTACAGCATGATTTCACCTATCCCCTTTCCCACATCGTCACCGCCAAGTATTGGCAGAACTGTATCGATGACGGTCTGCACTACACGGTGGCCGACACCGGCTGGGCCAAGGTCGTCTGGGGCAAGATCTACGGCCAGTGGATCTGCGGCAGCGCCGTCTTCGTCTATGACTATGAGAAGTTTTCCGCCGCCAGCCTCGCGACGATGTGCTCCAAATATGGAGTGACCACCTTCTGCGCCCCTCCCACCATCTACCGTTTCCTGATCAAGGAGGACTTGCGCCAGTACGATTTCAGCGGCCTCAAATACTGCGTCATCGCCGGGGAGCCCCTCAACCCGGAGATTTATGAACGGTTTCTGGAATATACCGGCATCCGCCTGATGGAAGGTTTCGGTCAGACCGAAACCACCATTCAGATCGGCAACTTTTTGTGGATGGATGTCAAGCCCGGCTCCATGGGTAAACCGACCCCCTTCTACGACATCCGACTGCTGGATGCCGACGGCCGGGTTTGCGACGAGGGGGAGGAGGGTGAAATCGTCATCGCCGTCGGTGCGGAAAAGCCTCTCGGATTGTTCAACGGATATTATCGGGAAGAACAGCGGACCCGTGAAGTGCTGTATGAAGGTTATTATCATACCGGTGATATGGCGTGGCGGGACGAGGACGGTTATTACTGGTTTGTCGGCCGCGCCGACGACGTCATCAAGAGTTCCGGTTACCGCATTGGCCCCTTCGAGGTGGAGAGCGCCCTGATCGAACATCCGGCGGTTCTCGAGTGCGCCATTACCGGCGTTCCCGACCCCGACCGGGGGCAGATCGTCAAGGCCACCGTGGTGCTGACCAAAGACTATCAGCCTGGCGAGGGGCTCAAGAAGGAGCTCCAGAACCACGTCAAGAACGTCACCGCCCCTTACAAATACCCCCGGGAGATCGAGTTCGTGAAGGAACTGCCTAAAACAATTTCGGGCAAGATCCGCCGAGTGGAGATCCGCGAGCGGGATCAGGACAAGGGGGAAAACTGAACGCTTTTGTATTCTGCCGGAAAGTCTTGTGTTCCAGCGGCGTGAAGGAATAAACTGCAAAGAGGGCGGCCCTAGAGGCCGCCGTTCTTTATCCGTCGGTAAATTTTTTCGAGAGTGAATACATACATGAGTGCAACACCACAGAAATCAGAACCCTATCCGGTCATCGACCCACTGGAGTGCAAGGCCTGCGGCCGCTGTATCGCCGCCTGTCCCAAGAAGGTCCTCATTATGGGCCGGGAACTCAACCAGCGGGGTTACCCCTTTGCCACCTATCTCGGCACCGGTTGCATCGGCTGCGGCAATTGCTATTACACCTGTCCGGAACCGGCCGCCGTCACGGTCCACATTCCTTTGGAATAGTCATGCGGGAGAACGATAAAAAATGGTCATGCGTTTGGTGAAAGGCAACACCGCGGTCGCCATCGGCGCGCTCTATGCCGGCTGCGACTGCTATTTCGGCTACCCCATCACTCCGGCCAGCGAGATCCTTCAGGAGGCCTCCATCTACTTCCCCCAGGCGGGCCGGCGTTTTGTGCAGGCCGAGTCGGAGGTCGCCGCCATCAACATGGTCTATGGCGCCGCGGCTACCGGGCGGCGGGTGCTGACCGCCTCCTCCGGCCCCGGCATCAGCCTCAAGCAGGAAGGGGTCTCCTACCTGGCGGGCTCCGAGCTGCCGGCGGTGATCGTCGACATCGTCCGTGCCGGCCCGGGGCTGGGCAACATCGGCCCGGAACAGGGCGATTACAACCAGGTTGTAAAAGGCGGCGGGCATGGCAACTACCGTTGTATCGTGCTGACACCCAACTCGGTGCAGGAGATGTGCGACCTGACGATGCGCGCCTTCGATCTGGCCTTCAAGTACCGCAACCCGGTCTATGTGCTGGCCGACGGCGTGCTCGGTCAGATGTACGAACCGCTCCGTTTTCCGGAGCGGGTTGTCACTCCCGCGATCGACAGTTCCTGGGCGGTGAGCGGCACGGCGGAGACGCGGAGCAATCTCATTTCGTCCATCCTTCTCGACTTCGATCAGATGGAGGCTTTCAACAAGAAACTGCAGGAGAAATTCGCCCGCATCGAGGAGAATGAGCAGGATTTTGCCGGCTATCGCCTGGAGGATGCCGAGATCGTTCTGGTTTCCTACGGCATCAGCAGCCGCATCGCCCACAGCGCCGTGGAGATCGCCCGCGCCAAGGGAATCCGCGCCGGGCTGTTGCGGCCGCGCACACTGTTCCCCTTTCCCAAAAACAAGCTGAAGGAGTTGGCTGCCAAGCCCGGATGCCGCTTTATCTCCGTCGAAATGAGTAACGGGCAGATGATCGATGATATCCGCCTGGCCATTGACTGCTCCCGCCCCGTGGAGCTGGTCAACCGGATGGGGGGAAATCTCATCATCCTTGACGAAATTAACCAAAAAATTGAAAAAATGGCTGGTTAGAATATGACTAGAGAGAAAATCATCGGTCGCCCGAAAGGGCTCTATCCTGAATTCCCGCGGAAAGGGGGCGCCGCTCCCACCGCCACCCATTACTGTCCCGGCTGCGGCCACGGCGTCATCCACAAACTGATCGGCGAGGCCCTTGAGCAGCTCGGCATTCAGGACCGCGCCGTGGCCATCAGTCCCGTCGGTTGTGCCGTTTTCGCCTATTATTATTTCGACACCGGCAACATCCAGTCGCCTCACGGCCGCGCCCAGGCCGTCGGCACCGGCATTTCCCGGGCCGAGGACGACGCCATCGTCCTCTCCTACCAGGGGGACGGCGATTTGGCTTCCATCGGTCTGGCGGAAACCCTCCACGCCGCCAACCGGGGCGAGAAGATGGCAGTTTTTTTCGTCAACAACACGGTCTACGGGATGACCGGCGGGCAGATGGCGCCGACCACCCTTATCGGCGAAAAGACCAGCACTTCGCCCACCGGAAGGGATTCCCGGGAGTCGGGTTTTCCTATCCACATGTGTGAGCTGATCAGTACGTTGCAGGCGCCGGTTTTCATTGAGCGGGTTTCCGTGTCCGATATCGCCCATATCCGCAAGGCCAAAAAGGCCATTTTCAAGGCCCTGGAAATCCAGCGCGACAAAAAGGGTTATGCCTTTGTGGAGATCCTCTCTCCCTGTCCCACCAACCTCAAGATGAATCCGGTCCAGAATGCGGAATTCGTCAACGAACAAATGGAAAAGGAGTTCCCCTTAGGCAATCTACGCGATCGCAGCGCTGCCGCCGTTTCCATCGTCCGTTCCCAGAGCGATTACGCCAAATCGACCATCGACCGCCTGTTTCATCTGGAAGATGGGGAAAAGGCTCCGCAGCAGGCCGACGCTTTCCGGGGCAAGGTTCAGATCAAGATAGCCGGTTTCGGCGGCCAGGGCGTGCTCAGCCTCGGCCTGATCATCGCCCGCAGCGGTGTGGCCGCCGGCCGCCAGGTCTCCTGGTACCCCTCCTATGGTCCCGAGCAGCGCGGCGGCACTTCCAACTGCGCCGTCATCCTCTCCGATGAAAAGATCGGCTCCCCCATCGTCTATCGAAGCGATGTTCTGGTAGCCTTCAACCGGCCATCCCTTGAAAAGTTCGTCCAGCAGGTACGTGAGGGTGGGCTGATTCTTTATGAAAGCTCCATCGGCGCCTACCCGGTGCCGGCGGGCGTGCGTGCCATTTCCGTGCCTGCTCTGCAGATGGCCAAAGAAGCCGGCGCGGCCAAGGCTTTCAATACGGTCATGCTCGGTGTGCTGATGACCCAGGGCGACCTGTCCCTTGCTGAGCCGGCCATCGACAGCGGTTTGGCCGAAAGTTTCGCCGATAAACCGCGGATCCTCGAGGTCAACCGGCAGATTCTCCAATTGGGAGCCGCCTGGGGACGCCGTAACCTCTGAGAGCACCTGTTCCATCGAATACCGGCAGTCCATGAAGGGATTGGCAAGGCACTCTTCGTGGACTGCCTTTTTTATGGTCTATCTTGCCGTGGGTTTTCCCTGGTTGGCGGGCATGCTAAAAATTTCCCTTGGGGTAGAATTCAATCTGATCATAAATTCCGGCCTCCGGTTGCCCGGTAAAAGATTTGAGATAGACTATTTCTATGCAAACCATTGCTGAAATCAGTAAAGACGGATCCAAAGGATAAGGTTACCGTGGGAAAAGCTGCGGGAAACGAGAAAATACTTATCGTCGAAGACCATCCGGAAGTACGGATGCTTTTGCTGATGGCTCTCAAGGAGGGGGGGCGGCAATTTCTTGTGGCTGAAAATGGTGAGGATGCCATTGCCAAGACACGGAGGGAAAAGCCCGATCTCATCCTTCTTGACGTCATGATGCCGGGAGAGATCAATGGCTTCGAGGTCACCCGGATTCTGAAGCGAGATCCTGCCACCGCGTCCTGTCCGATTATCACCATGACCGCAAAAATTCACGAGGATGACCGGCGTCTGGCCTTGGAAGCGGGCGCCGATGATTACATCAGCAAGCCTTTTGATTTGACCGAACTGAGGCGCAAAATCAATTTCTTGTTGCGGCCTTCCGAAGCTTAGCCATATCCCTTTTTTATAGTGATTTCAATATTTTTTCCAAGGGAAACCGAGGAGCGACCGGTGCCGTTTACCGTTGTGGGAGAAAAAATTTGACAAAAAGAGAAGGGCGGGCTTATCTTCAGAGGTTAAAAAATCGAGGCGCGGGATGATGTTGCGTCATTAGGCCGAGGAGGTTGACCAATCTGATGGAAAAAACGCCCAAAACTTGTGAAAGTTGCTCCAAAAAATCTTCATGCACCGTCCAGGATGCCAAGCCCGGAGAAAGTCCTGAGCAGCATCGGGACCGTTTGCTCATTGAACGGCGTCTCTGTTCGATCAAGAACAAGATTCTTGTGATGTCGGGAAAGGGTGGTGTCGGCAAGAGCTCCACCGCCGTCAATCTGGCCCTTGCTTTGGTTCAGGAAGGGAAAGCGGTAGGCCTGCTCGATGTCGATATCCACGGCCCCAGCGTACCCAAGATGCTGGGGGCGGAAAGTGTGCGTCCCAAGGGAACCGAGGAATACATGCTGCCCATCGATTGTCATGGCCTGAAGGTCATGTCGATCGGTTTTCTCCTGCCCAAGCAGACGGACGCCATCATCTGGCGCGGACCGATGAAAACCAAGGTCATTCAACAGTTCGTCCGTGACGTGGAATGGGGGGATTTGGATTATTTGGTGGTCGATTGTCCGCCGGGTACGGGGGATGAGCCCCTTTCTATCCTCCAACTGCTGGGTAAAAACATCCGCGCGGTGATCGTCACCACGCCGCAGGAAGTGGCCCTGATCGACGTCAAAAAGTCGATTACTTTCTGTCGCCAGCTCGACCTGCCGGTGCTGGGTGTCATTGAAAACATGAGCGGTTTCGTCTGTCCCCATTGTGGCGAGGTGGCGGATATCTTCAAAAGCGGCGGCGGCGAACGGATGGCGACGGAAATGGAAGTTCCATTTTTGGGCCGTATCCCCGTCGATCCGGCCATGGTCGAGGCGGGAGACAGCGGTGTCCCCTATGTCGTCGCCCACGGGGAAAGCCCGACTGCCGCCTCCGTTCAGCGCATCGCGCGGGGGTTGATCGGGCAGACCGGCAACTGAGTTTAGCCGAAGCGGTGCCTGAAAATAAAAAAAACCGTTCCCCGGAACACGGGAACGGTTTTTTTGTCAGCCGATGGTGTAGGTGAAGCCGACGTTGCCGTAGTGGAAACGATCGCCGAAGGTTTGGCGGAGGAGCATGGCTCCTGCCAATCCGGTGCAGTGGGAGCAGGCGACCAGTTCCACGGCATAGCGCTTCAGTTCGGCGATGGAGGCCTCCATCCGCTCCTTCCCCAGAAAGCCGAGATGGGTGCCGCCGATGAGGGCCGCCAGGCGCTCCTCCCCTGTTTTCTCCACCGCGTGGCGGATGATGTTGATCATGCCGGCGTGGGCGCAGCCGAAAAGGATGACCAGCCCTCTTTCGGTGGAAATAATGAGGGATTGGTCGTCGCTAAAGGGATCGGTGACGTATTCCTTCCCTTCCAGGATCTGCTGGCGTGGTTCGGGGGTTTCGAAGGATGTGGTGCGGGGCACTTCGCCGCTCAGGTAGACTCCCTCAGCAACAGCCGTAAAATCCCGGTTGAAGATGAACTCTCCTCCAAGAGATTCGAGATATTCACGGCGGAAGGGTACCCCTTTGAAGGAGCGGTGGATTTCCCCGTCCCTGTCGGCCGCCAGCCACCGCTGCCGAAAGATTTCCGGGTGGGCACAGACATCCACCTTGCCGTGGCAGGAGCCCAGGGCCAGGGCCAGGCCGCCGGCATGGTCGTCGTGGCCGTGGCTGATGACGATCCTGCGCACCGTTTTCAAATCCTTGCCGAAGGCCACGGCGTTGTCGGCCAGGAATTTACCGCCGCCGGTGTCGAACAGAAGATTGCCGTCCGGGGTTTCTATAAAGGCGGCGAAACCGTGTTCGCCGCTGCCCACCCGGCCCACCATGTTTTCGCAAAGGATGGTGATTTTCAGCTGGTTAAGCATCTTTCCTCCCGCTATTTCTGCAAATTTTGCAAGTTTTGCGCCGGCAGGGTTGCAAATAGATTTCCCGCCAGATTGGCAACGGCTCTGCTCAGACTGGGGGACCCGCCATAGAAAGGGCCGGCGGCGAAATCGCTGCCCCGCCCCTCATCCCGCCAGAGGTCTCTGGGATTTTCCCTGGTTATCAGGCGGGCATCGGCGTAGATATCGATATAGGAAAAAGGCTCTCCCGCCTGGTATTCACGAAAATCGATCCCGGCATGGAAGTTTACAAAAATCAGCACGACGCCGTCGGCCTCCTTCTCGACCATGGCGGCCAGCCGGGCCGGTTCGGCGGAGATGAGTTCGGCCATCCCCCGGGCGTAGTGGGGGCCGGTCAAGATCACCCGGTAGCCTTTTTTGGTCAGTTCCCGGCGGACGTAGTGGCGGACATCCCGGCTGAGGCGGGGCTCCTCGATCGGCTGGTCGTAGCCGGCGGCGTAGGTGATCGGCAGCAGGGCCAGGATGACGAGGGGCCTTTCGGAAAAAGCCGGATCAACATACTGCGCCTTGTCGGGTGCGCCGACGCACGAGGCGATGAGGAACAGCATCAGAATCGCCAGGAAAGGTAGCGGAAAAGAAAATTTTCCAGGCATGAGATGCTCTCCTTTCCCTGGGGATCACCCCGTTGTTTGAACCTTTATTGTAATCAATACGGGGTTGGATTCCTATGGCATTGTACCCTCAAACATGATATTTCTTGGCCATCCAATCGGGCCATAGGGACCCGGTCTCCACAAAGAAAGGTGAAGCGGAAATGAAAAGTAAAACCCCTCTTCTGGCTGTTTTTCTAGTTTTTATGATCATGCTGCCGGTTCTGGCCGGCGCCAAGGAGGAACGCAAAAAGCCCGAAAGTTCCCAGGACAGGATCAGCTACGCGCTGGGGGTTAATCTCGGCGGCAACTTTGCCGCGCAAGGTCTGACGGTCAATGCCGAATTTCTTATGCAGGGACTCAAGGACGCCCTGGCCGATGCCCCCCTTTTGTTGACCGATGAGGAACTGCGGGATGCCATGCTGGCGCTGCGTCAGGAAATGCAACAGAAACAGCAGGCCCGCATGGAGGAAATCAGCCGCAAAAATATGTCCGAAAGCAACGCCTTCTTTGAGGAGAATGGCAAGAAGGCGGGGATCGTCACCCTCCCCAGCGGCCTCCAATATCAGATGATTCAGGAAGGGAAGGGGAAAAAACCGGGGAAAGACGACACGGTGACGGTCCATTACAGCGGCACGCTGCTCAACGGCCAGGAGTTCGACAGTTCCTATAAGCGGGGAGAACCCGCCACCTTCAAGGTCGGCGGGGTGATTCCCGGCTGGACCGAAGCCTTGCAGCTGATGAAGGAAGGAACCAAAATGAAGCTGTTCATTCCTCCGCAGCTCGCCTACGGGGAGCACGGCGCCGGCCCGCTGATCGGCCCCAACGCGGCGCTGATCTTCGATGTGGAACTGCTCAAGATTGAAAAGGTCAAGAAGTAAAAGATTTTTTCATCGGCCTGATGTTGAGGGAAAGCGATAAACAAGGCCGTTTCCCGCCGCTGCGGGGGACGGCCTTTTTCCTTGCTTCAATTAGCCCTGGCGCCTTGACAACCTCGCGGAGGATGGCTATTTTTTAACGCGCAAGCTGCAAAGTGACATCAAAGGAGGGCAAAGATTCCATGAGCAACGAAGCAACCCAACGGGAAACAGGCACCATTTCCATCAATACCGAAAACATCTTTCCGATCATCAAGAAGTGGCTTTACAGCGACAAGGAGATATTTCTCCGCGAGCTGGTCTCCAACGGCATCGATGCCATCCACAAGCTGCAGCACATCAACGTCGTGGAGCAGCTCAAGCTGCTTGAAGATTATGCCATTGACATCACCATCGACAAGGACAAGGGCACCCTGTCCGTCAAGGATAACGGCATCGGCATGACCGCCGACGAGGTGCGTCGCTACATCAACCAGGTAGCCTTTTCATCGGCCGAGGAATTTGTCAGGAAATTCAAGGAAATCGACGACAAAAACGAAATCATCGGCCACTTCGGGCTGGGCTTCTACTCCTCGTTCATGGTGGCCAAAAAGGTCGAGATCCGTACCCTTTCCTATGTGGACGGAGCCCGCGGGGTCTACTGGAGCTGCGATGGCAGCACCGCCTACGAACTGGCGGAAATCGACCGCAAGGAACGGGGTACCGAGGTCGTCCTCACCCTCAGCGACGCCGAGAAGGAGTTCCTCGAGCCCCTCCGCGTTCGGGAAATCCTGAAAAAATACTGCAACTTCCTCCCCTATCCGATCCGCCTTGCGGGAGATCAGGTCAACGAGCGCAATCCCCTGTGGACCAAGCCCGCCGCGGAGATCAGCGACGAGGATTACAAAAACTTCTACCGCAAGCTCTATCCCTTCGCCGAAGACCCGCTGTTCTGGATTCACCTCAACATCGACTTCCCCTTCAACCTCAAGGGGATCGTCTATTTTCCCAAACTCAACACCGAGTTCGATGTCTCCAAGTGCAACATCAAGCTGTTTTGCAGCCAGGTGTTCGTCTCCGACAACTGCCCGGAACTGATCCCCGAGTTCCTGACCCCCCTGCAGGGGTGTCTCGACGCCCCCGATCTGCCCCTCAACGTCTCCCGCAGTTATCTCCAGAACGAGCCCCAGGTGCGCAAGATACGCGAGGTTCTGGCCGGTCGGGTGGCGGGCAAGATCAACGACTTGGCCAAGGGGGAAGGAGAGGCTTTCGCCCAGGTCTGGGAGGATATCCATCCCTTTGTAAAATACGGCATGATGCGCGACGACAAGTTCTACGAGAAGGTCAAGGACCGCATCGTCTTCCGCATCGCCGGCAACAAAAACTATACCACGCTCCCCGACTACCTGCAGCGGGCCGAGACGACCCACGCCAAGAAGGTGTACTACGCCAACGACGAGGCTGTCCAGTCCACCTACCTGAAACTGTTTCAGAAACAGGGAATGGAGGTGCTTGTGATGGATGCCCTGATCGACAGCCATTTCATCCAGTTTCTGGAGATGAAGAACCCTGAGGTCACCTTCAAACGGGTCGATTCGGAGCTGACCGAAAACCTCATTGAGGCCGGTTCGCAGAAGAAGATCATCACCGGGCCCGATCAAAAAAACGATGACGAGCGGATCGAGGCCATCTTTCGGGAGAATCTCCAGGAAAAGGAACACAAGGTCAAGGTGGAGAGTCTCAAGGACGACTCGGTGCCGGCGATGATCCTGCTGCCTGAAGAGAGCCGCCGCTTTCAGGAATTGACGCGGATGATGGGCAAAAAGGAGATCGACCTGTTCAAGGAGAGCACTTTCCTGGTCAACTCGGCCAACCCTCTGGTCAAAAATCTGCTGGGAATCAATGAGGCGGGGAAAAAGGACGAGGCCCGACTGTTGGTCGACCAGATTTATGATCTGGCCTGCCTGGCCCACAAGTCCTTCGGCAAGGAGCGGATGGAGGCCTTCCTCGAGCGCAGCACCCGGGTGCTGGAACTGCTCAGTAGGGAAGTCAAGGGATAGCGTTTTTCATCCCTTGACGGATAGAAATTGCCGACAGGTAAGGGACGGAGCAGGCCGTCCCTTTTTTGTCGTGGAGAAATCTGCCGGAAATTTTCAGCCGCGGTTTCTTGACGCAGAGGGAAGGGCGCAGTATAGAGAGTAAACAGATTGCCGGAAAATTTCCAGAAAATCGCAATCTGCATTTTCGACACCTTGTGAAAGGTATCCAAGCGGGCGGTTGTGGATGCCGGTTGCAGTTCTTCCGCCCAGGATATGGAAAGGAACTCTGTCATGGTCGAACATCCCCTG
>JAAYDE010000102.1 GCA_012729375.1 Deltaproteobacteria bacterium | reverse complement strand
AGCTGGGTGCGGATCTGCGCCTGCTGATTGGTGGGGAAGACATCGACGATGCGGTTGATGGTCTGCACGCAGCCGTTGGTGTGCAGGGTGGCGAAGCAGAGATGACCGGTCTCGGCGATGGTCAGGGCCGTTTCGATGGTTTCGATGTCGCGCATTTCCCCCAGGAGGACGACGTCCGGATCCTGGCGCAGGATGTATTTGAGGGCGTTTTTGAAGGAAAGGGTGTCGGCGCCGACCTCACGCTGATTGACCAGGCATTTCTTGTGGGGATGGATGTATTCGATGGGATCCTCTACCGTGAGGATATGCTCGGCCCGTTCGGTGTTGATCAGGTCGATGATGGAAGCGAGGGTGGTCGTCTTGCCGCTGCCGGTGGGCCCGGTCACCAGGACCAGGCCGCGGGGCTTGCGGGCCAGATCCTTGACCACGGGCGGCAGCCCCAGTTCCTCGAAGGAAAGGAATTTGTAGGGGATGCGCCGGAAGGCGCCGGCCATCGCTCCCCGCTGCAGAAAGATGTTGCCCCGGAATCTGGACAAGCCCTTGACCCCGAAGGAAAAATCGAGCTCGTGGTGTTCCTCGAATTTATGTTTCTGGGCCTCGGTCAGCAGGCTGTAGCAGAGCTGCTTGGTATCGTTGGGCATGAGGATGGGGTGCTCGATGGCCCGCATCACGCCATCGATACGGAGCATGGGCGGGATGCCGGTGGAGACATGGAGGTCGGAGGCGCCCGACTCGACGGCCGTTTTCAGCATTTCGTGGATACTGGCCATAAAAAAACTCCGCAAAGATTAAAGGTTCTGGTGTTTCGGTGGGGCAACCCTGGGCAGACACAGGGGCCGGCCCCTACAACGGCTCTTAACCTTTAACCAGTGACTAGTGATTAGTGACTAGTGATTAGTGGTTTGATTTTAACAAGTTACCAGTCACCAGTTACCAGTCACCAGTAACTAGTAACTAGTTACTTCCTTTAAGTCACCAGTCACTGCCTTTCAGTCGTCCCCCACGGTGACCCGCAGGACTTCTTCCAGGCAGACCAGCCCTTCCTTCATCTTGGTCAACGCCGACTGGCGCATGGTCTTGACCCCATGACGCATCGATTCCCTCTTGATTTCCGTGGCGTTGGCACCGGCCAGAACCATCTCGCGAATCGATTCGAACATCGGCATGACCTGAAAGATACCCACCCGGCCCTTGTAACCGGTATTGTTGCAGACAGGGCAGCCCCGCCCCCGGAACAGCTTGTATTCCGCCAGTTCCTCCTCCTTGGCCCCGGCGCGGAGCAAAACCTTCTTGTCCACCTTGACCTCTTCCTTGCACTGGGGGCAGACCTTGCGGGCCAAACGCTGGGCCGAGATGAGGTTGACGGCGGTGGCCACCAGAAAGGGCTCGATGCCCATGTTGAGGAGACGGGTGACGGTGCTGGGGGCGTCGTTGGTGTGCAGGGTGGAAAGGACCAGGTGACCGGTGAGGGCCGCCTTGACGGCGATCTCGGCGGTCTCGAAGTCGCGCATCTCGCCGATCATGATGATATCGGGGTCCTGGCGCAGAAAAGAGCGCAGAGCGGAGGCAAAGGTCAGGCCGATCTCCTCGTGGACCTGAAGCTGGTTGATGCCGGCGAAGTTGAACTCCACCGGATCTTCGGCGGTGGAGATGTTTTCGGTGATCTTGTTCAGCTCGGTAAGGGCCGAATAGAGGGAAACGGTCTTCCCGGAACCGGTCGGCCCGGTGACCAGAATCATGCCAAAGGGCTTGTTGATCGCCTCTTTGAACCAGGCCAGGGGCTGGTCCTCATAGCCGAGCTTGGTCATATCCAGCTGCAGGCTCCCCTTGTCGAGAAGACGCAGAACGACCTTTTCGCCGAAGAGGGTGGGCAGGGAGCTGACGCGGAAATCCATTTCCCGTCCGGTGGGCAGCTTGATCTTGATGCGGCCGTCCTGAGGAAGGCGGCGCTCGGCGATATCCATCTCGGACATGATTTTGACGCGGGAGATAATGGCGTTGCGCAACTTCATGGGGGGGCTCATGACCTCCGTGAGCGTGCCGTCGATACGGAACCGGACCCGGAAGGATTTTTCATAGCTTTCGAGATGGATGTCGGAAGCCCCCTTTTTGATGGCGTCGGAAAGGATCATGTTGACCAGCTTGACAACCGGCGCGTCCTCGCTGGCATGCTTGAGTTCCTGGATGTCGACGTCGTCGCTCTCCTCCAGCAACTCCAGGTCGATGTCCTGCAGGTTGCCGAGGACCTCCTCGAAACGGGAGCTGGGGTCATAGAAACGGTCGAGGGCCCTCTTGATGTCCGATTCGGAGCAGACCGAGACCTCGATGTTGAAGCCGGTCATGAACTTGATGTCATCGATGGCGAGAAGGTTGGAAGGATCGCTCATGGCGATGCGCAGGTTGTTTCCGGCGCGGGCGAGGGGAACCAGCTGATGCTTATGGGCCACTTCGGAACTGATGTAGCCGAGGACGGATTTGTCGACCTCCATGTTTTCCAGATCGACGCTGGGCACGCCGTATTGCTTGGCCAGAAAAGCGGTGAGGGTTTTTTCATCGAGAACACCCAACCTGACCAGACCCGACCCGAGGCGGCTGCCGTCCTTCTTCTGTTCCTCGTAAGCCATCCTGAGCTGATCGTCGGTGATCAGGCCCTTGCGAACCAGCAGTTCCCCTAATCTCAGATTGGACATGAAGCGCTCTCCGATGATGGCCGCTATCCCCGGGTCTCATCCCCCGCGGATCAATTTTTCCAATCGCATTTTCATCAATCCGGGCGGAGGCCGTTTCCCCGTCCATAGATTAAACGCCTCTTCCCCCTGGGCGGCAAGCATTCCCAAACCGTCGACGGCCCGGTAGCCCATGGCCCTCAGGGTGCGGACAAGCGGGGTGCTGTGGGGGGAATAGACCAGATCGTAGACGGCGGCCGATAGGGGCAAAAGACGCCAGTCATGGCCCACGAAGGATTCCCCCCGCATCCCCACCGGGGTGGCATTGACCAGCAGGTCGATAGTGGGCAGGAGCGCCGCAAGGGCCTGTGGGTCACAAAGGAGAGAAGCAATTTGCGTGCCCTCGAATTGACCGGAGAAGAACCGGGCGAGCCGCCGCGCCTTTGCCATGTCCCCATCGGCGATGCCGATCCACGCGGCCCGGCCCAGGCACAGGCCGGTGGCCACGGCGCGACAGGCGCCGCCGGCGCCAAGCACCAGGATCCGCTTCCCGCGGGGATCGAACCCCAGATCCCCGGTCAGGGAGGCCATGAAACCTGAACAGTCGGTATTGTGGCCGGTCAGCTTCTCCTGCCGGTTGACGATGGTGTTGACGGCGCCGATGAGACGCGCCTCGGCGGCCAGATCATCGACCAGGACGCAGACCCTCTCCTTGTGCGGGATGGTGACGTTGACACCGGCGATAGCGAGGGCGCGCAGGGAGGACACGGCCTCTTCCAGCCGTTCGGGAGCCACCCGAAACGGCAGATACAGGGCATTGATCCCCATCTTTTCAAAGGCTTCGTTGTGCATCGCCGGTGACAGGGAATGCTCCACCGGAAAGCCGAAAAGTCCATAGATCCGGGTGTGTCCGTCGATGTCCCTCATCCCCTGTTTCCTTTCCCCGCCGTCTCCCCGTCTCCGTGGAGGTATTCCCGGTACTCGATGATCCTGGTGTTTTTGAGCAGCTCGCGGGCCTGGCCGACATCCCTTTCAATCGCCCGGTGGAGTTCCCCCCGGGAGTGAAAACGGGCTTCGTCCCGCAACCGTTGGACAAAAAAGAGAACGATTTTCTCATCGTAGATGATTTCCGAAAAGTCGAGGATGTGCACCTCCACCGACAGTTCGTTCTGGGAAAAGGTCGGGTTGTAGCCGACATTGAGAACCCCGTCCCAGACCCTCCCGCGGCACCGCACCTTGACGGCGTAAACGCCGGGACGGGGAATGATTTTGGCGTCGGGGATCAGGTTGGCGGTGGGGAAGCCGAGCACCCGCCCCCGCCGGAAACCGTGGCGCACCGTACCGTCCAGCTTGAAGTGGCGCCCCAGATAGGGAACGACTTCGTCCACCTTTCCTTCGGCGATCAGCTTGCGGATGAAGGTGGAGCTGTAGACCTGTCCGTTGTGGGAGATCGGCTTGAGAATCTCGACGCCGAAACCCATCTCCAGACCCTTCTCCACCAGAAAGGGTATGTCCCCCTCCCGTCCCTTGCCGAAGCGGTAGTCATAGCCGACGATCAGGTGGGCGAGGCCGAGACGCCCGGTCAGCACTTCTTCCACGAAGGAGTGGGCCGCCATGCGGGCCAATTCGCTGGTAAAGGGAAGGCAGACCAGATAGTCGATGTGGGAAGCCTCGATCAGCCGTTCCTTCTCCGCATAGGTGTTGATAAGGCGGGGCGCGCGGTGGGGCGCCAGCACCTCCAGGGGATGGGGGACAAAGGAGAGAACCGTTGCCGCGCCGCCGCGGTGGCGGGCGGCGGCGATGAGGCGCCGGAAGATTTCCCGATGGCCGAGGTGAACACCGTCGAAGTTGCCGATGGTGACCACCGTGTTTTTCAGGGGCAGCAGAGGGTCTTCAAGACTGCGGATGATTTTCATGATGTATCGGTAAAGGGTGACGGAAAGGCCGTGACAAGGGACTTAAAGGAAGCAACTAGTTACTGGTGACTAGTAACTAGTTAAAAACAAAAGATAAAAACAAATCACCAGTCACTGGTCACCGTTTTTAAAGGCCAGCCCCTGCGTCTGCTCTGCCGGAAACAGAAAAAAGAGGCGGTTCCGGAAACCTGCCCCCTTTTTTCAGCACCTGAAACGATGGCGATCGCCTTTCAATCGTCGACGATCTGGTTGATTACCAGGCCAGTCAGCAGCTTGGGATAGAAATAGGTCGATTTCTGGGGCATCTTGCCGCCGACGTTGGCCACTTCGCGAACCTCGCCGACGCGGGTGGGGTTCATCAGAAAAGCCATCTGCGCCTGGCCCCGATTGACCATGCACAAAGCCGCGTCGAAACCGTTCACATACTCGATGTTCTTCTGGTTTTTCTGATCTTCCGTGGAAATGCGCAGAATCTCCTCGATGACCAGCCGGTGCAGAACGGACACGTCCAGGGTTTTCAGTGCCTTGGCCGCGTCGGCGGGGAAATAATCGTTCATCACCGCCTCATCCCGCAGCTTCATGAAATAAACCTTGGCGCCGCCGGGATACCAGGCGAAGCAGTTCTTCCCTTTGGCGGCCAGATCCGTGCGCAGCCGCCGGCGGGAGACGGGGTCTTCCACATCGAACTGGTTGGGATCGACCACGAAATTCCTGGCCGCCGCCTTCAGGAAAGAAGCCTGGTCGAAAGCGGCCAGTCCGAAAATCAGACGGTGGGTGGGAAAGACCAGCAAGCCCTGGTCCTCCATGTTGCAGAAGTACATCAGGGTGTAGTTGAAGAGTTCCTTGCCGGTGTGATCCGGGTTCCGCTCGCGCATGAAATCGCGGTAGCGGAGAGCCGTTTCGTAGCGGTGATGGCCGTCGGCGATAAACAGGGGCTTGCCGCTGAGCAGATCCTGGCATTTGCGGATCTGGCTTTCATCTCTCACCCGCCACAGCAGGTGCTGCTCGTCCGCTTCCCAGCGCACCGCCAGATCGGGGGTCCGTTCCCGGTTCTTGCGCATCACCGACTCGAGGGCGAAGGTGGGATCGGAGTAAAGGGAAAAAATCGGGCTGAAATTGGCGCCACAGGCCTTCATCAGCAGGAAACGGTCGTTTTTGGGGCCTTCCAGGGTGTGCTCGTGGGGCTTGACCACTCCCGAAGAAAAATCCTCCAGGCGGATGAGAGCCAGAAAACCGCGGCGGGTCACCTCTTCCCCCTCTTCGTTGCGGTATTTCTGGTCATAAAGATATACCGCCGGCTCCTGGTCCCGGATCAGAATCTTCTCCCGGCGCCACTCCTGGAAGAAGGCGGCGGCGCGGGTGTAGCGATTGTTGTAATCATCGTCGCTGGGAAAGGTCTTGCCGAGAATAAGGCGGACCACGTTGTTGGGATTGTTCCGGTAGAGTTCTTCCTGTAACGGGGCGGAAATGCAGTCATATGGCGGAGCCATGACGCTTTTCAAATCCTTGATCCGGTTCGGATCGTAGAGGAAACCGCGAAACGGGGCTATCTTGGCCATCGCTTCATACTCCTTGGATGGGACAAATGAAGAGGTAGTATAACGGCACAGCGGAGGGAACGGCAAGGAAAACCTAAAAAAAAGCAGGGCTTGAAGTGACACGCACCGGCCGTTGTCACGACAAAGCCCCATAAAAAACAAAAGACAACCCCGTGTTACGGCCCTCTTCAGGCAGGACTCGATGGGTTGCCCCTGTTTTTTGTTGCCAAGGCGCTTCGTTGCGCCTGCTATTTGTCAAGGAGCACGATTTCCATGGCGACAAGCTTTTCGCCCATAATTCTTGAAATCACCCGGACTCTGTCCATTGGTTTGATCTGTTCAGGGGTGATTTCCCCGCCTCCCTTGTCAACAAAGCGGGTATCCCACACCTTGTTCCCCTCTTTAAGGTGGGACAACAGAACAAACTTCTTTTCCGCAACGTTGATCAAGTCGTTATCCAAATCAATATACATGACTCTGGCCGCCAAACCGGATTTAGTCGAAATTTTGTCGGCGGCCCAGCTGGTGAAACAGGTCCCAGCAACCACACAGGAAAAAAAGGCCACAAAAAAAGTTAATTTTTTCAACATCAATCTCCTTTTTAAACGGTTTTAATTGTTGGCATCCAGATTTACCTGCCGCCAGAAGGCCCTTTCGACACCGGCGGTATATTTGGGT
>JAAYDE010000101.1 GCA_012729375.1 Deltaproteobacteria bacterium | reverse complement strand
GGCATGGCTGATGATGACGTAGCCAATAAATCCCTTCTCCTTTCCTGGTCTCCCAGCACAGGAGCTACGGGATACCGCATTTACTGTCAGGCGGATAATCCGAACCCGCCCTTCCCCCTTTGTGGTGACACCGCCGGCACCGGCACCTCCTACACACTTTCGGATCTGAATGACAGCAGCAAATATTCTTTTGCGGTAACGGCCTACAATCAATATGGCGAAAGCACTTACTCAAACGTCGTTACGGAAGGAGTTCCCACGGCAACTGATCCTGACCTGGACAAGGATGGCTACCCGGCATCTAGCGACTGCAACGATAACAACGTGGCGATCCATCCCGGGGCGACGGAGATCCCCGGCAACGGTATTGACGAAAACTGCAACGGCATGGAAGATGACCGCACCAACTCCACAGCATTTAACTTGGTAGGCGGGCAGGTTGAGGTGACGCACGCCTGGAAAACGGTAGCCTTGCCAAAAAGTTTTGACGATCCCATCGTCATTGCCGGACCTCCCAGTTATCGCGATGCGGCGGCAGGGGTCATCCAGATCCGCAATGTGCAGAGCAATTCCTTTGAGATCCGTTTCCGGGAATGGACCTACCTCGATGGCAAACACGACACGGAAAAGGTTTCCTACCTGGTTATGGAAGAAGGCCGCCATACCATGACCGATGGAGCGGTATGGGAGGTGGGGAGCTTCTACCTGGGTGCCAGCGGAACCCTGAACAATCAGGTGTTCATCAGCGGATTTTCCGCAATGCCCGTCTTGCTGCTGACCGCGCAGACCAGCGATGACGAGAATAAACCGGCAACCGTGCGAGCCGGGAACCTGACCAGCAGCGGGTTCAGCGCCGGCCTTTTCACCGAGGAATCGCTGCTCGGCAGTCATGCTCAGGAAAAAGTCGGCTATCTGGCGATTTCCAGTCCTTCCGAGCAGGGGACAGTGTTGGCCGCTGGGACAACCTACCCATACTTTTTGGGAAAATTGAAAATAAACAGTGATTTTAACCAGATATCGGATTTCGCTTTGCGACTCGAAGAGGACCAGTCAAAAGATGCTGAAACCAGACACATATCGGAAGACGTCAATGGTTTGATAATCGGCCCCGCCCTGTTTGCGCAGGTGATAACCAACAACGAAAAGGATACGGTGGCTATCCGCTGTCTGGAAGGCGGCAGGAGCCCATCCAAAACCTCGTATATCGGCCTTCGCCGCGGCTCCAGCTGGTATCTTAATGGGGCCAACAGCGCCACCGCGGCGGCCGTAGCCCTCTCCTTTGGTTTCAGCGATGTGCAGTCAACCGACCAGGTATTCGCCGGCGACTGGAACGGCGACGGCGTAGCGACGATCGGTATGCGCCGCGGCAACACCTTCTACCTGCGCCACACCAACAGCAGCGGTTCAGCCGACCAGGTGTTCACCTTCGGCCAAAGCGGCGACCAGGTCATTATCGGGGACTGGAACGGCGACGGCGTGGATACCATCGGCGTTAAAAGAAGGAGCATCTTCTATCTGAAAAACAGCAACGATTCCTCGAACAGTACCACCAGTTTCAGTTATGGGTTCCGTTCCTCCCTGTCCACCGATGTCGCCCTCGCCGGGGACTGGGACGGCGACGGAAAGGACAGCATCGGATTGAAGCGGGGCAATTTCTATTATCTTCGTAACGCCAACAGCGCCGGCAACCCGGATCATGTCTTCAGCTTCGGACAATACAACGACGTGCCGCTGACAGGAGATTGGGACGGCAACGGCACCGACACGATCGGGGTCAAGAGAGGTAACGTTTACTACCTTAATAACAGCCACAGCGGAGGGAACGCCGACATCACCTTTAGTTTCGGCAACAGCAGTGACTCCCCCCTCAGCGGTAAATGGTGAACTAAGACCAGATCAGGCAAAACAAGCTAGAGGTTACGAAGGCCGTCCCCGAAGGGGCGGCCTTCGTAGTTCAGAGGGGAAAAGGATTTGCCCCCCCGGCATCGCCTGTGCTAGCTTGCCTTATTGACATGAATACTCTTTTATTTTTTGGGCAAAGGATGGTGCGTAAGGAGAGGCTCGATAAATTGCTCGTTGAGCGGGGCCTGGTCCAATCCCGGGAGCGGGCCCGGGCGCTGATCCTGGCGGGGCGGGTGGTGGCGAACGAGCAGCTTCAGGATAAGGCCGGTGTTCGCCTGCCCGAAGACATCCCCCTGCGCCTCAAGGGAGCAGATATCCCCTTCGTCTCCCGGGGAGGGCTCAAGTTGGCGGCGGCGCTGACCGCCTTCAACGTGACCGTAGCGGGAAGAACGGCCATCGACGTCGGCGCCTCCACCGGCGGTTTTACCGACTGCCTCTTGCAGAACGGCGCCGCCCGGGTATTTGCGATAGATGTCGGCTATGGTCAGTTGGCCTGGAAACTCCGCCAGGATCCGCGGGTCGTCTCCCTGGAGCGAACCAACATCCGTGATCTATGCAATGAATCCCTGAGGGAAAGGCCAACCCTGGCGGTTATCGACTGCTCCTTCATTTCCCTGGCCAAGGTGCTTCCCCCCACGTTGACCCTGTTGGAAGATAACGCCGAGATTATCGCCCTCATCAAACCCCAGTTCGAGGTCGGTAAGGGGCAGGTGGGCAAAGGGGGGATCGTCCGTGACGCCGATCAGCGCGAGGCGGCGGTAAGAATGGTTGGCGCCATGGCCGTGCAGTGCGGATGTCTGGTGAGGGGGGTTATTGAGAGCCCCATCACCGGCGCCAAGGGAAACAGGGAATACCTGATCCATCTGCTTCGCCGGGATATCCGGGAAAACCCATGATCGGAAACTTTCATTCGGCGTATATCCAGTCTTGAGGCTCCGTTGCCTTACCACGGCGACAAGGTAAATCCGAAGCCCCGCATGCTCTCGCCCTTGAGGCGTCGATTTCTTCGTCACCGCCGGGGATCTTTTCGCCATTCCACTTCCGGCCCCTATAACCCCCGCCATGGATCAGAGCATCTGCAGGGTCTTGCCGATCGGTAAAACGCGTCCATCCTGCCGCCCGAAACCCGCACCCGTCCCGTTTTTGCCAGATCTCCTTAGCGCCGCCATTGATTCCCCAACCTCATCCTTGTCAACCATCCGCGGG
Source organism: Deltaproteobacteria bacterium (assembly GCA_012729375.1). Taxonomy (GTDB): domain Bacteria; phylum Desulfobacterota; class Desulfuromonadia; order Desulfuromonadales; family JAAYDE01; genus JAAYDE01. Next base: position 39,980 of record JAAYDE010000101.1, on the reverse strand, counting down.
GGACAGACTCCCGCCTTTTCAGTGCGGAAAATGTGGCGCCGTCATTTTCTCCATCTACCTGACCCTGCCCAGCATGCTTTCTGAAAGGCGCCGCCTGCTCCTGCTGGGGGACGAGCCGATGGTCAATTTTATTTCCCAGCACTTGATCGATAGGCTAAGATATCTGGAAATCACGACACTGGAGCATCAAGATTACGCCTTACAACCATAACCGCGGACTGCTTTCCCTGGTCGACCGGCAGCGAAAGCAGGTGATGGATATCACGAAGCTGATTTGAACCGCCTGTCATGGAGGAAAAAATGGATAAAAATTGCCTTTTCTGTAAAATTGTCACCGGCGATATCCCTTCCCAAAAGGTCTATGAGGATGAAACGGTCGTCGCCTTTCGGGATATCGATCCCCAGGCTCCCGAACACATCCTGCTGATCCCCCGCCGCCATATCCCCACCACCCTCGATCTGGCCGCGGCGGAGCGGGAGCTGGTGGGGCATATCTTCCTGGTGGCCGGTCAACTGGCCAGAAAACTAGGATTCGCCGAAGCAGGGTTCCGGATTGTCAACAACTGCAATGCAGCGGGGGGCCAGTTGGTTTGGCACCTCCACTTCCATCTCCTGGCCGGCCGCCAAATGGGCTGGCCGCCGGGGTAGCTTTTCTCCCGGAGGAATCGGAAGCTGCGAAAGGATAACGATTGACAGGCACCGACTACGAACGCAAAGAGAAGCGCTTGATCGAGGAGATCATGGAGCTTCTGGTGACCCATTACGGGGGGGGGCTGAACGAGGACGATCTGGATCGCAAGATCGAGATGTTGGAGCAGGCCATTCAGGTTGCCAAGATGTCCCACGCCGGCCAATTCCGCAAATCGGGGGAGCCCTATATCTTCCACCCCCTGCGGGTGGCGCATCTGGCGGCCCGCAACTGGATGGATTTCGCCTCGATCTGTGCCGCCATGCTCCATGATGTCGTCGAAGACACCCCGGTCACCCTGGCCGAGGTGGAAGCCGCCTTCGATTACGAAATCGCCTTTCTGGTCAACGGTCTGACCAAAGTCACCGATGAAAAATTGAGCCGCGAGGTTCTCCGCAACCAGACCTACCGCAAACAGCTTTTGACCGCCATTCAGGATGTGCGGGTGCTATGCCTGAAATTCTGGGACCGGATCGACAATCTGCAGACCATCGGCGCCCTGGATCCGGAAAAACAATCCCTGATCGCCGAGGAAACCCGGGAGGTTTATGTCCCCCTGGCCCTTCATCTGGGAATGGGCTACGTCACCTCCGAACTGGATGCTTTGTCGCTGCGGGTCCTCTATCCCCGGCGTTTCGAGCGCTACCAGGAAATCATGGAGGCGATCCGCGAGAAACTGCAACCTGAACTGAGGAAGATCCGCGCCCAGATAAACCAGGCGTTTGAAAGCCAAAAGATCGAGGCCCTGCTCAAGGACCGCTGGCGCCCCTTTTCCATCGCCGCCGCCCGGGCAGCCTCTCAGGGTTTCCCCAAGCTGTACACCATGGAGATTGACGTGGACCGGACCCTCGACGCCTATACGGCCCTCGGTCTGATCCATGGACTTTACCCGCCCATTCCCGGAAAACTGAAGGATTATCTGAACGTCCCTTCCCAATACGGCTTCCAGGCCCTGCAAACCACGGTACAGGCGGGAGGGTACCGGCTGCGCATCGAGATCACCACTCACAAACTGGCCCGCTTCAACCGCGCCGGAGTCCTCGCCCCCGGTTTCGTATTCCGGAAAACGAGCTTTCAGGAACTCATGAAGTCTCTGCTGGAAGGCGAATCGGTCTTCGATACGGAGAGTCTGCGGCTGGCCTCCACCACGATCCAGGTCTATACACCGCGGGGGGAGAGAATTATCCTTCCCGAGGGGAGCAGCCTCCTTGATTTCGCCTTCGAGATCCATGAGGAACTGGGGCTCCATGCCGCACGGGGAAGAGTCAACGGCAAAATGCGCCTGCTCAAAGCCCGGCTTCTCGACGGCGATCAGGTTGAAATCGAACGGGCGTCCAAACCACGGGCGCTTCCCAAGTGGCTGGAATGGTCGCTGACCCCCAAAGCCCGCAACAGCATCCGCCGCTATCTGCGCAGCCGCGTGCGGGAAGAACAGAGCGCCGATTAGATCCCGGAGACTAATCGCTCTCGCTTTTTTTACCTGCCGCCGGTATCTCCCTGAAAAAATTCACCACCCATCCAGAGAGCATGCAAAAGGAAGGGGCGTGCCCCGCCCTCGCCTGGGTTCTCAGCGTCCCCGCCGGGGATGGCAAAGGGGGTTTTATCGGTCAGTTAGGTTGAAAAATAGAAAACGAGGCACTGGGCGCAGGAGGAAATCTCTACGAAGTGTCCCTTCGGCCATTCAGAAGAAAACAGGCCCAGTTTTCCCAGCTGAAACAAGAAATTTTTGGCGAGGCCCAGGAAGCCCAATGCTTGCGCGGAGACGTACCATTGGTTCGGCGCCCAAACAAGAGCTCGGGGCGATAACACCGGAACAAGGCAAAAAACCTATTTCGGATAGAAACTAAGGACACCAGAAGGGAGGATTCAGGTGAAGGAAGCGGAAAAAATTCTACACCTGCAACTTGAAAAACAGCAATTGGGTCTCGGAAAAGCGAAACAGTTTATTGTGGAGGATGATCTTCCGAATATGGTTCACATATCTTTCCCGCTGACTGGAATAGAGCCGCAGCCCTGCGGCAAGCTTGTCCCCCCGCAAAGCCGAGCCGGCAGAGCGCAATTGAGAACGGATGTCGCGGAGTTCGGTATAAGCCCTGTGAGTGTTGAGGTTGTTGATGTAGGAACGAACCGATTCAAAAAGAGTGTTGAAACGCCGCACCTCGTAGGTGGCCCCTGCAGGTCTTTGCCTGGGAACCATGCCGGTACCGGGAATAAAGCTCCATTCCCCGAAAATGTTGTTGCCCATTTTGGAAAAACGCGACGTGCCGTAGCCCGATTCGCAGGCCGCCTGGGCCAAGACCAGAGCCGGCGGTATGATATCCACCCTTTTTAAAAGGAGTGCCCGTATTTCCGTGGCAGCGAGAGGATCCCCGGTGATTTTGTACTCGCGGGCCAGAGCATTTATATACTCCTCCTCTTCCGCGAACAGTTCCAGTCCTTCATCAAAACGGCGAAACAGGTCGATGAGACGCTCCCTTTGGCGGACGATTTCCTGGTTGGCCAATAGCGCCGCCGGCAACAATGAAAGGAAAAAAATCCGTTTTTTTTCAGCGATATCGGGGATGCTGTCCAGATCGGGAGGAAGAGAAGTCAGCAGGAGGGATGGGGCGAACTCACCCGCCGTTTCCCAGTTGTAATTGAGGGAAGAAAAGAGATCCTTGACCTGCGCATGGCTCTGGGGGGTAACAACCTTTGGACGTACCAAGGCCTCCTCTCGCAAACTACCGCTATCACGAGAGAGAAAGAAATCACCTGCCGTCAATACCGTTAAAAAAAACACGGTTGCCGGAAAAATTTTCCAAAGGACGAAAAATCTCATAAAAAAAACCGGGCTCTCTTGGCCGGGGAATAACCGCAACTCTGGAGAACCGGGAACCTACAATAGCACATATAACAAAATTCCCGCCGCCGGCAAATCATTTTTTGGAACATTGAAGGGAACCTTGGAGAAAAGTTCTTTCACCGGGAGGATTCCCGCCCTTGCTAGGTCAAGGATTTTCGTGTTAGCTTTTATTTTTCAAGAGAACTCGAAATGGTGTCTTTCATGGAAATTCCCCGTCATCTCGCCATCATCATGGACGGCAACGGCCGCTGGGCCGAAAAACGGATGCTGCCCCGCATCGCCGGTCACCGAGAGGGGGCCAAAAGCGTGCGCCGAGTGGTGGAAGAGTGCCGCCGGCTGGGGATCGGTTTTCTGACCCTTTTCGCCTTCAGTACCGAAAACTGGGGAAGGCCCCAAGGCGAGGTCGATGGGCTGATGCGTCTTTTGGTTCAGTTTCTGCGCGAAGAAGCCCCCCAGATGGCTGCCAAGGGTATCCATTTCCATGTCATCGGCGCCAAAGAACGGCTGCCTGAGGGCGCCCGCCAGGAGATTGCAGCGACAGTGGCGAAGACCGCCAACTGTCATGAAATGGTGCTCACCCTGGCTCTCTCCTATGGAGGACGGGACGAAATCACCCGCGCTGCGCGCTGTTTGGCCATGGATGTCAAAGAGGGCCGGCTTGGCGTCCAAGACATCGATGAGGACACCTTTTCCAGCTGCCTCGATACCGCTGATCTGCCCGATCCCGACTTGCTGATCCGCACCGGCGGAGAAAAAAGAATCAGCAATTTCCTGCTCTGGCAATTGGCCTACAGCGAAATGGTTTTTTCCGACGTGACCTGGCCCGACTTCGGGAAACAAGAACTTTTATCGGCCCTCGAGGAATTTTCCCGACGCAAGCGGCGTTTTGGTCTGGTCCGCCCAGAACCGGAAAAAAGTCTCTTCGCCGGCGGGAGGTAGCCATCAAACAACGGATCCTTACCGCTCTGGTGGCCATACCCCTGCTGGTCCTGGTGATCACCCTTGCGCCCCGGCCCTGGTTCGGCGGCATTGTCATGATCCTGGCGGGTTGGGGGCTTTTCGAGTTTTACTCCATCTGTCTGCCGCAGCAGCGCGGCCTGGAAAAAGGTCTGGCTATCCTTGCCGGTTCTTTACTTGTCTGGCTCCCCCAATGGCAGAAAAGCGGCCTCCCCTGGGGCATCTGGGTTTTGCTTTTCATACTTGCGGCGATCCTTTTTCTGCTTCGCTTTCAGGATCTGCAGACGGTGATCAATCATCTTGGACTGGTCTTCCTGGGTTTTCTCTACATCCCTCTTCTTCTCGGCCATCTGAACCTGCTCATCGATCTGCCGAATGGAAGGAAATGGATATTTTTGGCCTTGGCAGCCGTCATGATCAACGATTCCGCGGCCTATTTCGTCGGCTCGTCTCTGGGCCGCCACCGTCTTTACCCGGCCATCAGCCCCAAAAAAAGCTGGGAGGGTCTCGCCGGAGGAATGGCCGGAAGCATGAGCGCCGTTGTTCTTGCCAAGGTAATATTTTTCCCATCTCTGAAACCGATCGACTGTCTCGCGATCAGCCTTCTGCTGGGAGTGCTGGGACCGCTGGGAGACCTTTTTGAGTCGCTGATCAAGCGCAGTTACGGGGTGAAAGACTCCGGTTCCGCCATCCCCGGCCATGGTGGGCTTCTCGACCGCCTCGACAGCCTCCTTTTCGCTTTCCCGGCGGTTTATTACTATGCTCGGCTCGTCGCTGCATGAAAAGTTTGCGGATTGATGCTATGCCATGAAGAATCTGGCCATCCTCGGCAGTACCGGTTCCATCGGCACCAGTGCTCTGGAAATCGTCGCCGCTCACCCGGACCGATTCCGGGTAAGCGCCCTCACCGGCAACAGCAACCTCAACCTGCTGGCCGACCAGGTTCGCCGGTTCTCACCCATAAGGGTGGCGGTCCCCGATGAGGAGCGGGCGGCACAACTGAAACAACGCCTCGCCACCAGCCACGGGACGGAGATCCTTTTCGGTGCGGAGGGGTTGACGGCCTGTGCCAGCGGGGCCGAAACAGATTTGGTGATCTCCGCCATCGTCGGCTCGGCGGGCCTCATTCCCACGCTGGCCGCCATCGAGGCAGGCAAGGATGTAGCCCTGGCCAACAAGGAGACCCTGGTGGCCGCCGGTCCCCTGATCATGGAAACGGTCCGCCGCCGCAATGTTCAGCTTTTTCCCGTCGACAGCGAGCATTCCGCCATCTTTCAATCTCTTCAGGGGCACCGCAGAAAAGATGTCCGTCGGCTCATTCTCACCGCTTCGGGGGGCCCTTTCCGGGATCTGCCCCTCGACCAGTTACGAAAGGTGACCCCCGCCGCGGCACTGATTCATCCCAACTGGCACATGGGAAGGAAAATTACCATCGATTCCGCCACGATGATGAACAAAGGGCTGGAGGTAATCGAAGCCCGCTGGCTTTTCGACGTGCCGGCGGATAAAATCGATGTCCATATTCATCCGCAAAGCATCGTTCACTCCATGGTCGAGTACCGCGACGGCGCGGTCATCGCCCAACTGGGGATCCCCGATATGAAAACCCCCATCGCCTACGCCCTCTCCTATCCGGAGAGGATTTCCCTCGATCTGCCCCCTCTGGACCTCTGCGCGTTGGGGAAGCTGACCTTCCTCGAGGTCGATTCGCGGCGCTTTCCATGCCTGGGACTGGCTTATGAAGCTTTGCAGCATGGAGGAACCGCCCCTGCCGTCCTCAACGCCGCCAACGAAGTCGCCGTGGAGCGTTTTCTTCTGGGAGAGATCGCTTTTCCGGATATTCCTCTGGTCATCCGCCGCACTTTGGAGCGGCACGAGCCCGTGCCCATCCGGGATCTGGAAACGGTTCTCGCCGCCGACCGCTGGGGACGGGAAACCGCGGCCATGATCTCCGCAACCGCCCTGGTGGAGGGTTTATGATGACCATTCTCGCCGGTATCCTTATGCTGGGGATATTGATCTTCATCCACGAACTCGGCCATTTTTGCGTGGCCAAATTCATGAATGTAAAGGTCCTCAAATTTTCCCTCGGCTTCGGTCCCCGCCTGCTGTCGCGGAAATGGGGAGAAACGGAGTACAAGATCTGCGCCGTGCCCCTCGGCGGATATGTCCAGATGCTCGGCGAACATCCTGAAAAGGAGGATGAAAACCTGGAGCTTCTCCCCGCCGACGAGGAACGCTCCTTTGCCGCCAAATCCCCCCTGCAGAGAACCCTCATTGTGCTGGCGGGGCCGGTCATGAATCTGCTGTTCCCCTTTCTCCTGCTTCCCTGGGCCTACCTGATCGGCGTGCCGATGCCGGCCTTCCTTGAAAAGCCCCCGTGCATCGGTTATGTGGCCTCCCCATCGAAAGGGATGAGTGCCGGCTTCCAGGCGCACGACTGTATCCTTGCGGTCAACGAAAAACCGGTTTCCTCTTGGGAAGGCGCGGAAAAAGCGATTCTTGCGAATCTCGGCGCCCCGTTGCGTTTTACCTTGGAACGCGACGAGGAAAAAATCGCCGTCATCTTGGCCGATCCCAAGGATGGCGGTCTGGAAGGCTTGCAGTCCCTTGGCCTTCTTCCGCAGCAGGATGCCCGGATCGGCGCCCTGATGCCTGGTCGCGCTGCGGCCAAGGCGGGCATGAAGATCGGTGACCTGATCCTGGCCATCGACGAGCGTCAAATCGATTCCTGGTACGACATCCGGGAAATCGTTCAGGAACTGAAGGAAAAACCGGGTCGCTACCTCGTGGACCGGCAGGGGGAACGAGTCGAATTCACCATCTGGGCGGAAAAGGAAGAACGGGGGACGGCCTCCCTTTATCTGATCGGCATCGCTCCGCTTCAGGAAACCGTCACCAAGCGTTTCGGCCTGGCTGATTCGATCCGGGAGGGAGCCTCCAGAACCTGGGATCTGATCGAGCTCACCTTTCTCTTTATCAAGAAACTGCTGTTCGGCGAGGTATCGGCCAAAAACATCGGCGGGCCGATCACCGTCGTCCAGCTCGCCGGCCATGCCGCCCAGACCGATTTCACCAGCATTTTGTCGATCCTGGCCTTTTTAAGCATACAACTAGGCATCCTCAACCTGTTGCCGATCCCAATCCTCGATGGCGGTCATATCTTTTTCAATTTCTGCGAGATGGTGATCCGTCGCCCCTTGTCCCTGCGCACCCGGGAGCTGGCCCAACAGATCGGTTTGGTTTTTCTCCTGCTGTTGATGGGCTTGGCCTTCTACAACGATCTGGTCCGGCTTTTTTTGGGAGGCGGGAGTGGCTGAAAGACAGCTGACCCTCGACACCTCCACCCCCTGTGCCAGCATCGCTTTGTCGCAGGGAGACCAGCTTCTCGGAGAAACGTTCATCAATACCGCCGAGCATCACACCGTCCATTTGCTGGGAGCCGTGGCGGAACTTCTCCAGCGCACCGGTTGGGCCATCGGTGACCTGGACCTCTTTGCGGCCGTCGTCGGCCCCGGATCCTTTACCGGCCTGCGGGTCGGCCTGGCGACGGTCAAAGGATTGGCCCTGGCCCGGCAGCGACCGGTGGTCGGCGTATCCTCCCTGGCCACACTGGCCATGCAGCTTCCCTTTTGCCGTTTTCCGGTCTGGTCCCTCATCGACGCCCGTAAAAACGAGGTCTATGCCGCCCCCTTCGACTGCCGTCAGGGATTTCCCGAAGCCCTTGGCAAGGAAACAGTCCTGGCTCCGGAGCGATTGCTGGCCACCCTTTCCGGTGCGGCCGTTTTTATCGGCAGCGGCGCTTTGGCCTATCATGCGCTATTGGAAAAGGGAATAAAAGGGCGGGCTTTTTTCCCGCCGGAACCAACGCACCTGCCGCGGGCCTCCAACGCCGCCCTGCTGGCGTGGCGGGGATACATAGAGGGGCACGGCGTCTCACCAGAGCGGTTGTGCCCGGTCTACATCCGTCCTTCGGAGGCGGAAATCGCCTGGGCTGCAAAAATGGCTTCGCGATGATTGCCCGTTGACAAAAGTAGTTGTTTTTTTTATTTTTGGAGAACTATCACTGGCTGCGGAGCCGTCGCCGAGGAGGTTTTCGATGGATGAAAAAGAAATGCAGTTGATCCGGCAGTTGCGGGAAGAAAATCCCCGCTTTCGTAAACTCTACGAAGAACACGTGCTGCTGGAAAAGGAACTGGCCCGGTTGAACGGCAAGCGTTTTCTGACCCCTGAGGAAGAGTTCGAGCGAAAGAACATCCAGAAACTGAAACTGGCCGGCAAGGATGAAATGGAAAGTATCCGCAAAAACTATCGCCAATGACTGGTTTCCCATCTCCCTGATAATTGAAAGGGTTCGGGTTCTGGCCCGAACCCTTTCAATTATCAGGGGCGCCGTTGTCGGGACCTTTTCCTGAGCTTTCATGGGGTTAATTTTAAGAGGTGGCAATATGAACAGCGATAAAATCAAAAAGGGTTGGGTCAGGGCGCCGCACCGCAGCCTACTCCGTGCCGTCGGTTTGCAGGATGAAGATTTCGGCAAGCCGTTTATCGGCGTCTGCAATTCCTTTGACGAGATCATCCCCGGCCATGTCCATCTCGACCGCGTTTCCGCCGTGATCAAGGATGAAATCCGCCGGGCCGGCGGCGTCCCCTTCGAATTCAATACCATCGGCATCTGCGACGGCGTGGCCATGGGCCATGACGGCATGAAGTATTCCCTGCCGAGCCGCGAACTGATTGCCGATTGTGTCGAGTCAATGGTCAGTGCCCATTGTTTTGACGCCCTGATCTGCATTCCCAACTGCGATAAAATCATCCCCGGCATGCTCATGGGGGCTTTGCGGGTCAACATCCCCACCATCTTTGTCAGCGGCGGCCCGATGGCCGCCGGGAAAAGTCCGGACGGCAAGGCTCTGGACCTCATCAGCGTGTTTGAAGGGGTGGCAGCCCACGGCCAGCACAAGATAAGTGATGCCGAGTTGGCGGCCATCGAGAAGCACGCCTGCCCGGGGTGCGGCTCCTGTTCCGGAATGTTCACCGCCAATTCGATGAACTGCCTTTGCGAAGCGATCGGCATCGCTCTGCCCGGCAACGGCACCGTTCTCGCCGTCGATCCCCGCCGCCAGGATCTCTACCGCGCCGCGGCGCGCCGCAGCGTGGCCATGGCGACCGTCGCCGGCCCCCTGCCCCGGGACATCGTCACCGCGGCCGCCATTGACAATGCCTTCGCCCTCGACATGGCCATGGGCGGGAGCACCAATACCGTTCTCCACACCCTGGCCATCGCCCATGAGGCCCAGGTGGCCTATGATCTCGTCCACATCAACAAGATATCGGAACGCTGCCCCAACATCTGCAAGGTTTCGCCCTCCTCCCATTTTCACATCGAGGATGTGGACCGCGCCGGCGGGGTCAGCGCCATTCTCAGGGAGATATCGACCATTCCCGGATTGATCGACCCCTCTTGCCTCACGGTTACGGGCCAGACTCTGGGTGAAAACATCGCCGCCGCCCGAGTGTTGGATCGCGAAGTCATTCGATCCCTGCACACCCCCTATTCCGCCGACGGCGGCCTGACCATTCTTCACGGCAACCTGGCGGAGCAGGGGGCGGTGGTCAAAAAAGCGGGGGTGGCTCCGTCGATGCTCAATTTTGAAGGCGAGGCCATTATCTTCGACAGCCAGAGCGAAGCCTGTGAGGGCATTCTGGCGGGGAAGGTCAGGCCGGGGCATGTGGTGGTAATCCGCTACGAGGGTCCCAAGGGGGGCCCCGGCATGCAGGAGATGCTGGCTCCGACCTCGTACATCATGGGCCAGGGCTTGGGGGAGAGCGTCGCTTTGATTACCGACGGGCGTTTTTCCGGAGGAACCCGCGGCGCCTGTATCGGTCATGTCTCCCCCGAAGCCGCCGAGGGGGGGTTGATCGCTCTGCTGAAAGACGGCGACCGTATCCGCATTTCGCTGGAACGCCACTTGCTTGAAGCGGACTTGACAGCCGCCGAGATCGCTGAGCGGCGGGCCCATCTCAAGCCATTCCGGCCAAAGATTACCCAGGGATACCTGAAACGCTATTCCCTGTTGGTGCAGAACGCGGCAAAAGGCGCCGTGTTGGAATAAATCTTTTTTTCCGGCCAAGCGAAGTTTGAGGAGTTTTTACGTGAAAATGACCGGTTCGAAGATACTTCTGGAATGCCTCCGCCTGGAGGGAGTCGAAACCGTTTTCGGTTTTCCCGGCGGAACGGTCATCAACATCTATGATGACCTGGTCGATTCCCCCATCCATCACATATTGACCCGCCACGAACAGGCGGCGGTCCATGCCGCCGACGGCTACGCCCGCGCCACCGGCAAGGTCGGGGTGGTGATCGCCACCAGCGGTCCCGGCGCCACCAATACGGTGACCGGCATAGCCACCGCCTACATGGATTCCGTACCGCTGGTGGTCATCACCGGCCAGGTGCCCACGCCGCTGATCGGCAACGACGCCTTTCAGGAAGCCGATATCGTCGGCATTACCCGGCCCATCACCAAACATAACTACCTGGTCAAGGATATCCAGGATCTGTGCCGCATCATCAAGGAGGCCTTTTTCATCGCCCGCACCGGGCGTCCCGGGCCGGTGCTCATCGACTTCCCCAAGGACATCCAGGTAACATCCGCCAATTTTGACTACCCGGAAACGGTCAGTCTGCCAGGGTACAAGCCGACCTACAGCGGCAATCTGCGCCAGGTGGAAAAAGCGGTGAAGATGATCCTGGCCGCGAAACATCCGGTGATTTACGTGGGCGGCGGCGCCAACACCCCCGACGCGGCCCGTTGGCTCCACCAGCTGGCAGAGACTCTCGAGATACCGTTAACGACGACCCTCATGGGGATGGGTGCCTTCCCCAAGAAGCACCCCCTTTCCCTGGGTATGCTGGGGATGCACGGCACCTATTATGCCAATATGGCGGTCACCGAAGCGGATCTTCTGGTCGCCGTGGGCGCCCGTTTCGATGACCGGGTAACGGGAAGCGTCCCTCATTTCGCTCCCCACGCCAAGATCATCCATATCGATATCGACCCCACCTCCATCAAGAAAAACGTCCGCGTCGATCTGCCCATCGTCGGCGACCTGCACGATGTTCTGGAAAAAATCGTCACCCAGCTGGCCGAATTCCCCGAGGAGATGAAGCGGGCACGGGAGGAGACCGCGTCCTGGCGAAGCCGTATCGCCGCCTGGAAAGAGAGCCATCCGGTGCGCTACACGCCGTCGTCTTTGGTGATCAAGCCCCAGTTCGTCATCGAAAAGCTGCGGGAGCTGGCGCCGGATGATGCCATCATCACCACCGAGGTCGGCCAGCATCAGATGTGGACGGCCCAGTTCTTCGATTTCAGCCGCCCCCGCACCTTCCTCACCTCGGGGGGGCTCGGCACCATGGGATTCGGCCTTCCCGCCGCCCTGGGCGCCCAGGTCGCCTTCCCCGAACGGCGCGTCATCGACATCTCCGGCGACGGCTCCTTTCAGATGAACTCCCAGGAATTGGCCACCCTGGTCCAGTTTCAGTTGCCGGTCAAGATCGTCATTCTCAACAACAACTACCTGGGGATGGTGCGCCAGTGGCAGCAGCTCTTCTTCCAGAGGCGCTACAGCCAAACCGTTCTCGAGGTTCCCATTGACTTTGTCAAGCTGGCCGAGGCCTACGGAGCGGTCGGCTTCAGCGTCAGCCGTCCCGACGAGGTGGAGGAGACCATCCGGCGCGCCTTCGACGTGCCGGGGCCGGTGATCATGGAGTTCAAAGTGGAACGGGAGGAGAACGTCGTTCCCATGGTTCCCGCCGGCAAGGCTCTGAACGAGATGGTTCTCTCCTCCTGACAGCCAGGCGCAAAGGAAAACATCTGCCATGAAACATATCATTTCGGTGTTGGTTGAAAACGAATTCGGAGTTCTGGCGCGGGTTGCCGGGCTCTTTTCCGGGCGGGGTTTCAATATTGAAAGTCTCTCCGTTGCGCCGACGCTGGACCCGGCCATTTCCCGGATGACCATCGTTACCCATGGGGACGAAAGAATCCTCGAACAGATCAACAAACAGCTTCACAAGCTGATCAATACCATCCGCGTGATCGATTTCACCGGCCAGGACCGCGTCGAACGGGAGATGGCTCTCATCAAGGTGAGCGCCGAGGAGGATACCCGCGCCGAGGTGCTGCGTATCGCCGATATCTTCCGCGCCAAGGTGGTCGATGTGGCGCCGCGTTGTTATACCATCGAGGTGACCGGAACCCCCGGCAAGGTTGAGGCCATTGTCGAACTGCTGAAGCCGATGGGCATTCGCGAGCTGGTTCGGACCGGTCCCGTGGTGCTGGGACGCGGCCCCAAGGTTGTGGAAAAATAAACGAAACATCAAGGAGGGAAGATGAAGGTCTATTACGACAAGGATGCCAGCCAGGAAGTTCTGCAGAGAAAAACGATCGCCATCATCGGTTACGGCAGCCAGGGACATGCCCATGCCAACAACCTCAGGGACAGTGGTTACGCGGTCATCGTCGCCGAGGGAGCCGCCGGCAGCCCCACCTGGAAAAAGGCCGAAAAAGCCGGCTTCGAGGTTTCCGAAACCCCGGCAGCGGTAAGAAAGGCCGATGTAATCATGTTTCTGGCCCCCGATGAACTCCAGGGGGACATCTACCGGGAACAGATCGCGCCCAATCTCAAAGAGGGAGCCTTCCTCGCCTTCGGCCACGGCTTCAACATCCACTTCGGGCAGATCGTTCCCCGTAAGGACATCAACGTCTTCATGGTGGCCCCTAAAGGGCCTGGCCACATGCTGCGTCATGAATACAAGAACGGCAGCGGCGTACCCTGCCTGATCGCCATCCACCAGGATCCCTCGGGAATGACCAAGGAAGTGGCCCTGGCCTACGCCAGCGGCATCGGCGGCGGCCGCGCCGGCATCATTGAAACCACCTTCCGCGAAGAAACCGAAACCGATCTGTTCGGTGAACAGGTGGTCCTCTGCGGCGGCGCCACCGCCTTGGTCCAGGCCGGTTTCGAAACCCTGGTGGAAGCGGGGTATGCCCCGGAGATGGCCTATTTCGAATGCCTGCATGAATTAAAACTGATCGTCGATCTGATGTATGCCGGCGGCATCGCCAGCATGCGCTACTCCATTTCCAATACCGCTGAATACGGTGATCTGACCCGCGGCCCGCGCATCATCACCGACGAGACCAGAAAGGTCATGAAAGACATCCTGCGCGAGATCCAGGACGGCGAGTTCGCCCGCGAATGGATGCTGGAAAACCGCGCCAACAAACCGGTGCTTTCGGCCCTGCGCCGCAAAGGAGCCGCCCATTCCATCGAAGAGGTGGGGTCACGCCTGCGCTCCATGATGAGCTGGATCGGCAGCAACCAGTTGGTTGACCGGGACACCGAGTGACGGACCAAACAGAAGGAACTGCACCGGAAGCATCGAGAAAAGGAGATGACCGATGATCAACAACAATCAGCCGATTGCCAAAGAAGGATACCCCTTTATCCTCCTCTTCGCTTTCATCACTCTCGTTTTCGCCCTGCTTGGCTGGAGCCTCCTGGCCCTCCTGCTGCTGATCCTGACCCTCTTTACCGTCTACTTCTTCCGCAACCCGGAGCGCTCCACCCCCGTCGAAACCAAGGCCGTGATCTCCCCCGCCGACGGCAAGGTAGTTTTCGTCGGCGAGGTCAAAGAAGACCGTTTCCTGAAGGATGACGCACTGAAGATCAGTATCTTCATGTCGGTTTTCGATGTCCATGTCAACCGTGTACCCTTCTCCGGGAAGGTGGTGGACATGTTCTATCGCAAAGGTGAATTCCTCAACGCATCCCTCGACAAGGCCAGCGACCTCAACGAACAATCCGGCATCCTTCTGGAAACGGAAAAGGGCAAGCGTCTTCTCGTGGTGCAGATCGCCGGCCTGATCGCCCGCCGCATCGTCAGCTACCCCCGGATCGGCGATGCTCTGACCAAAGGGATGCGTTACGGCCTGATCCGCTTCGGCTCCCGCGTTGACATCTATCTTCCCAAAGGAACCCAGGCGGCCGTGCGCACCGGCGATCGCGCCATCGGCGGAGAAACCATCATCGGGTACATGGAATGAGTGAGCCAACGGTTCGTCCCGAACGGGGGGAACGTTTCGAAAGCCTCCGCAAGGGGGTCTATATACTCCCCAACCTGTTCACCACCGGCAGCCTTTTCGCCGGCTTCTACGGCATCGTCTCGACGCTGAACGGCGATTACTACACCGCTTCGTGGTTCATTCTGGTGTCCGGTATATTTGACGTGCTGGACGGCAAGGTGGCGCGCCTGACCGGAACCACCAGCCGCTTCGGCATCGAGTACGATTCCCTGGCGGATCTCGTCGCTTTCGGGGTGGCCCCGGCCCTGCTCATCTACACCTGGGCGCTGCGTCCCTACGGCAAGATCGGCTGGCTGGCGGCGTTTCTCTACGTGGCCTGCGGAGCGCTGCGGCTGGCCCGCTTTAACGTCCAGATCAACACCGTCGAGTCGAAACGCTTCGTCGGCCTGCCGATTCCTGCCGCCGCCTCGATTCTGGCCTCCTGCGTTCTCCTTTTCTATTACCTCGGCGGATCGGGAACGGTAAAAAAGATTTCGGTGCTGCTCCTCATCTACATCCTCGCCTTCCTGATGGTCAGCAATTTCCGTTATTTTTCTTTTAAGGATCCGGAGCTGTTCAAACGCCAGCCCTTTGCCTTTCTCGTGCTGGCGATCATTGCCATCATCGTCATTGTCGCCAAACCGGAAATCTTCATTTTCACCATTTTTATCGCCTACATGATTTCCGGGCCGCTGACCTACCTGCTGCGTCTTCTGCGGTGGCGGAAAAAACCGAAAGAAGAAGGCGGCGGGACAAGCTGAACAAGAACGCTTTTCTTAAAGGCGTGAAAATTTGTGTTGACAAGGTCAGGAGAGGTCTGATACCAATTTAAAACACAGTTTAAAAAAGCGTTGAAGAGGAGTAGTAGGCTTTTTCATCCTGTTTCAGAGAGCCGGCGGTCGCTGCGAGCCGGCACAGGATCCGGCCGAACTCGCCTCGGAGCTGCCTGGGTGAACGGCGCATTTTTTCCCGCGCCGCTAGCTTCGGTCGTTAGCCTGCGTTAATGGTGCATTGAGCGTCCCCTTTGGGGGATGGAATCAGGGTGGTACCGCGAAGCTGAAAGCTTTCGCCCCTGTTGTGGGGCGAAAGCTTTTTTTATTTTCAAAGCCTTGAAAGGTCGATATTTCGTCAACGTTTTTTTCGTCCATCATCACCGGAGAAGGAGCCCATTATGAGCACGGACAACAGAATCAGGATTTTCGACACCACCTTGAGAGACGGGGAACAGGCCCCATCCGCCAGCATGAACGTGGATGAAAAACTGCGTATCGCCCATCAGCTGGAAAAACTCAAGGTCGATGTCATCGAGGCCGGTTTTCCCATCGCCTCCGACGGCGATTTCGAAGCCACCCGGAAAATTGCCCAGACCATTAAGCACTGTGAAATCGCCGGTCTCTGCCGGGCCAACGCCAAGGACATCGACCGTGTCTGGGAGGCTGTCAAATACGCCGGGGAACGGGGCCGCATTCACACCTTTATCGCCACCAGCGATGTGCACATGAAATACAAACTGCAGATGGACGAGGAACAAGTGGTGGCCAAGGCAGTGGAAGCGGTGAAGCGCGCCCGCGGCTACACGGCCAACGTCGAGTTCTCCGCCGAGGATGCGGTAAGAACCCGCCTTCCCTTCCTGGCGCGGGTGGTGGAAGCGGTGATCGAAGCCGGAGCGGCCATCGTCAATATCCCCGACACCGTCGGCTACACCATCCCGTCGGAGTATTTCAACATCATCCGCTATCTGAAAGAAAAGGTTGCCAATATCGATCAAGCGATTCTCTCGGTTCATTGTCACAACGATCTGGGGCTTGCGGTGGCCAACTCCCTGGCCGCCATCGAGGCCGGAGCGCGGCAGGTGGAGTGCACCATCAACGGCATCGGCGAACGGGCCGGGAACTGCTCTCTGGAAGAGGTGGTGATGAGCCTCAACGTCCGCAACGACATCCTTCCTTACCGGACCAATATCGAGACCACCCACATCTATGCCACCAGCCGGCTCCTGTCCACCATTACCGGCATCATGGTTCAGCCCAACAAGGCCATCGTCGGCGCCAACGCCTTTGCCCACGAAGCCGGCATCCACCAACACGGAGTGATGATGGAAAAATCGACCTACGAAATCATGACTCCCGAATCGATCGGCCTCAACCAGAACAAACTGGTGCTTGGCAAGCACTCCGGACGTCATGCCTTCAAGCAGCGGATCGACAGCCTCGGCTACGACCTTTCCGCCGAGGATATGGAAAAAGCCTTCGTTCGCTTCAAGGCTTTGGCCGACAAGAAGAAGCAGATCTTCGACGAGGACCTCGACGCCATCATCGCCGATGAGATCATCCGCGCCCCGGAGAAATACAAACTGGTGCAGATGAATGTCTCTTCCGGTTCCTTTGCGGCGCCGACCGCCACCGTGGAAATGGAAATCGACGACAAACTCAAGAAAGTGGCCGTGATCGGCGAAGGCCCGGTGGATGCCACCTTCAAGGCGATCCGCAAGCTGGCCAAGAGCAAGGCGCGCCTGCTGCAGTTTTCCATCGACGCCATCACCGGTGGCACCGACGCCCAAGGGGAGGCCACCGTTCGGCTCGAGGAAGACGGCCGCGAGGTCATCGGCCAGGGGGCCCACCCCGATATCATCGTCGCCAGCGCCAAGGCCTTCATCAATGCCATCAACCGGCTCTACTCGCGGCATAACGGCACCAAGAAACCCAGCTTGTGATTCCCGGGCGGAAAAAAGAAAGAGGGAAGTATCCAGGTTGTTGCTTCCCTCGTCGCATTAAGCTATTTATGAGGGATGAATAGATTCCCGTTATTGGGGAGCGATCGGGTTAGGAAGGAATGAACATGGGAAAAACCATTGCCGAAAAGATATTCGCGGCGCACCTGCGGGACCGCCCTTTCCCCGGCACCCAGGTCCTTGACATCGACCGGGTCTTCTGCCACGAGATCACCACACCGGTGGCCGTCTGCGATCTGGCGGCGCGGGGCAAGGACCGGGTCTTCGATGCGACCAGAATCAAGGCGGTGATCGACCACGTCACCCCTTCAAAAGACAGTAAAACCGCCCTGCAGGCCAAGATCCTTCGGGACTGGGCGCGCCGCCACGGCATCGCTGACTTCTTCGACGTCGGCCGCAACGGTGTCTGTCACGCTCTGTTTCCGGAAAAAGGCTTCATCCGGCCCGGTTACACCGTCATCATGGGGGACAGTCATACCTGCACCCACGGCGCCTTCGGGGCCTTTGCCGCCGGGGTCGGTACCACCGATCTGGAGGTCGGCATCCTCAAAGGGGTCTGCGCCTTCCGCGATCCCAAGACGATCCGGGTTCATCTCGAGGGCGTACTGCCGCCAATGGTCTTCGCCAAGGACGTGATCCTCTACGTGATCGGACAGCTCGGCGTCAACGGCGCCACGGATAAAGTCATCGAGTTCGTCGGGCCGGTGATCAACGCCATGTCCATGGAATCACGGATGACCGTTGCCAACATGGCCATCGAGGCCGGCGGAACCTCGGGGATCTGCCTTCCCGACCGGACCACCGCCGCATACCTGTGGCCCTTCATCGGCAACGACTATGCCGACATCGACGACGCCGTCGCCGATTTCCGCAAGTGGCATTCCGATGCCGACGCGGTCTATGAACAGGAATGGCGCTTTGACGTCTCCGCCCTGGCACCCCAGGTCACCTATGGATACAAACCGGACTGCGTAAAACCGGTGACCGAGATGGCCGGCAGCGCCGTCGACCAGGTCTATATCGGCACCTGCACCAACGGCCGCATTGAGGATCTGCGCGTCGCCGCGGCTATTCTCAAAGGAAAAAAAATCGCCGAGAGGGTACGCGGCATTGTCTCTCCGGCGACTCCGAAGATCTTCCAGGAGGCCCTGGCCGAGGGGATCATCGAAACCTTCATGAGCGCCGGGTTCTGCGTCACCAATCCGACCTGCGGCGCCTGTCTGGGAATGAGCAACGGGGTGCTGGCCGCGGGCGAGGTGTGCGTTTCCACCAGCAACCGCAACTTCAACGGCCGCATGGGCAAGGGCGGAATGGTCCATCTCGTCAGCCCCGCCACCGCCGCGGCCACGGCCATTGCCGGCGTCATCACCGATCCCCGAACTTTCTGTACGGCATAAGCGGATAAAGAGGATGTAAAGTCATGGCGAAAAATTTCAGCGGACCGGCCGTTTTTCTGGACCGGTCGGATATCAACACCGACGAGATCATTCCCGCCCGCTATCTGACGGAGGTCACGAAAGAGGCGTTGAAACCTTATTTATTGGAAGACCTCAAGCTGGAGGGGTTTGATCCGCAAGGGGAAAAACTGGCCCGCGCCGGGGTCGTCGTGGCGCGCAGCAACTTCGGCTGCGGTTCCTCCCGGGAACACGCCGCCTGGGCCTTCGAGGTCAACGGCATCCATACCCTGATCGCCGGCAGCTTTTCCCGCATCTTTCGCCAGAACATGTTCAACTGCGGGATGCTGGCCATCGAACTCCCCGAAGCGGATCTGGAAAAGCTTTTCGCCCTGGCGCGGAAAGGGGAAGTCACCATCTCCGTTGACCTGGAAAACTCTCGTATCAGCGCCGAAGCGGCGGGGACGAAAGAAGCCATTCAATTTGCAATCACTTCCTTCGACCGGGCGCTGGTGGAGGCCGGCGGCTGGGTGGAGTTCGCCGACCGGAGATATTGAAATAACAGATTTTATGTTTGCCTTTCCGCTTCTCCGGCGAGCGGAAAAATTGGAGTGGAAAGGCTTTTGACCCCCTGCTTTGGAGCCTTTGCTTTTCCAACCCCATTGTTGGCGCAGCCGGAATGCCGCCGTCCTTCGGCGGGCCAGTCAACGGGGCGCCCTTTTTCGCTTCCTTTTTGGGCGCGCAAAAAGGAAGAGGGGCGCGGGGCGGAGCCCCGGTGCAGGAGCAGATACCTTGAAACTATGAGCTGGCAGCCGATAGTGGCTTGCCACTGACTTAAAACCTTTGGTTTCGCCTTATCCGGTGACATCTGAGGTTCACAGCGCAATGGAAAAAAGGGCCGATGGCCCCTTTTTCACTTCTCCCGTCCCCAGACCACGCTGTTGGCAAACTGCTGCCGCAGGCGCTCCTCGGGATTTTGGTCGAGAAACTCCTCCCGAGTAAAGGAAAAACGATATTCCCGGCAGTATTCCGAAAGAATCCGGTAGGCAGCGTTGATCTCGCGGATGCGCCCATCCTCCGCGCCGCCGGCATCGGGGTGAAATTTCTTGATCAGGCACCGGTGCCGGTCCCGGATCTCCGCCAGGGTGACCGGCCCCTCCAGGGAAAGGGTCTCCAGCGCCCGTTTCAGTTCTTCCCAGATCATGGGATTTCTTTCTCCTTTTTCGTCGGATCCCAAGGAATGCGGGATTCCCACATCCGTTCAAACTGCTGCCGGAAAAACTCGAACCAGACTTCATCCCGGTTGGGAAGAAGGTGAAAAGTAGGCTGGGTCACATCTTTGAAAGAGTAAACCTCCACCCAGATTTCCGCCTTCGGGGTATCGGCGTCGATCAGCCAGATACCGTAGGGAGGAAGCGTCGGCAGCAACCCGATCTGACAGTCCTCCGGCGTGCGGCGGCATGGCAGGAGGGTTTCAAAGTTGTCCAGGGCATGGCGGACTTCACGCCGCAGCTTTTCCTGATCCTGGTGCTTGTAGAAACGGAAGCCGGCGATTTCCAGGGCATGATGGTCGGGGTCCATGAGCAGCAAGCGGACGCGACCGCCGCGGGTGAAACAATCCTTCAATACCGCCAGCAACTGGGCGCTGGTTCCTGCCAAGGTGATGCCGTTGATAGAAACGGTGCGGGCGTTGCGCAGCCGTTCCTCCAGATCAGGGCGGCGCGGGACCAGAAAGGCACGCCCCTCACTGAGGCGGCCTGCCAATTCGTCGATGCGGCGCCGGGTACCGAAGAGAATGATGACAACCATGGCGAGGATGGCGAGGGTCAGGGAAGGGACCATGTCCCCCCCGACCCCCGTTTTCGAAGCGACGCTGAGCCCGATAGCGAGCAACAGGGTGACATAGACGTCAATGTTCTCGCCGCTTTTCAGATCCTGCCAGATATGGCGCAGAAACTTCATGCCGATTTATCCCCGAAAGTGCCCCGTTATTTGCAGATTTCAGCTATTTTGCGGCCGAACTCAAGGCACTGGGAAATCCCTTCCCGGCCCGGTTTCCAAGGCACTCGCAACCCTTCACAGACGATCTCGAACCCCGCCTTTTTGAGTTCCTCGGTCAGAATCCCCGTCGCTTCGCCGCTCCATCCGTAGCAGCCGAAGGCGGCCCCTTTCTTGCCGCGGAATTTCAATCCCTTGATTTCTTCGAGGCTGGCGGCGACCGCGGTCAGGATGCCGTTATTGATGGTCGGCGAACCCATCAGTATCGCCTTGGCCTTGAACACCTCATTGATCGCTTCGTTCTTGTCGGTTTTGGCCAGGTTGCACAAACGCACATCGACTTGGGAATCCGCCGAACAGATCCCTTCGGCGATCCTTTCCGCCATGACCCGGGTGCCATTCCACATGCTGTCGTAAAGGATGGCAATCCGATTTTCCTGATACTTATCGGCCCATTTCAGGTATTTTTCGGCGACCTGCAGCGGCTTGTCACGCCAGATGACGCCATGACTGGGGCAGATCAGATCCACCGGCAGTTGGAGAGCCAGAACCTCGTTGATCTTCTTAGTCACCAGGGCGCTGAAGGGAGTCAGGATGTTGGCGTAGTATTTGAGGGCCTCCTCCCACAGCTCGCACTGGTCCACCAAGTCGTTGAACATCAGCTCGGAGGCATAGTGCTGGCCGAAGGCGTCGTTGCTGAAGAGGATGTTGTCTCCCGTCAGATAGCAGAACATGCTGTCCGGCCAGTGAAGCATGGGGGCTTCAATGAAAACCAGCTCCTTGCCCCCGAGGTCGAGGCGGTCGCCGGTCTTGACCACCTTGAAATTCCACTCCTTGTGATACTGCCCCGTGAGGGATTTCACCCCGTTGGCGGTGCAATAGATGGGTGTCTCCGGAATGTGATGCATGAGCATCGGCAGGGCGCCGCTGTGGTCCACCTCACCGTGGCAGGCGACGACGAAGTCGATCTTCTTGAGGTCGATCCTGTCGGCGAGGTTGTCGACAAACTCCTTGCCGAAAGGAGCCCAGACGGTGTCGATGAGGGCCACCTTCCGTTCCTCGATGAGGTAGGAATTGTAGCTGGAACCGCGGTGGGTCGAGAGTTCGTTGCCATGGAACTTGCGCAATTCCCAGTCGATCTTGCCGACCCAGGAAACATTGTTCTTGACCTTGAAAACCATGGTGTCTCTCCTTTGCTGTAGAATGATCTGAACCAGAGCAAGAGCTCCGTTTGTTTAAACTAATGTATATCAAGTGCCGGGGATAAGGAAAGAAGCCAGTGGAAAAATTCGGCGTCTCGCTCCATTCCCTCGATGAGGGACAAAACATTCCGGAACCGTCAGGATCGGTTTTCAGGCGGAATTGACTTGAGTTATTTTCTCTTTCTCCGCCATAGGGCATAATGACCACAAAAAGGATCTTTTCGAGAGACCAAGGAGACAAGTTATGACCCAGGACAACAGTACATCCAAAGGCACCCCTTTCAATCTGGCCAACCACGTCGACTACGCCGCCGGTTCGGTGGTCAGCAAAACCCTGCTGAAAAAAGGGGTAGGCAACATCACCCTTTTTTCCTTCGATGCCGGCCAGGGTCTGACCGAGCATACCTCCCCCTTCGATGCCGTCGTCCACATCCTCGACGGGGAAGCCGAGATCACCATCGGCGGCAAGCCCAAGAAGGTTAAAGCTGGAGAAATGCTGATCATGCCGGCCCATGTCTCCCACGCCCTTCATGCCGCCCAAAGATTCAAAATGCTTCTGATCATGATCCGCAGCGACTGAGGATGTTGGCGAATTCTTCACCTTGCTCTGCCCGAGGCGGAGCTTTTTTTGCCATCAAGCCAGCCGGCCGGACCGCCTTGGCGGTCATTCTCAGGGATATCCGATGGAGACAAGGCCGAAACCATGGACTTGCTCCTGGTATTCGGCCAGCGTTTTATGATAGTTTTCCAAGATGACAGAAAAGCTTGCCGGCGGGCCGGCTGTCATCCCGGCCCCATGGGATTCACCCGCAGGATCCTTACCGGATATTTTAACTTATCGATATTTTTGGGGAATGATTCATGTTCCGTTTCCTGCACGCCGCCGACATCCATCTCGACAGCCCCCTGCGGGGGATTGAAAGCTACCGGGACGCTCCCGTTGAACAGATCCGCACGGCCGCACGGCGCGCCTTCGACAACCTCGTCGACCTGGCCGTCGATGAGGAAGTGGCGTTCGTTCTCATTGCCGGCGATCTTTATGACGGTGACTGGAAAGACTACAACACCGGCCTCTATTTCGTGAACCGCATGGGACGGCTGCGGGAAGCGGGCATCCCGGTATTCCTGGTTTCCGGCAACCATGACGCCGCCAACCAGATAACCCGCGCCTTGCCGCTCCCGGACAATGTCACCCTTTTTGCCCATCGCCGCTGTGAAACCCACTTTCTTTCTGCTTATGGCGTGGCCATCCACGGCCAGAGCTTTTCCGCCAAGGCGGTGAGCGACGACCTGACCCGCAATTATCCCCAGGGGGATCCCGCCCTGTTCAACATCGGGCTGCTGCACACCAGCCTCAACGGGCGCCCGGGGCATGAAAACTATGCCCCATGCACTCTCGACGCCCTCCGCGCCAAAGGATACCAGTACTGGGCCCTGGGGCACGTGCATCAACGGGAAGAGATCTGCCGCGATCCGTGGATCGTCTTTTCCGGAAACATCCAGGGAAGGCACATCCGTGAAAGCGGCGCCAAGGGATGCACCCTGGTAACCGTGAATGAAGGGGAGGTGACGGGGGTCGAGACGCGAGAGCTGGATGTCCTCCGCTGGTCCCTCTGCCGGGTGGACGCCACCGGCTGCGAGCGGACCGAAACCCTTCTTGAACGAATCCGCGAGCGCTTCGACAAGGAAAGGGAGTCGGCTGGCGGCCGCCCCGTGGTTCTGCGTCTGATGGTAACGGGGGAAACGCCTCTCCACAATCACCTCTATCGCAGCGGCGCCCATTGGCAGGAGGAATGCCGTGCCGCCGCTGCCGGCCTGGGAGATGTCTGGCTGGAGAAAATCCTCCTTCACACCGGCCGGAAAGAGCGCCAGGACGAGGCTCCGGGAGAGGATTCCCCCCTGGCCACCCTGCGCCAGGCGGTCACACTCTGCCGTTTTGAATCGTCCCGGCTGCTCGATCTCGTTGCCGAATTCGAGCGCCTGCGCAGCCGGCTCCCCACCGACCTGTTGAGCGACGGTGACCCTTTTTCCCCAGAGGAAGAGGCTTTGGAAGAGTTGCTGGAAGAGGTCAAAGAGCTGCTCACGGCCAAGATAATCCACCAGGGAGGCAACCATGCGGATTAAATGGCTCGATCTGAAAGCCTTCGGACCCTTCTCCGGACACCGCCTCGATTTTTCCTCCGAGACGCCGGGCCTGCATATCGTTTACGGCCCCAACGAGGCCGGAAAAAGCAGTTCTTTGCGGGCGTTGCAGGCCCTTTTGTTCGGTTTTCCCCAGCGCAGCGGCGATAATTTCCTCCATCCCTACGACCAGCTCCTGGTCGGCGGCTGCCTGCAGATGGATAACGGCCGCCAGCTTATTTTCTATCGGCGCAAGCGGCACAAGAACAGTCTTTTCGACCAGCACGACAATCCCCTCGATCCCGCTTTGCTGACCCCTTTTCTGCACGGCCTCGAACAGGACACCTTCGCCACCCTTTACGGGATCAACCATGAAACCCTGGTCCGCGGGGGGCAAGGGATCCTGGACCAGCAGGGGGAAATCGGCCAGGCGCTCTTTGCCGCCGGCACCGGCCTGGCCTCGTTGAAGGGGATTGTGGATGACCTGGAGAAAGAAGGGGATGAGCTTTTCCGCCCCCGGGGCACCAGTCAGGCCATCGCCACGGCGCTGAACGAATACCGGGAAATCCAGGACCGCCTCAAGGACGTCACCCTTTCCGGTCGGGAATGGCAGGAGCACCGCCGTACCCTGCGGGAAGCCGAGGAGGAACTGGCAGAGATCAACGCCCGGCGCAGCCGGGTCAACCGGGAAAAAAATCAGCTGGAGCGCCTGAAACGAGCCCTGCCCTATCTGGCGGAGCGGCGGATTCTCCTCAGGAATCTGGCCGAGATGGGCGCGGTGGTGGAACTGCCGGAGGATTTTGCGGGACGCCGCAAAAGCCTGGAGCAACGGCAAAGGGAAGTCCATCTGCGCCTGGAAACGGCGCGAAACCGGATGCGCGATCTCCGGGAAAAAACGACGGAGATCGCCGTCAATCACGAACTCCTCGACCGCGCCGAAGCCATCGAGGAGCTGCATCAGCGGCTTGGGGAGTACAAAAAAGGCAACAGCGACCGGCCGCTACTGGAAGGCCGGCGGATTGCCCTGCGGGCCGAAGCGGGCCGCTTGCTGAAACTGATCCGGGCGGACAGCTCTATCGACGAGATCGAAACTCTGCGCCCCAGCCTAGTCAAAAAAAAGACCATTCAGCATCTCGCCAATCGCCATGAAGCCCTGATCCAGGCAGTGCGTCAAAGTGAACGCCTGGTGCGTACCAGCAGGCAAAACCTCGAAGACTGCCAGAGGATGCTCGCGGAATCGCCTCCTCCGGTCGATACCTCGCAACTCGCTCTCGCCGTTGTCCGTGCCCAAAAGGCGGGAGATTTGGATAGCGAAATCCTGGCCCGAAAAAAATCCTGGGAACAGGCGTGGCTGAAATGCCAAAACAGCCTGGAACGCCTTGGCCTGTGGCAGGGACCGCTGGAACAGGTGACAGCCCTGCCCCTGCCCTTGCCGGAAACACTCAACCGTTTTGAAGAGGAATTTCGTGTCGTCGACGAAACCAGGCGAAGATTGCAGGAGGAGCGCCGGCAGTTGCAGGAGGAGCAAAACCACCTCACCGCCCAGCTTCGTGAAATCGAATACGCCGGCGAGGTTCCCAGCGAAGCGGAACTGCTCAGGGTCCGTACCGACCGCGAACGGGGCTGGCAACTGCTGCGCCGCCAATGGCTAGACGGCGAGAATGTCGCCGCCGAAAGCCGCCATTACGATCCCCATCACGCCCTCCCGGAGGCCTTCGAAATGCGGGTGGCGGCGGCCGACGGGACTGCCGACCGCCTTTACCGGGAAGCGGACCGGGTGCAGAAACACGCGACCCTCCAAGCCAGGGCCGAAGAGATCGAAAAACGGCTGCGGGACCTTGATGAATCACTGGCCAGAGCTGAAGAAGAAGGGGCCAGGACCCGCTGTCGCTGGCGGGAGCTGTGGTCGCCCGCGGCCATCGAGCCCCTCTCCCCCCGGGAGATGCGTTCCTGGCTCAGTGCCTTTGACAGGCTCCTGCTTCAGGTGGCGGAAGCCGCCGGAATCGCAGCCGAGCTGGAAAACCTTGAAACCCGGCGCCGGGAACTGCGCTTTCTGCTGACAGCGGAACTCGCCGGAGTGGGCTGCAAGGAGGAATTTCCCGGCGCCGAGATGGCTGCCCTTCTGCGTTATGCCGAAAGCCTGGTGCGGAACGCCCAGGTTGAAAAAGCGCGGCGGGAAACCCTGGAGGACCGCATCCACGACTTGAGAGAAAACCTGAAAACGGCCGAAGGGGATCGAAAGGATGCCGAGGGAGCTTTCCTCCAATGGCAAGCGGAGTGGGCGCAGGCGATAAACCCCCTCGGCATCGCCGCCGGCGCCTCGCCGGTCGAGGTTCAGGAATATATCGATACCCTCCAGGCCTGTTTCGACAAGTTGCGGGACGCCGGCGATTTCCGCAAGCGGATGGAAGGAATCGAACGGGACGCCGGTGACTTCGAGGAAGCGGTCCGTGCCCTGGCCAGGGAAACCGCCGCCGATCTGGCCGCTGGGGAAACGCCGCTGATCGTCGCCCAGCTAAAAACCAGGTTGACCCGCGCCGGCCAGGACCAGGCCCTGGTGCGAGGATACGAAAAAGAGATGGAAGTCCAAAAAAAAGCAATCATCGGGGCTGAAACCGAACTGGCCAGCATCCACCGGCAGATGGCGGAGCTTTTGGTGCTGGCCGGTTGTGAAAAAGCCGAATTCCTCGATGAAGCGGAACGATGCTCCGCGGAACAAAGGAGCTGCCGGGACAAACTCGCAGAGACGGAACGGCTGTTGGCGCGCATGGCCGAAGGAATCTCCCTCGGCGAACTTGAGGAACAGGCGCGCCAGATCGATCCCGATGATCTGCCCGGCCAGATCGACAGACTGAGCCGGGAGATCGACGGCGTGCTCGATCCGGAAATCCGCCGCCTCGCGGAAATCATCGGCCGGGAAAAGAACGAACTGGCGCGCATGGACGGCAACGGTCGCGCCGCCGACCTGGCCGATGCCGCCCAACAGGTCCTGGCCCGAATCCGCCGCCTGACCGAACGCTACATCCGTGTGAAACTGGCCACCGCTATCCTCCGCAAGGAAATCGATTGCTACCGGTCGGCAAACCAGGATCCCATCCTGGGCATCGCTTCCCGCTATTTCTGCCGCCTGACCCTAGGTTCCTTCGCCGCTCTGCGCACCGACCTCGACGACCAGGATCAGCCGGTCCTGACCGGTGTCCGCCCTGATGGGAAATGGGTGCCGGTAGCGGGAATGAGTTCCGGCACCTGTGATCAGCTCTATCTGGCTCTCCGCCTGGCCACCCTGGAGTGGCGCCTGCGCTCCAACGAGGCAATGCCCTTCATCGTCGACGACATCCTGATCAATTTTGACGACCAACGCTCCACCGCCACCCTCGCGGCCCTTGGCGACCTGGCGGAACGTACCCAAGTGATCCTGTTTACCCATCATCGCCAGATTCTTCAATCCACCGCATCCCTTGATCAAAAAGACAGGATATTCATCCATGATCTTTCCTGAAAAAAAAGCGTTTTGGCCCGCCTTCTGACAAGGCTGGGACGGAAGATTCGCGTCCTCTTTTTTAACCTTTATTGTGTTCCGCTCTTTGTTTTAAAATATCTGATAATTATTTTCCCTTTTTCTTGCTCCCAAAGTATTCTTTGCTGTCAGGACAAACCGAACCGTAATTCCGGGCACAGGATGATCTTCGGGCCCAGGTTCCAATTTTGGGCAGGGATCGGCGGTGCCGGTCTTTTCACCAGCTCCCTGCAAAGACTGTTGAACCAGAAAAAGGGCAACTTTCATCGCTGACTAAACGTCTGAAAGATAGAAGATATGATTGAAATCACCCCCAAAGCCCATGAAATCCTTAAAGGCTATTTGGCCCGGAACCCCGGGCATGTGGTCAGAATCTGTTTCGACGGGCTGGGCTGCAGTGGCCCGGTCCTGAAGCTGACTTTGGCGCCGGTGAGCGAAGATGAGGCCGTTGTCGACGTGGATGGCATTGCGGTGGTCCTCGAGGAAGATGTCACCATTTTCAGCGATGATCAAACCATCGATTATCTGAAAAGCGACGAAGGGGAAGGCTTCAGTATAACTTCAAGGGGCGGTTTCAGCTGTGGCGGGGATTGCAGCAGCTGCGGCGCTTAACCTTCGCTTGCCGTCTGGGCGATTTGCGTCGCGGTCTTCCGAGAGGGAATCCCCCTTGGCAATCGCCCCCGTAAAATATTTGATAATCAGGCTATTACCGTTGCCTTGCCACCAGAACAGGTCCCACCAACAGGCTGTTGCAAAAAAGGTTCTGAAAACCGTGCAATGCCGCACAAGGGCAAAGGCGCAGTTTTTCCCTTGCCTGGCAGGAGGCTCCCGGAGTTGTTTTGCCCAATAACGCTCTGCACAAGGAGGTTCGCGGTGAAAAGAAACAACATTCCGATCTTTTTTCTGTTGACTCTGATGCTTCTGGGTTTGGCCGCTTGCGAAACGGTGCCCATCACCGGCAGAAGCCAATTCAACATCGTCTCCGATGCCAGTATCGCCTCCCTGAGCCTCCAGCAATACCAGGAGTTCATCGGGCAGGCGAAGTTAAGCCCCAATGCCTCTCAGACAGCCCTGGTCAAAAGGGTGGGGGTCCGGATCCAGCGGGCCGTGGAGCAGTACCTCACCCAGAACGGCATGGCCGATCAAATCAAGGACTATAAGTGGGAATTCAACCTGGTCGAGGACAAACAAATCAACGCCTGGGCCATGCCGGGAGGCAAGGTGGTCGTCTATTCCGGGATGCTCCCCATCGTCGAGGACGAAGCGGGACTGGCCGTCGTCGTCGGCCATGAGGTGGCACACGTGATCGCCCGCCACGGCAACGAAAGAATGAGCCACGAATTGGCCCGGCAGATGGGCGGCGTCGCCCTGTCCACCGCCCTTTCCAGCAGTCCCGCCGCGACGCAGCAATTGGCCATGCAGGTTTTCGGCATTGGCTCACAAGTCGGCGTCATGCTCCCCTTCAGCCGCCTGCACGAAGCGGAAGCGGACCGCTTGGGTCTGATTTTCATGGCCATGGCCGGTTATGACCCCCACAAGGGGTTGGTTGTCTGGCAGCGCATGGCCGCACAGAAAGGAGGTTCTACTCCGGAATTCCTCAGCACGCACCCCTCCGATGAAACCCGCATCCGCAAAATCCAGACCTACATTCCCGAAGCGATGCGCTATTACCGTCCTGCAACCACGTATTGAAAGGAACTGCAACCGTGAATTTTGAAAAACTGCTGATCGACGCTCAGGAATGGCTGGCTTTTTACGGCCTCAAAATCATCGCCGCGATTTTCATCCTGATCGTCGGGCGCTGGGTGGCCCGAGCCATAAAAAACCTTTTCCAGAAACTCATGACCCGCCATGAAGTGGACGCCACCCTGGTTTCTTTTGTCGGCAGCATTGCTTATTTCGCCTTGATGAGCTTCGTGGTCATCGCCGCCCTCAACCAGATCGGCATCCAGACCACCTCCTTGATCGCCGTCATCGGCGCCGCCGGTTTGGCCATCGGCCTGGCCCTGCAAGGCTCCCTGGCCAATTTCGCCGCCGGCGTCCTGTTGATCATCTTCCGTCCTTTTAAGGCCGGGGACTACATAGAGGCTGCTGGAATCGCCGGGATCGTCGAGGAAATCGAGATTTTCACCACCAAAATGAAAACGCCTGACAACCGTGTCATCATCGTGCCCAACGCCAAGCTGTCAGGGGACAATATCACCAACTACTCGGCGAAAACCCAACGCCGGCTGGATCTGACAATCAGCGTCGGCTACCAGGACAATCTCCAAAAAGTCAAAGAGGTTTTGAAACAACTGATTGACGAAGACCCCCGCATTCTTACCGAACCAGCGCCGGTCGTGGGCGTTCTCGAACTGGGGGAAAGCAGCGTCAATCTGGTTGTGCGGCCCTGGGTCAAGGCCAGCGACTATTGGGATGTGCACTTTGACCTGACACAGAAAATCAAGGAGCGTTTTGACCGGGAAGGGATCAGCATCCCCTATCCACAGCGGGACATCCATCTTTATTCCGCGCCCAACGAAATCAATAGAGAGACCATTCAATAGACAGGAATCCCGAGAACCCGCCGCCTTCCGGCGGGTTCTTTGTTGGGCTCCCGTCGCTGCGGAGGTTTTTGTCATAAAACTGGCCGGGAAGCATCCCCGCGAGCCAAACAGGATGACATGCCCAGGCAAATCGTGCCGTCAACAGAAGCGCAAAAAGCGGCTCCGGCCTGAACAGGGGTGTCGTGCCTTCGCCCCCATAGACAAAAAAGAAGATTTTTGCGGTTCAGGAATGGGGGGGCAGCAGGGAGAAAGGAAATGACCCAATCACATCCTGACCGGACCTCAGCCGATTCAACTCCTCGAACTCGGCAAGGAGATGCCTCTGAAATTCCTCGGCAATGGGAGAGAGGATATGGTGCCGCTTCCTGGTCAGGAAAAAGGGGCGGCAGAAAGGAGCATCTTCCACCGGAAGACCGACGAGGCTGCCCTGGCGGGCATCCTCTTCCACGGCGAGGGTGGAGAGAATCGAAACACCGATATTGGCTTTCACCCCCTGGCGGATAGCCTCCATGTTGCCGAATTCGGCCACCACGTTGAGGGAAAAGGGGTCAAATCCACTCTTTTCGACAATCTGTGTCAGTACGTTGCGCGTCCCCGATCCCTTGTCCCTGAAAATGAAGGGTTCGCCGACGATCTCGGCCAGTTTCACCGATGCCTTTTTGGCGAGACGATGGTTTGGGTGGACGACCAGCAACAGCCGATCGGAAAAAACCTCGATCAGTTCAAGGCACGGTTCCTCGGGGAAATCAGCTCCCAGAATGGCGATCTCGACGAAGTTCTCGATCAGTTTTCTGCAGATGTCGTGACTGTCGGAAATCTTCATTACAAGCTTGATGGCGGGATACTTGGCCCTGAAGGAGCCGATGAGACGGGGCAGCAGATAACTTCCAGGGATGTTGCTGGCGCCGACCACCAACGTTCCCGACATGTCCCCACGGAACTTCTCGATGGCCTGAAAGGTATCCTCTTCCAGTTGGATGAGACGGCGGGCGTACTGATAAAGGATCTTTCCCACGGCGGTGGGGGAAACCCTGCGCCCATGCCGCTCCAGCAGCTTACCGCCGAAAGATTCCTCGAGAATGCGGATATGCTCGCTGACGGTCGGCTGAGAAAAACCGCAGGCTTCCGCCGCTTTGGTAAAGCTTTGCAGTTCCACCACCTTGTTGAACACCTGCAAACGCTTGATTTCCAAAGCCT
This sequence comes from Deltaproteobacteria bacterium, assembly GCA_012729375.1. Taxonomy (GTDB): domain Bacteria; phylum Desulfobacterota; class Desulfuromonadia; order Desulfuromonadales; family JAAYDE01; genus JAAYDE01. The sequence goes on along the minus strand of JAAYDE010000101.1, from coordinate 8,654 downwards.
TCCTCCTTTATGACGAACCCGGCCGACTGGTTCACGAGCAGAGAGGGTCAACCATCAAAGGGTTTGATGGGATAGGGCGAGGTGGTCCGATACGGTTTGATACGGATGCCGTCCCAGATTTCCCGGATGCCATCGATGGTTTTGGCCATTTCCATGACCAGCTTTTGTTCTTCGCGGCTGTGAACATGTCCCCCCAGAGTGACCACTCCGTCCTGGCAGGATATCTCCACATGGTATCCATCCAGATCGGCAGTGGAGAGGATGGCGATGCGCAGCTGTTTCTGAATGATCAGATCGGCGATGGCCTTGCGGTTTTCCTCCTGGCTTTTCAGAAGATTCTTGTCCTTCACCCCTTTACAGACCAGATCAACGGCTGAATCCAAGGTGATCCGCGAGGTATTGATGACCAGATCGTATTCCAGGGGATTGTCCCAATTCCGGTCAAAGTAATACTTGATAAACCCCGCCCTTTGCTGATCGCTTTTACGCACCATTTCCCTGGCCAGCTCGGGATCGAGCCATTCCCGCTCCGCCCAGCGTTCGACCCGCTCCTCGAAGGGAGCGATAAAGCGGACCCGGAAGACCCCCCCTTTGAGCTCGCCGAGAATGAAATGGGCACCGCGGCCGTAAATCAGCACATTTCCCTTCCGAGCCGCTTGCAGAATCAACAGCTCGATCTGCTGTAGGTCGATCTCCACCAGCTGATCGAGATGGGCGTCGAAAGGCGGCGGTTTTTCGTCCACTTTGCGGATGGATTCCGCTGAAAGCCCACAATTTTGAGCCATTTCCCGGATGGCTTCACCATCCAGAAACATATAGCCCAGCTTTTCGGCAACACGTTCGGAAACCAGAAAACCGCCGCTTCCCATTTCCCTGGAGACGGTTATGATCGGCATTGTTTTCCTCGCAGGATCAATTCTTTGGGATGATAAAATAAAATCTTGTTATATATAACATAACCCCCTTCCATATCGAAGGCTTTTTTAATCCCCAAAAACGGGGGAATGAAGGCATTTTAGCATGACGACGAACAAATCACCGGACCAAAGAAGTTCTAAATCTCTTTTTTGGGCAAAGGTGCTTTCTTGGGCCGTGGTCATCATCGCCATCATCGCCACCACCCAGGCGTTGCCGCTGAAAGAGTTGGCCGGGGATCTTCTCGTCGCGATTTCCGTCCTCGGGTGGTGGGGATACCTCGCCTATTTTTTGCTGTACATTCTCGCCAGCGTCTGTTTCATACCCGGCTCTATCCTCACCCTCGGCGCCGGCTTCCTTTTCGGTGTGGTCAAAGGTTCCCTACTGGTATCGGTGTCGTCAACTGCGGGCGCCGTAGCCGCCTTTTGGGTGGCAAGGCATGTGGCTCGCGCCCGGATTGCGGAATGGATCGCCAAGAATCCCCGCTTTGCCGCCGTCGACGGCGCCATTGCCCGGGAAGGGTGGAAAATCGTTTTCATGGTCAGGCTGTCGCCCCTTTTTCCGTTCATCTTTCTCAACTACGCCCTTGGCCTGACCCGCATATCCCTAAGGGACTATGCCCTGGCATCATGGCTGGGCATGCTGCCGGCTACCCTCATGTATGTCTATTTGGGTTCCCTGGCGCAGGAACTGTCCCAACTGGGGATAAAAAACGGCGCAAGGACACCCAGCGAGTGGTTCTTCTACGTTGCCGGTCTTTTGGCGACGGCAGCAGTTACCCTTTATGTCACCCGTCTGGCAAAAACCGCCCTTGCCGAAAAAATATAAAGAGGATTAATCTTTAAAGGAGGGAGAAGATGAGGTGCCACGAGATAGAATATCAGGTCCACGGCACGGAAATGCAGTTCATTGAAATCGAACTCGATCCCCAGGAAACGGCGCTGGCCGAAGCGGGTGCGATGATGTACATGGAGCCCGGCGTCCGCATGGACACCCTGTTCGGCGACGGCCGTGACAATCAGGGGGGAGGGTTCATGGGCAAACTGTTGGGGGCCGGGAAACGGGTTTTGACGGGGGAAAGTCTGTTCATGACCGCTTTCACCAACCAGGGAGGCAACAAGCAGCGGGTGGCCTTCGGCGCCCTCTTCGGCGGGGAGGGACTGTTCCTGGCGACCCTTTCCGGACCCGGCCGGGTCTGGCTGCAATCACTACCTTTAAGCCGCCTGGCCGACCGGATTATCGCCTCGGCGCCGAAGGCGGGAGGCTCCCGCAAGGGGGAAGGCTCCGTTCTTGGCACCCTGGGCGGGTTGCTGGACGGAGATAACCGCTGAACTCCGGCCACGAAGGCCGTGCCCAGAGCACGGCCTTCGTGGCGACCCGCCGTCGTCTTTATTGCATGGCCAGAATCTTGTCCAGTCCGGCCTGCAGGACTTCAAGCTTTTCCATGGCTTCCCGGAGCTTCTCGCGGTTTTTCTCCAGCACCTCGGGAGGAGCTTTGGCCACGAAATCCCTATTGGCCAGTTTCCCTGCAAACATCTTCACGTCCTTTTCCACCTTGGCCATCTCCTTGCCAAGCCGCTTTTCCTCTTCATCCAGATCGATCAGACCCGCCAGGGGAAGAAGAATCTCCACCTCCCCGGCAACCTGGGTGGCGGCCTGCCTGGGGCGCTCCAGGGAACAGCCGAAGGTGAGATTCTGCAGACGGGCCAGAGAGCGAATCCAGGCTTCCCCTGCGCCGACAATGCGGCAGGAGGCCTCGGTCCGGCAGTCTAGAACCGCGTCAATCCTCTTGGCCGGGGGAACGTTCATTTCGCCGCGGATGTTGCGGATCCCTTTGATCACCTCCATGATCAGCTCCATTTTCGCCGCCTCGTCCTCCGCCACGGGAATCCTTTCTCCATCAGGATAGGAGGCGAGCATGAGAGAGGGGACGGGGCGCTCACCCGGCAGGGTCTGCCAGATTTCCTCGGTAATGAAGGGGATGAAAGGATGGAGCAGGCGCAGCAGGTTTTCCAGCACCCGGAAAAGAACCGCCTGGGTTCTCCTTTTGGCTTCGGCGTCGGCGCCATAGAGAACATCCTTGGCCAACTCGATGTACCAGTCGCAGAACTGGTTCCAGGTGAAGGCGTAAAGGGCCCCGGCGGCTTCGTTGAAGCGGTATTCCTGCAGGGCGAGATTGGCCTCGCGGGCGGTCTGGCCCAGCCTGGTCAGAATCCACTGGTCGGCCAGGGAAAGCCCTCCCAGGGAAGCAATGTCATCTCCCGCCGCGAAGTCTTCCAGGTTCATCAGGGCGAATCGACTGGCGTTCCAGAGTTTGTTGGCAAAATGGCGGTAGCCCTCGATACGCTCCACCGAGAGCTTGATGTCGCGCCCCTGGGCGGCGAAAGCGGCCAGAGTGAAGCGGAAGGCATCGGTGCCGTACTCGTCGATGACGGTCAGCGGGTCGATGACGTTCCCCTTGCTCTTGCTCATCTTCTGTCCCTGGGCGTCCCGCACCAGGGCATGGATATAGACATCGCGGAAGGGAACCTCGCCCATGAATTTGATCCCCATCATCATCATCCGCGCCACCCAGAAGAAGAGGATGTCGAAACCGGTGACCAGACAGGAGGTGGGATAAAATTTTTGCAGGGTCGCCGTCCGTTCCGGCCAGCCCATGGTGGAAAAGGGCCACAGAGCCGAGGAAAACCAGGTGTCGAGGACATCCGTTTCCTGATCGATGGCCGCGCTGCCGCAGTGGCGGCAGGCCTCCACATCCTCGCGGGCCACGGTGATCCCGGCGCAGTCCCGGCAGTACCAGGCGGGAATGCGGTGCCCCCACCAGATCTGCCGACTGATGCACCAGTCCTGAATGTTGTTCATCCATTCGAAATAGGTTTTTTCCCAGTGCTGGGGAACGATGCGGGTGCGCCCCTCGGCTACGGCGGCAATGGCCTCCTTGGCCAGGGGGCCGACCTTGACGTACCACTGCAGGCTTGAATATGGCTCAATAGCCGTTTTGCAGCGATAACATTTGCCCACCGCATTGGCGTGGGGGGCGACCTTTTCGAGCAGTCCCAGGCGCTCCAGGTCCGCCACCACCTGCTCCCGCGCCGCGTAGCGGTCGAGACCCCGGTAGCAGCCGCCGTTTTCATTGATCCTGGCCGAGGGATCAAGGATATTGATCAACTCCAGGCCATGCCTTTTGCCGATCTCGAAGTCGTTGAAATCGTGGGCCGGAGTAATCTTCAAGGCGCCGGTACCGAACTCCCGCTCAACGTAGCCGTCGGCGATGACGGGGATCTCCCGCGCCATCAAAGGCAGGATCACCCGCTTGCCGATTACGTCCCGGTACCGTTCGTCCTCGGGATGGACGGCGACGGCGGAATCGCCGAGCATGGTTTCGGGACGGGTGGTGGCGACGGTAAGAAAACGATGGCTCCCCTGGATGGGATAACGGATATGCCACAGAAAACCATCCTGCTCCTCATGTTCCACCTCGAGGTCGGAAAGAGCGGTGTGGCAGCGGGGGCACCAGTTGATGAGCCGGTTGTCCCGGTAAATCAGGCCGTCTTCATAAAGGGTGACGAAAACCTCGCGCACCGCCCGCGACAAGCCTTCGTCCATGGTGAAGCGCTCCCGCTCCCAGTCGCAGGAGGCACCCAGGCGCTTGAGCTGATGAATGATCTGGCCGCCCGACTCCCGCCGCCACTGCCAGACCCGGTCGACAAAACCCTCCCTCCCCAACTGATGGCGGTCCTTGCCCTCCGCCGCGAGCTGTTTTTCGACAACGTTCTGGGTGGCGATCCCGGCATGGTCCGTCCCCGGCATCCACAGAACCTCGTAGCCGGTCATCCGCTTCCAGCGCACCAGGATGTCCTGGAGAGTATTGTTGAGGGCATGCCCCATGTGCAGAACGCCGGTGACATTCGGGGGAGGAATGACGATAGAGTAATGGGGACGGGAAGAATTTTCATCGGCATGGAAAAAACCATGCTCTTCCCAATAACGGTACCATTTATCCTCCACATCCTTGGGATCATACCCCTTGCTGAGACTCTTTTCCGCCATTTCAGTACATCCTCCAATCGGACAATATTTTATAAGGACGCCACTTTATAACAATTAAATCCAAAAAGAAACGGGGATTGAAAAATCCCCGTTTCCAAACAAAGGTTTAAGCGGTTTTGTCGAATCCGCCGTTTTTTTTCCCGATTCCCCGTCAGTGACGCAACTCCTTGATTTTGCGGATCTCCTCCTTGATAAGGCTTTCCGACATGTTAGGCACCACCTCCCAGGCGATCCTTTCCAGGATTTCCAGGGCCATTCTGTCCAGACGATCCTTGGCCACCCTCTCGACAATGGCATAGAGCTCCCCATCGCTGAGGGAAGCGATCTTCTCCTCGACGGCAGCAGCGGACACCGGCGGCGGACCGATTTCCCCTGTCGCCACCTCTTCGCCACCTGCCTCCTCATCGACCTCGACAATGGAAAGTGCCGCCCCTTGCATATCCGCAGGCACCTCCTCAATCAGATCGAAGGCCACCTGTTCAGAGGCGGATTCGGCGGCAACAGAGGTTTCCTTCTCAGGGGGCTCCTCGCCGGCCATGGGATCGAAGGAGAAGATCACTTCTTCCTGATCGCTTTCCTCCGCTTCCGGGGAGCCATCGATCTCGAAAACCGTCTCCGCTTCACCAAGAGGCTCTTCCAGGCCGAAAGGGGTTTCCTCGGCAGCCGTTGCAAGGGGGGCAAAGGAAAATTCGCCGGTGTCCTGCTCGGTCTCATCAGCCGCTTTGAGAGGTTCCTCCGCGAGGACCAGATCCTCCTCAACGACCGGCAAAGGAGCTTCCTCCGCTGCCGACACGGCCGCCATGACCGGCATGGATGTTGCCTCGGAAAGCTGCCCCTGCTGATCCCTTTCCGCCACTTCCGGGGAGCCATCGAACTCGAACGCCATCTCCGCTTCGCCAGGCGGCTCTTCCGCGGCAAGGGGAATTTTCTCCTCAAGCGCCTCAGACGGGGTGTAAGAAAACTCTTCGGAAGCCAGCTCCGCCCCAGCGTCCGCCAGGGGAGCTGCCTCGACGGCGCCCATCGGTTCCTCTTCCTCCACAACGATATCCTCTTCGCTCAGGAAAAGGACATCTTCTTCATCCGCAAAAGAAAGCGGCGACGAAAAGACATCGGCTTCTTCGGGCCCGGAAGGTTGATCTGCCGGTTCACCGTAACCGGTAAGCGGTTCAGATCCTTTTTCCAAACTGGCAAAAGTAGTGGCCTCTTCTTTTTCGCCGGATGACTTTTCCTCTTCCGTGGCAAGGGAAAATTCAAACGAAGGCTCGGTCTGAAAATCCTGGTGATCGTCTTCCGGGGGCGGCGCCATCGGCCCTTCCAGCAAGGAATCACCTGAAAAGTTTTCCGCCGGTTCTTCATCCGCAGGGGAAAACTCGGCAACGGATTCCTCCCGGTTCAGGGCCGGAAAATCCTCCCGTGATTCTTCCGCGGAATCCCTATCGGAAAAGGCTGCTCCGAAGTCACTGGCAAGATCTCCCCCCGGTGGCGCCGGCTCCTCACCGCCGGAGAAGGTACCCGCAGCTGCCGCCGGCGCGGAGACTTCATCCAGATCAAAAGAGAAACTGAGCCCCCCATCTGCCGAATCCATATCGGGAGCAAAAGCCTCCTCGCCCTGATCGGCCGGGGATGACGAAACCAGGCCGGGCGGGGGAGCGTTTTCCAGAAGGTGCTGAACTTTGCTTATCAAGGCCTGGGTTTCAAACGGCTTGGCAATCCAGCCATCGGCACCGATGGCACGCGCCTTCTCTTCGTCGAAAGGTTCAAAGCTGCCGACCAGAAGGAGAATGGGTATATGCGACAGATTTTGGATTTTTTTGATGGCGCGACAGAGTTCATAACCATTCTTTCCCGGCATGATGATGTCGGCCAGGATGATGTCCGGGGGATCGTTCTTGGCTTTTTCAAAAGCATCATCGCCGTTTCCCACCAGGGTCAAGTCAAAATCCTGGTTGGCAAAGGTGATCTCGATAACCTTTTGAATGGTTATACTGTCATCCGCCAACAACAGCTTTTTACTCATGCATATCCTCCTTGTCCGCAGCGAATACCGCGATTTCGTTCCACCATCTCTGAACGTCAACCGACTTCAGCCGCCATGGAAAATAGTAACAGAAAACAAAGAGTCCGACGGTAAGGCCCCCTCCAGACCATTGCCCAAGCGTTAATATGCAAGCCTTGAACCGAAAGCCAGAGATTTGGGCAAAATCTTCAAAGATTTCCGGACAAAATTCACCAGGGGCTGTCCCTTCCCGAAGGGTGGGGGAAAACGGCTGAGAGTTTTAAAGCGACCGGCCCAGGATCAATCTCCGTATCGATCCCCTTATCCCCGAGATTTCTTTCCAAAAACCTCTTAATCCGGATGATTCATGGGCTTCGTCCTGAAACCGGTCTGTGTGAGTCAGATCAAGCCCAGCGGAGCGATGTGCGGGCAACGTAGCGAAGGAACCTCGAAGCACAAAAAGAGGACCGGGGATTGAAATGGTATGCAATCCCCGGTTGTACCGAAAATTACCCGGATCAAAACAACCGCGTCCACTTGACACCTCATGAACAAAATCGTTTTTGTGTTCAATGTCCAGGTACTTTTCATTTTTATGCGGGGAGATCCCATGATAGATATATCCGAAACCGGATGACATATTAATTATAAAGAACCGAAATGAATCGGCGGTTCTTGAAAGGGGTAAAAAATCTCAAATGTGCTTTGAATGGGAGGAAATTCTTACTATCCTCTTGCCCATATCACTACAAAAATCCTTTCTGATGCAAAATCATTTGAAATTCCAAAAAAATAAGTTGAATTTTTCGTGGTTTGTATTTAATTTGAATTTGATACGGTTAATATCGAAAAGTAGCTACATATTTTTATTAAGGAGAAATTACATGTCAAAATTATTGGAAATGGCCGCCGAAATCGTCAAGGCTCATGTTTCAAAAACTTCGGTGAACAAGGAGGAACTTCTGGCGGAGATTGGCGAGGTCCACAATGTCCTCGCCAAACTGTACAAAGGGGAAGAAGTCGAGGAAGCCGTTGAAGCAAACGAGCCCCTCCCCGAGGAAACGGAAGCACTTCCCGTCATCGGTCTGAAGAAAGCTTTCAAAAAGGATAAAGTGGCCTGCATGATTTGTGGAAAGGAAATGAAAACTCTCTCCCGCCATCTGAAGTCAGCTCATGATTTGACGCCAAAAGAATACCGGCAAAAATTCGACATTCCCAAGAACCAACCGTTGGCCGCAAAAAACTACTCGGAAAGCCGTCGCCAGATGGCTATCGCTCGTGGCCTGGGTGACAATCTCGCAAAAGCAAGAGCGAACAAGGCCAAATCAAAACAAGGATAATTTTCTTTTGCTCCGCGGAAAATGCAAGGGATCAGTTTATCTGTTGCGGCCGGAATGACGTTTATTGTCATTCCGGCCGCATGATTCCAGAAAATTAAAACTTGGCTGCCGGCGTCTGACCAGAAGCTTTCCCCTAACGCAGCATGCCCCGAAATGCGGATAAAAAGCCCAAGACCCAGTTTTTAAACAGCCCATCAAAGCCAAAAGTGTTATTTTTTGCTTGTCTGTTAGAATTATCCATTAGCAGGAAAAGTAAAAACACCGACCGGACAAAAAAGTTTGGGAGATGAAAATTTGAAACTCATCGTTGTTGGCGATCGCCGTGAACATCTTCTGAATACCCTTGAAATCAT
>JAAYDE010000100.1 GCA_012729375.1 Deltaproteobacteria bacterium | reverse complement strand
TTTTTTGGCTGGGGGACAAGGATTCGAACCTTGGTAGACGGAGTCAGAGTCCGTAGTCCTGCCGCTAGACGATCCCCCATTGAAGCGTTGGGAAATTTAGCAAGAATCCCCTTCCATGTCAAGACCGAACCGGAATTCCGGTTCTTGGGAAATTACCCGAATCAATTGGTGTGCCCGCCCCCAAGATAGGCGTTCTGAACGTTGGGATCAGCCAGAAGAGACGCCGACGTATCTTCCAGAACCACTTTCCCGACCTCGAAGACATAACCGCGATGGGCGAGTTTCAGCGCCGCGCGGGCGTTCTGCTCAACCAGGACAATGGTAACTCCGGCCTCGTTGATCTCCTTTATGGTTTTGAAGATCGTCTTCACCAGAATCGGCGCCAGACCCAGACTCGGCTCATCGAGGAGCAACACCTGAGGGTCGGCCATCAGCGCCCGGCCGATGGCCAGCATCTGCTGCTCTCCCCCGGAAAGGGTACCGGCCAGTTGTTCCCGGCGTTCCGCCAGCACCGGGAACAATTCATAGATCCAGTCACGGTTTTTGGCGACCTTGCCTTGGTCGTGGTTGGTGAAAGCCCCCAGACGCAGGTTTTCCCGCACCGTCAGGGTTCCGAAAACACGCCGCCCCTCGGGGACCTGGGCCACGCCGTATTCCACGATCCGGTGGGCAGGGGACTGGTGAAGGGGAATCTCGTCCAGATAGATCGAACCGCCGCTCGGCTTGATAAGCCCGCTGATAGCCAGAAGGGTGGTGGACTTGCCGGCGCCGTTGGCGCCGAGAATGGCCACGATCTCTCCCTTCGCCACCTCGAGATGGATGCCGTGGAGAACCTCCACCTGGCCGTATTTGACCCGCAGGTCTTTTATCCTGAGAAGTGTCGACATGTCCCGTTCTCAATCCGCGCCCAGATAGGCTTCAATCACCTTGGGGTTGCTTTTGACTTCCAGGGGAGGCCCTTCGGCAATCTTGCACCCATATTCGAGTACGACCAGCTTTTCGCAGGCGCGCATGACCAGGCTCATGTCATGCTCGATAAGCAGGATCGTCAAGCCCCGTTCCCGCAGTTTGCCGATCAGTCCCACCAGGGCCTCCGTCTCCTGTTCATTCATGCCGCCGGCGGGTTCGTCGAGAATCAACAGACGCGGCTCCGTAGCCAAGGCCCTGGCGATTTCGAGAAGGCGTTGATTGCCGTAGGAAAGGCTTCCGGCCTTTTGCGTCGCCTGCCCCTTGAGGCCGACAAAAGCCAGCTCCCCGAGGGCGAAACGGAGCGCCTCCTGCTCCTCCCTTTTTTCGGCGGGGGGCTTGAACATGGAGGACAAAAGCCCCGATTTCATCCGGCAATGCCTTCCGGCCAGGACGTTTTCGAGAACGGACATGTTCTGGAATAGGCGGATCGTCTGGAAGGTGCGGGCGATCCCCAGGGTGACGATGCGGTGGATGGGAAGGCCGGCGATGGCGGCGCCATCGAAAAGTATGTCCCCCCGGTCTCCTTGGTAGTTCCCGGTGATCAGATTGAAGACAGTGGTTTTGCCGGCGCCGTTGGGCCCGATCAGCCCCACCACCGACTTTTCTTCCACATCGAAGGAGAGATCGGAAACCGCGGTCAAACCGCCGAAGGTCTTGGTCAGATTGCGGATCGAAAGCAGGCTCATGGGAGCAACCGGTCAAGGTTTTTGAAGATCCGCGGGCGGTGGGGGAGAATCCCCTCGGTGCGGAAAATCATCATGATCATCATCGCCAGACCGAAAAACCACATGCGGGCCGAAGCGAAACCACGGAAAAGTTCCGGAAGACCGATGATCAGAAAGGTGCCGAGAATGACCCCGGCGATATTGCCGGCGCCGCCGAGGATGACGATGATGAAGATCAGCACCGACTCCCAGAAGCTGAAGGATTCGGGGGAGATGATGGTCATTTTGGAGGCGTAGAGACAGCCCGCCATGCCCGCCCAGGCGGCCCCCACCATGAAGGCCAGAAGTTGATAGCGGCCGGTGTTGATGCCGCTCCCCTCGGCGGCGACGGGATCCTCGCGCAGACAGTCGAGGGCGCGGCCGAAACGGGAGTTTTTGAGACGGGCGAAGAGAAAAACGGTGACGGCGACAAAGCCCCAGATGAGATAGAAAAACTCCTGGGGGCGGCGGATGCGGAATCCGAACAGTTCGGGCCGGGCGATGCCGAAGATGCCGTTGGGGCCGCCGGTAACGCCGAAGACATTGTTGATCAAAGCGATGCGGATGATCTCACCGACACCGACGGTGACAATCAGCAGGTAATCACCGCGCAGATGGATGACGGGACGGGCGAGGACAACCCCGAAGAGGCCGGCCGATATGCCGCTGATGGGCAGCGCCCAGAGAATGGGGACGCCGAACTGGGTGTTGAGATAGGCGGCGGTATAGGCGCCCACGGCGAAGAAGGCGGCGTGGCCCATGTTGTAGAGACCGGCGTCGCCGAGAATGACGTTCAGGCTCAAGGCCAGCAGGGCATAGAGACCGACGCTGTTGAGGACATCCACCCAGTAGGCGTTGAGGAACAGGGGTGAGACGGCCAGCAGCATGGCCAGGGCGATGAAGCCCCCCATTTTGTATTTCGCATCAATCATATCTTGTCAAAATACCGCCCGGATATCGTCATACCTTGTCCGCCACCCGTTCGCCCAGAATGCCTGTCGGGCGCACGATCAGGATCACGATCAGCACCAGAAAGGCGATGGCGTCCTTCCAGGCCACCGAAATATAGGCCGCGCCGAGAGCCTCGATGACACCGAGGATGAGACCCCCGACCATGGCCCCGGGAATGTTGCCGATACCGCCGAGGATGGCGGCGGTAAAGGCCTTCAGGCCGTACACCCAGCCCATGGTGAAGTTTACCTGGCCGTAGTAAAGGCCGACCAGCAGCCCCGCCACGCCGCCGAGACCGGGACCGATCAGAAAGACGATGAGAATGACCTGATCGACATTGATTCCCATCAACCGGGCTGCCGCCTGATCGATGGCCGCCGCCCGGATGGCGGTGCCCAGGCGGGTTCTCTGGATAAAGAGGAAAAGGGCGCCCATCAGCAGCAGGGAAACCACGAAAACCAGAATCCGCACCAGGGGAATGGACACCCCGCCGATTTCCAGGGCCACTTTCGGCAGGATATCCTGGGGATAGACGTGGATTCGGGCGCCGTAGATCAACATGATCGTATTCTGCAGGAAAATGGAGGCGCCGAGGGCCGATACCACCGCCGAAAGACGCGGCGACTGGCGCAACGGCCGGTAGGCGGCCCTCTCCAGCAGGGCGCCGGTGAGGGCCACGAAACCCATGACCAGAACCGCCAGCAGCAGCAGTCCGAGGAGCGGCCCGAGACGGCCGCTCAGGCCCAGGGAGGTGAGCAGGGTCAGGCCCAGGTAGGCGCCGAGGGTGAAGAGATCGCCATGGGCAAAGTTGATCAGCTTGAGAACGCCATAGACCATGGTGTAGCCGAGGGCGATGAGAGCATAGATGCAGCCCACCGCGAGGCCGTTCGTCAACTGCTGAAAAAACTCTTCCATCTTTCTTTTTCCGGGCACGTAAACAGGCGGCCCGCTGCACAACAGGCCGCCCGCAAGAGAACCAGCAAGGTTTCCAGGCGGCGGCCGCAAGGAAGCCGGCCGCCGCCGCAACGGCATCGAATGCCCTATTTATTTGTCTTGCAGGACGAAATTGCCGTCGGCGTCGACACGATAGACACGATAAACCTCGCCGACACGGTCGCCCTTGGCGTTGAAGCTGATTTCACCGGTCAGACCGGAGATCTTCTGCTGACCGCTGTGAAGGAATGCCGCCAGTTTTTCGGGGTCCGTCGATTGAGTGGCCTTGATCGCCTCAACGACGGTCAGGAAACCGTCACCGGCCAATACCGCCCAGATGGAGCCGGGGGCGGCGCCATGCTTGGCGGTATAAGCTTTGAGAAACGCCTTGGTTTTTTCGAAGGGAAGATCCTGGGGAACAGGAGGGCTGAGGAAATAGTAGCCTTCCGCGGCAACTTTGCCGGCGATCTTGACCAGGTCGGGATTGTTGGTGGCGTCACCGCCGATGAAGGGCACCGGCCAGTTCATTTCCTTCTTCTGGCGCAGGATCAAGCCCAGTTCGGGGAAATAACCGGTAAAGAATACCGCATCCGGCTTGGCCGCTTTCATCTTGGTGAGAATGGCGGTGAAGTCCCGTTCGCCGGGAGTCAGTGCGTCGAAGAAGACGATCTTGACACCGTCTTTTTTCAGCAGGGCATTGCCTTCGTCGGCCAGGCCCTTGGCGTAGCTGGTGTTGTCGTGGAGGATGGCGACCTTTTTGAAACCCATCTGGCGTATGGTCTGGGCGGCCACGCGCCCCTGTTCGTCGTCGCGGGGGCAGGTCCGGAAGAAATATTTGAGCCCCTTCTCCGTCAACCGGATGGCGGTGGAACCGTTGGCCACCTGCAGGATCGAAGACTCGTCGTAGATGCTTTGGGAGGCTTCGGTCACCGAGGAACCGTAGGTGCCGATCACCGCTTTCACACCTTGGGTGGCGAGACGCTGAGCGGCCAGGGATGCCGTGCGCGGATCACCGGCGTCATCTTCCAGAACGACGGCGACCTTCTGCCCCAGAAGTCCGCCCTGGGCGTTCACCTCTTCGGCCAGCAGGTTGACAATATTTTTCATGTCCTCCCCTTCACTGGCCCAGGAGCCAGTCACGGGAGCCATGAGGCCGATCTTGATCGGTTCGGCCGCCAGGCAGAGCCCCGCTCCGGCCATGGCCAAAACCAGCGTTAAACCGAGAACAAACGCTTTCTTCATAAAGTCGCTCCTTTCCCCATCGGAAACAAATATGAACTCTCGCAAACGACACCGGACGATCTTCCGGAGGTCTTTGAATTTCTTTATAAAACAATCATTTTTTGGCGTTGGTGGATTTAAGTTTGACTTTTATAAAAGTATTCCCAAAATAAGTCAAGCGCTCGAAAGCCCCTGTCGGCCGATTTTAACGGCGCCATGGGAAGCAACCGCGGCGATGCCGTTTCCCTGCCGGGAAAAATGCCGGTAACCGCTCCATTTGGCTCTTTTTGGGAGAATTCCTCGGCAGGCTGTTGAAAACCAGGAATCGGTTTCTCAAGGCAGACGCCAGGGCTATGAAAAGCACAGGCTTAGGCCAAAACAATGTTAACATTCGAAAAAACCGAGCAACGCCGCAAATGGGTCAAAGGCACAGTTTTGCATCGACCCGATGGCGGCCCTGCCACCTGAAACGGGTTACTCCGAAATTTCCTTCTGCCATGGACCCGATGGATTATCGCGTCAGGTTTTCTCTGTTGATATGAACATGCCGACCCTCACCGATTCCCTCCAGTTTCTTTTCGCCGGCCTTACCAACGGCGCCATTTACGCCCTTATCGCCCTCGGTTTCTGCGTGGTTCACAACACCATGGGGATCGTCAACTTCACCCAGGTCGATCTGGTCTCTCTGGGGGGTATGTTTCTGTACAGCGCCCTTTTCCTTTTCGGGTTGCCCATGCCTCTGGCCCTGGCCGGAGCGGTAACAGCGGCCGCCGTCACCGGTATGGCCGTGGAAAGGGTCGGCATCCGCCCTTCCCGTTCCGACAATCATCTGGTGCTGATCTTTTTGACCATCGGCCTGTCGGTCATTCTGCGCGGCATCATGAAACTGGCCTGGGGGAAAAACCGCATGGCCGTGCCCCCACTGACCGCCGATGAGCCGATACGTCTGTTCGGAGCCACCATCCTGCCGCAGATTCTGTGGATTTTCCTGCTCACCGCCGGCGCCGTTCTGCTGCTGATCTGGATTTTCCGCCGCACCACCCTGGGGCTGTGCATGCGCGCCGTGGCCTCCAATGCCGACGCCGCCGCCGTGGTCGGCATAGACGGCGGACGCATCCGCATGATCAGCTTCGCCATCGCCGGAGGCATGGGAGGCTTGGCGGGCGCCCTGGTCACGCCGATCACCACCCTGAGTTACGACGTGGGCGTTCTGCTCGGCCTGAAAGGGTTCGCCGCGGCCATTCTCGGCGGCTTCGGCTCCTTCGTGGGAGCGGTTGCCGGCGGCGTCCTCCTCGGCGTTTTGGAGTCCCTGGCGGCGGCCGGCCTCAGCAGCGCCTACAAGGATGTCATCGCCTTCGGTCTTCTGCTACTGGTCCTTTTCATCCGCCCCGCAGGGCTTTTCGGCTCCGCAAAACGGTGAGGGGCAAGAAATGACGCCACGGGACAGAATCCGCTACTTTTTTTCCAGCCACCGCACCGGGCTCAGCGTCTGCCTGCTCGCCCTGTTTCTCTTGGTCTATCCCGCCTGGGTCGGGAACCCCTATCTGCTGGGCATCTCCAACCTGATCGCCGTCTACCTGATCGCCGTGATCGGCCTCAACCTGTTCATCGGCTACGCCGGACAGATCTCCTTGGGGCATGCGGCCTATCTCGGCCTCGGCGCCTACGGCTCGGCGCTGTTGACCGTCCACCTCGGCATCAACCCCTGGCTGGCGATGGCGGCAACGGCCGTCGCCGTCGGCCTCACCGCCTTTCTGGTGGCGATCCCCACCCTGCGCCTGTCAGGGCATTACCTGGCCATGGCCACCTTGGGCTTCAACATCGTCTGCTACACCGTCATGATGCAATGGGACAGGGTGACCGGCGGCCCCAGCGGACTGGCCGGCATCCCCCATCTTTCCCTGGCGGGGGTAGCCATCGACGACGAAACCCGCTTTCACTATCTGGCCTGGGGAGCCGCCATCCTGGTTCTTACCCTCGGTCTCAACCTGGCCCGCAGCAGCCTCGGCCTAGCCCTGGCCGCCGTGGCCCAGAACGAAACCGCCGCCGCCAGCCTGGGCATCCAGGTCCATCGCGCCAAAATCCGGATTTTCGTCCTCTCCGCCGTTCTCGCCTCTGTGGCCGGCAGTCTCTTCGCCCACTGCTATACCTTCATCAATCCCGATTCCTTCACCATCTTCAATTCCGTCGAACTGGTCACCATGGTGGTAATCGGCGGTCTGGGGTCGATCTGGGGAAGCCTCTTCGGCGCCTCCCTGATCATTCTCCTGCCGGAGTTTCTGCATTTTTTCGAAACCTTTCGGGACATCATCCATGGCCTGATCGTGGTCACCGTGTTGATCCTGCTCCCCCAGGGGCTGGTTTCGGGATTAAAGGATCTGCTGCGGATGCGTCTGCTGAGAAAAGCAAATAATGCTCGAAATTGACGGTATCAGCAAACATTTCGGCGGCCTTCCGGCCCTGGAGGAGGTCTCCTTTCGATGCCGGGAAGGAATGACCACCGCCCTCATCGGCCCCAACGGCGCCGGCAAATCGACGCTCATCAACTGCATCGCCGGTACTTTGAACCCAGATGCCGGCGCCATCCGTTTCACAGGGCGGCGGATCGATGACCTCCCCTGCCACCGGCGCCCCTATCTCGGCATCGCCCGGACCTTCCAGAACCTCGCCCTCTTCCCGCGCCTCACGGTTCTAGAAAACGTCCTCGCCGGACTCACTCCGGAGGCCGAGCAATCCTTTGTCAAATCCCTGCTGCGGCTGCCGGCCACCCGTCACCGGGAACGCCTTTTGCGGCTCAAGGCCATGGCCATGCTTGACAACTTCGGCCTCGCCGACAAGGCCCGCTGGCCGGCATCGGTCCTCTCCTACGGGGACAAAAAAAGGGTGGAGATGGCCCGCGCCCTCGTCGCCGGGCCGCGGCTGCTCCTTCTCGACGAACCGGTGGCCGGCCTCAATGGTGCCGAAACGGCCCGCATCGCAATGGAGATCCGCCGCCTGCACGGCGCCGGGCTGACCATACTGCTGGTGGAACACGATATGGACCTGGTCATGACCGTCTCCGACCATGTCGTCGTCCTCGACGGCGGCCGCCTGATCGCCGCCGGCGCCCCCCAGGAAATCCGCACCAACCCACGGGTGATCGAGGCCTATCTGGGGAGGATGAGCGTCACCGCCTGACCGAATGTCAAAACAGGGCCTTCGCCCTTTAGGCGGCTTGGCCTGGATCCGTCATCCGTCAATTGTCAGCGGTCATTGGTGATCGCCCGCCAATTACCTGGTGCCAGTCACCAATCACCAATCACAGGGACCAAGTCATGCTCAAGATCGAAAATCTATCCGCCCATTACGGCGCGGCCCTGGCCCTCGACAAGGTCGACCTCGCGGTGGCGGCCGGGGAGACGGTGGCCCTGGTCGGCGCCAACGGAGCAGGGAAAACGACGCTGCTGAAGGCGGTCATGGGGCTGTTGCCCAGCAGCGGCGGGCGCATTCTCTTTCAGGACGAGAACCTGTGCGGTCTTTCTCCGCGCCGGATCGTCGCCAAGGGGCTCGCCCTTTCTCCGGAAGGGCGCGAGCTTTTCCCCGATCTGACCGTGGCGGAAAACCTGCGCCTCGGCGCCGTCGCCCTGAAGCTCCCCGGCGGGGAGGTGAAACGCCGCCTCCAGGAGGTGGTCGACATCCTGCCGATGCTCGCCGGCAAGCTCGCCCGTATCGCCGGAACCCTGTCCGGTGGCGAGCAGCAGATGGCGGCCATGGGCCGGGCATTAATGGCGGGGCCGGAACTTCTCCTTCTGGACGAGCCGAGCCTGGGACTTTCCCCTTTAATCACCGACCAGTTGTTTGATATCATCCGCCAACTGGGGCGCAGCGGCACCACCATCCTCCTCGTCGAGCAGAACGCGGCCAGGGCCCTGGCCGCCTCCCGCAGGGCCTTCCTGCTGGCCAACGGCCGCATCGTCGATTCCGGGGAGAGTTGGCGGCTGCTCAACGATCCCCAGCTGCGGCGCGCCTTTCTCGGCGCGGCAACGGAAAACAATCCGGCGGGAAGCCGTCTCGGCGCCGCCGGCCTGACCAATATCAGATTGGAGAAAACGCCCATGAACCAGCAGCAATTCGTCCCTTCCTTCGGCACCAAACAGGAACTGGCCGATCTGCAGCTCCGCGGTCTGCAATGGACCCTGCGCCACGCCTACGAGGGCTCCGCCTTCTACCGGGAGCGCCTAGAAAAGGCCGGCATCGTCCCCGGCGACATCACCTCCCTGGCCGACATCGTGCGTCTGCCCCTGACCACCGCAGAGGACCTGCGGGACGGCTACCCCTTCCCGCTGCGGGCGGTTCCTTTCGAGCAGATCGTGCGCATCCACGCCAGCTCCGGCACCACCGGCAAACGCAAGGTGCTCTGCTACACCCAGAAGGACGTGGACGACTGGATCCACTTTTTTGCCCGCGCCTACGCCATGGCCGGGGTCACGCCCCTCGACCGGGTGCAGATCGCCGTCGGCTACGGCGTCTGGACCGCCGGCGCCGGCTTCCAGTGGGGCTGTGAAAAGGTGGGCGCCATGGCCATCCCCATCGGCCCCGGCAACGTCGATCTGCAGTGCCAGTTCCTCCTCGATTTCCAGCCCACCGTCTTCTGCAGCACCGCCTCCATGGCCCTGCTGATGGCGGAAGAGATCCACCGCCGCGGCATCGCCCACAAGATCAACATCCGCAAGGTCATCTACGGTTCGGAGCGTTCCTCCCGCGGCATGCGCCAGAAGATCTCGGAACTCTTCGGCGGCGCGGAACTCTTCGACATCCCCGGCCTGACCGAACTCTACGGACCGGGCACCGGCATCGAATGCATCCACCACGACTGCATCCACTATTGGGGCGATTACTACATCCTTGAAATCATCGACCCCGTCACCCTGCAGCCCCTCCCCGACGGCGAATGGGGCGAGATGGTCGTCACCACCTTGCGCAAGGAAGCGGCGCCGCTGATCCGCTACCGCACCCACGACATCACCCGCATCATTCCGGGGCGCTGCACCTGCGGCTCGCCGCTGCCCCGCCACTCCCGCCTCAAGGGGCGCACCGACGACATGTTCAAGTTCCGCGGCGTCAATATCTACCCTTCCTCCATCGACGCCATCCTTTCCCAGATCCCCGGCCTCGGTTCCGAATACCAGGTCCACCTCAGCCGCGACGCGGAGAGCGGACGGGATTCGATGCTTCTCAAGGTGGAAAAGGGAAAGAGCGTCGAAAAGGAGCGAATCCCTGAAATAACGGCGGAAATCGCCCACCAGGTCAAGAAACTGCTGCTGGTCTCGGTGGACATCGCCGTTGTCGACTATGGATCCCTGCCCCGCTCGGAGAAAAAGAGCCAGCGCATCTTCGACCAACGCATCAGGGATTCGATTATCTGACCCTATCACCGTAAAAAAAGAGAAGGGAGACGGATCATGAACAGCAGAATGGCAACCCTTGCCGGTCTCATGGTGGCGATTTTTCTGACCTGGGGCTCCGCCTCCATAGCGGCGGAAGAGATCCGCCTGGGGGCTTTTTTCGACCTTTCGGGGCCGGCCAGCAATATCGGCACACCGACCAAACTGGTGGCGGAAATGGCCGTCGCCGAAATCAACAAGGCCGGCGGGGTCGCCGGCCGCCCCCTGAAGCTGGTGATCGGCGATACCGAGGGCAATCCGGCCAAGGCGGCGACCCTGGCGAAGAAATTCATCTATCAGGACAAGGTGGCGGCCATCATCGGACCGACGCGCACCGGCACCGGCATGACCGTCAAACCGATCGTGGAGAAGGCCGGCATCCCGACCTTCATGACGGTGGGCGGAGATCCGATCATCATGGGAGGAAAATACGGCTCCTTTGAATACGTCTTCAAATCGCCGCAGCGTTCCGAAACCGCGGTGAAGCGTCTTTTCACCTACCTGCGGGACAAAAAGCTGGAGCGGGTGGCCCTGCTCTACGCCGCCGACAGTTTCGGCAAGGACGGCGCCGAGTGGATGGAAAAACTCGCCCCCGAATTCGGCATCACCTTTGCCGCCCGGGAGTCCTTCGGCCCCCAGGACACGGACATGACGCCCCAGCTCACCCGCCTCCGCAATGACGCTCCTCAGGCCGTCATCTGCTGGACCATCGGACCGGCCGGGGCCATCGTCGCCAAAAACCGCCATCAGCTGGGCATCGAGCTGCCCCTTTTTCAGTGCCACGGTCTGCCCGACCCCAAATACATCGAACTGGCGGGCGCCGCCTCGGAAGGGGACCGGATGCCGTCCACGAAGCTGTTGGTCGCCGCCCAGCTCCCCGACAGCGACCCCCAGAAAAAGACCATCCTCAACTTCATCCATCTCTACGATGAGGTCTACGATTTCGACCGGCAGTTTCCCATCAACACCCATTCGGGTTACGCCTGGGATGCCGTCACCATCGTCGCCGAAGCCATCCGCAAGGCCGGGACCGAACCCAAGGCCCTGCGCCAGGCCATCGAGAACACCAAAGACTTCGTCGGCGTCTCCGGCATCTACAACCTGACCCCGGAAGACCACAACGGCCTCGACATCGATTCCATGGTCATGGTCGAGGTCCGCGACGGCGGGTTCGTCCTCGCCCGCTGAAAGCGGGCACGCAGGCCGAGGTGGCGGCGGGCAGCGCGAAGTGCAGAGTCCTGCCGCCGCCAAGGTCAAAGGTTTCGCCGCCGAAACCGATGCGGACCGAAGGCGCCAGGCCGTTGCGCAGGGCCTGTATGGCGATCCGTTCCTGGGTGCATTCCACCTCCAGAAGCTGGCCGCGGTAAAGCAGGCGCAGGGTCAGGCGTTTGAGTTCATCGGGCAGGCAGGGATCGAACCAGAGGACGTCCTCGCGGGTTTCGATGCCCAGGTAGCAGCGCTGCACCAGGTCGACGGTTCCGGCCATGGCGCCCAGGTGAATCCCCTCGGGGGTGGTGCCCCCCTGGACATCGCGGACGTCGCTTTCCAAGGCGCGGATGAAAAGCTTCCAGGAGCGGTCCCGGTCCGAGCGGGCCAGTACCCAGGAGTGGACCAGCTGGCTCAGGGTGGAGCCGTGGGAGGTGCGGTAGAGGTAATAATCAGTATTGCGTTTGACCATCCCCTCGTCGAAAGGATAGCCGAGCCGCTCGAAGAGGGATTCCAGCTCGGTGTTCGAGAACAGGTAGAAGAGCATCAGCACGTCGGCCTGCTTGGACAGTTTGTAACGGTTGGGGGTGTCCCCTTCCGCCTCCAGGATGCGATCGAGCCGCATCACCTCTCCATAGCGCCCGCGGTATTTTTCCCAATCAAACTCCGCCAGCTGGTCATAGCCCTCGAACTGGCTGATGATGCCGTCGCCGTGGAAGACGATGCGCATCTTGCGGCTGATCTCCTCCCATACGGCGATTTCCCGCGGTTGCAGATCAATGGCGTCGCCAAGAGCGGCGCGCTGGTCCTCGGGAAGAATCTCCACCAGTTCCAGCGCCCGGCACAGCAGCCAGACCGTCATCAGGTTGGTATAGGCGTTGTTGTTGAGCCCCTCCCCCTGTTTGCCCGGATAATCGTCATGGTATTCGTCGGGCCCCATCACACCGTGGATTTCCCAGCGGTCGAGGGCCGGATTGTAATGGGCGGCGCTGCAGAAAAAGCGGGCGATCTCGAAAATCATCTCGGCGCCGCAGAAAGCCATGAACTCCACGTCGCGGGTCACCTGGTAGTACTGCCAGATGTTGCAGGCGATGGCCAGATTGACGTGGCGCTGCAGGTTGGAATTGTCGGGCAGCCAGCGTCCCGAACGGGGGTTGAGGTGGATTTTCTGGCTCTCCTCCCGGCCGCTGCTGCCGCTCTGCCAGGGGAACATGGCTCCCCGGAAACCGGCCTCGCGGGCGTTGGTGCGCGCTTCGTCGAGGCGCCGGAAACGGTAGCGGAGCAAGGCCCTGGTGATCTCCGGAAAACGCAGGTTGAACAGCGGCATGATGAAGAGTTCATCCCAGAAGATATGGCCGCGATAGGCCTCCCCGTGCCACCCCCGCGCCGGCACCCCGGCATCCAGATCGATGGCGTGGATCGATACCGTCTGCAGGAGATGAAACAGATGCAGGCGCAGAATCATCACCGTCTGCGGACCGTTCCCCTCCACATCGATGGCAAAGCGACTCCAGAGATGTCTCCAGGCGCGCTCCTGGTGATCGGCGAGTTCCTCGAAATCGGCGGCCCGCGAAACCGCGAGCACGGCCGCCTCGCCGCACTCGGCGATGGCCCGGTCCCGGGAGGTAAACAGGGAAACAACCTTTTCGACCCGGGTCTCTTCTCCGGCTTGCAAACGCAAACAGAAACGGTGCGCGGCGAAACCGGGCGCATCGACCCTCTGCAGCGTCACAGCTGAATCTTCCCCATTGCTGAAAACCCGGGTTCTCATCCCCTGGGCCACGGTGATCCCCGATTGGCTGGTGTGGACCTTGAGGCACAGGATGCGTTCATGGGGGAAGCTGTTTCCCAGGGGAACCAGGTGGACGTTGCTGAGCCGGCGGTAACGCTCCACTCCGGTGTTGGCCACCCTGCCGTCCAGGGCCGATTCAAATTCCACCTCGCCGGCCCAGTTCTCGGCGGCAAGGACCAGGGATTGAGCACCGAGATGGGGCCACTTCTGATGAACCAGGCGCCGTTCGTGGAGGGAGGTGACCCGTCCGGCGCCATCTCGGAAACGGATGCAGCGCAGCAGAATGCCGCGCCGCATGTCCAGTTCCTGGCGATAGTGGAGAAGTTCCGTGTTCATCGGATCGAACCAATCACCGCCCTCGATGCGGAATCTCATCCGCACCCAGTTGGGGAAATTGACCAGATCCTCGTTTTCGACCATCATCCCCGAGAGTTCTGTCCGCAGCCGGTTGTAGGCCCCGGCCACATAGGTGGCGGGATAGCGTATGCCGTCCGCCGCGCTTTCCGGAGCCGCACCGCGGGTGGCGAAATAACCGTTTCCCAGGGTGCAGAGGGTCTCCCGCAGGCCTTCCCCTTGGGCGTCGAAACCCTCGTAAACCAGCGACCAGGTGTCCGGCGCTTGACCTTCCATGGGCGCCCTCCTCACAAAATGACCGCCAGATTTTCCAGGAAACGGCGCACCTCATCGATATCGATTAGGGAAAAACGCGCCGCCGTCGGCCGTGCTTCATCCCGTACGACAATCCCCACGCCGTGATTTTTCAGTTCCACAAAAGCATCCTCGTCGGTCAGATCGTCGCCGATGTAGAGAGGCATCACCCCGGCGTGATCGAGACCGAGGACCTTCAGCAGATAGGCCACCGCCTTACCCTTGTGCCAATCGACGTCCGGACGCAGTTCGTAAACCTTTTTGCCGCCCGTGGTGCGCAAACGGGGGAACGAGGAGGCCACCTCATCGAAAATGCGGCGAACCGACTCCGCCACGGCGGGAAGAACCCGCCGGTAGTGAACGGCGAGGGCGTACTTCTTCCTTTCCACCTGGCTGCCTTCGATGCCGGCAAACCGCTCTTCCAGTTTCCGTTGGGCGGCGTCGAGATCGGCAAGGTATCGTTTCCCGTCTTCCAGTTCGATCCGTTCGCCGCCAGGCCGATAGATGTCGAAACCATGACTGCCGGCATAGCAGATCTCCTCCAGGCCGACCAGGTTGCGCACATCCTGCAGATCCCGCCCGCTGATCACCGCCACCGTCGCCCTGGAGGCGACAAGACGCACCGCGTCCTTCATGTTCGGCGCCAGCAGGGCCATTTCCGGACGCTCAACAATCGGCGTCAGGGTACCGTCGTAGTCGAGGAAAACCGCCACGTTGCGGGCATCTGAAGCGGCCCAGAGCCGATAGAAATGGCTCAGGGCCGAAGGCAGTTCCAGGGTGTTTCTTTCCGCCATGCCATCCTCCCGAAGGTTGTTTAGAATTTCCCACCGCCAAGACAGGCCCGGCGCCTGAGAACGGCCGCTGAAACCCGGCCAAGGTGCCTGCTTTTCTTGACCAAACATGTAATCATACGAAAACATTGGAGTATTTATTATACTCTGTTCTTGTGTGATCTCAACACAGGTTCTTTTTCTTTTTATGCGAAAGGATCGAAGCCCTGTGGCCGTAAAACAAAAAAAAAGACCCGGAAGGGTCTCTCTGGCAAAATCAGGCCGGGCAAAATCAAGGAAGGAGCTAATTTTGGGAAATAAAAAGAGGCTCAGGTCTGGCCGAACAATCTCATTTCTTCAGCCCATTCGTCCAGGGCTTTCTTCCAGACGCCAGCTTCCTTGGCGAATTCGACGGGAGCTTTTTTCATTAGCTGTTCGAGCCGGGTGCGGTTTTCCTCAACCGTTTTTGACAGCTTATCAAATGCGGCAATTCGCGCCTTGTTGGATTCGATCAGGTCTTTGTTGGATTGAATCCTCTCGTCGTTGGAGGCGATCAGATCGCGGTTTCTCTGCACCTGCTTGGTGAGTCTTTCAAACTCCTTCTGCAGTTCAGCCAGTCTTTCTTCTGCTGCTTTTTTGATTTTCTCGGGCATGGTTTACCTCCTTTCATGGTTGAACGCTTTGGCGGAAACGGGAATATCCCCGGTTGAGGACTCTTTGTCTTTAATTATGGCACGTTTCAAAAATTTTTCACGACACCGGCAAATCTTTCCAAAACAGGTTTTTTTCGGGGGGATGAAAGAGACTCTTGATCCCGCCGGGCTCTCCTTCTTGATTATTGACCGGCGAAGAGTTACCCTCCCTTCAGCATCTCCAGCGAGCGGTTAAAAAGATCTGTGGGCATTTGGAAAACCCGAGCGACCCTCTAAGGGCCAAAGGTGCCGTTTTTTTTGACAGCCTGCCGGAACGCCTTTCCGGATTCCGTTGCGGCGCCAAAATCCAGGAGAAAGAAAAACCGTGCACAAACTGATCCGCAGTTATGGTTTGGCCCCGCACCCGGAAGGAGGATATTTCAAGCGGATCCACTGTTCCCGGCAAGCGGTGGATGCCCCGGCAACGGGGCTCCGACGCCAGGCGGTGACCCATATCTACTTTCTGCTTTTACAGGGGGAAGTCAGCCGCTTTCACAGGCTCCGCCATGACGAAATCTGGAATTTTTACGAGGGATCACCCCTGCGCCTGGTGTCCTTTGACGGAACGGGAATTCAACAGCGGATTCTTGGACCAGGCACCGGTTACGCCGCAGTGGTGGAGGGAGGCCTTTTCCAGGCCGCGGAATCGCTGGGGGACTACAGCTTGGTGGGGTGTACCGTGGCGCCCGGTTTCGAGTTCGAGGATTTCAATTTTTTGACCGATTGTCCCGACCTGACCAGGAACCTCGGGGAAAACTTCCCCGCCTTTCGGCGGTTTCTTTAACCATAAACCTAAGGGAGCAAGGACCGGGTGCAGAGTCTTTGCGGGTTGATCGTTTTTATCCTTATCGCCTGGCTTTTCAGTGAAAACCGGAAACGTTTTCCCTGGAAGGTGGTGGCCACGGGCCTGGCCCTGCAGTTCGTGACCGCTTTCCTGTTGCTCAATCTGGAGATTTTCCAGACCGCTTTTCTGTGGCTCAATTCCGCCGTGACCATCCTCGAAAAGGCAACCAAAGCCGGCACCACCGTCGTCTTCGGCTATCTCGGCGGCGGCCCCCTGCCCTTTCCCGAACCTTTCTCCGGCGCCGCCTACCTTCTCGCCTTTCGCGGATTGCCCATGGTCCTTTTGATCAGTGCCCTCTCTTCCCTGCTCTTTTACTGGAACGTCCTGCCGCGCATCGTCAATTTCTTTTCCCTGTGCCTGCGCAAAACCTTGTCCCTGGGGGGAGCCGAAGGCCTGGGAGTGGCCGCCAACATCTTCGTGGGCATGGTCGAATCCCCCCTGTTCATCCGCCCCTACCTGCAGAAGATGACCCGCAGCGAGCTCTTCACCCTGATGACCACGGGCATGGCGACGATTGCCGGCACGGTGATGGTGCTCTACGCCACCCTGCTCAAAGGCCTGGTTCCCAACATCATGGGGCATATCCTGACCGCCTCGCTGATCAGTGCCCCGGCGGCGGTGCTGATCGCCAAGGTCATGGTCCCCGAGCAGAATCCGGTCACCGACGGCGCCCTGGAGCCGGAAACCGGGGTCAACGGCAGCATGGACGCCATCACCCAGGGCACGGCGCAGGGGGTGCAGCTGCTCATCCATATCGTCGCCATGATGATTGTCATGGTCGCCCTGGTGGAGTTGATCAACCTGATCCTGGGAATCCTCCCCTGGACCGGCGCACCAATGACGCTGGAGAGGCTGGCGGGATTACTCTTCGCGCCGGTCACCTGGCTGATCGGCATTCCCTGGCGGGAAACGATGACCGCCGGATCTCTTCTCGGGGTAAAAACCATGGTCAACGAATTCGTCGCCTATCTGCAGATGTCCCAACTCGCGCCGGAAGCTTTGAGCCCAAAGAGCCTGGTGGTGATGAGTTACGCCCTCTGCGGATTTGCCAACCCGGGGAGCCTGGGCATCATGATCGGCGGCATGGGGGCCATGGCTCCGCAGCGCCGCCAGGAAATCGTCGCCCTGGGCCTGCGTTCCCTTTTGTCCGGCACGCTCGCCGCCTGCATGACCGGCGCCGTGGCCGCCTTGCTGCTGTAGCGGTCAACAGATGGACCGTGCCGGCCTTCACGGAAGAGACGGGTTGCAAGTTGACAACCTCGCCAGTATGTTACCAGAGTTCGCCGCACCATCAACATTTTTGCCGATGGAGCGGCGCCATCGAACGTTAAGACCATGCCTGCCGTCCCATATTTTGGAAACACAGAGAAAGGAAAAAACAATGAGTCTAACCATGGGCTGCCAAGAAAAGGGAAACCTGACGCTGGTTACCGTCACCGGGAGGATGGACGCGGTTACCGCACCTGATTTTGAAAAAACCTGCCAGGCACTGATGCAGAAGGGGAAAATCGACATCGTCGCCGAGCTCTCCGCCTTGGACTACATCAGCTCTGCCGGGCTGCGCAGCATCCTTTCCGCCGCCAAAAAACTCAGGGGAAAAGGAGGAAACCTGCGCTTTTGCGGTCTTTCCGGCATGGTGAAGGAGGTCTTTAAAATCTCCGGATTTCAGTCCATGTTCACCATTGTGGAGAATCTGGCGGAGATCGAAGGGTAATCACGGCCGACGAATGTTTTTCAAGGCAAGGATAAAAAGAGAAACCGCAGACCATGCAGAACAGCGAACTGAAATACGATGTCAACGAAAATCCACCCCTTTTGCTTTCCATGGCGCTGGCTCTCACCCATGTGCTGGTCATCTTCGACGGCATCATTTTCATCCCCAACGTGCTCGGCAAGACCCTCGCCCTGGCCCCCGACACCCTGCAATTCACCACCTTCGCCATCATTCTCATCGCCGCCGCCTTCACCTATCTGCAAAGCCGCCGGCAATTCGGCATCGGCGCGGGCTTCATCCTCTTCACCGGTTCCTACAGCGCCTTCCTGATCTGTTCCCTGGACGCGGTGAAGATGGGGGGCTTCGGCACCCTGGCCGCCATGACCCTGCTCACCGTTCCCATCATTTTTCTCTACACCTTTTTCATCCGTTTTTTCCGCCACATCATCACCCCGGCCGTGGGCGGGGTCGTCATCCTGCTTATCGCTGTCTCCATGGTGCCCATCGCCCTGGAGATATGGGCCGGTCCCGCCGGCGGCTCGAAGCAGATGACCCTCGCCAAACTCGCTATCGGCGGATTGACCGCGCTGACCCTGACCCTGTTCATGCTTTTCGGCTCGACGAAGCTGAAACTGTGGAGTCCCATCCTCTCCCTGGCGACAGGTTACGGCGCCGCCTTTCTGGCGGGGCAGACCCATTTCGAACACACCCTGCGCGCCCCCTGGTTCGGATTGCCGCCGATGGCCTGGCCGGGAATCGAGTTCAACATCACCTCCCAGCATCTGCCGCTGGTTTTCGCCTTCGCCATGGCCATGATGGCCAGCATGATCGAAAACACCGGCAACCTGATGCTGGTGCAACAGCTCTCCAACCGCGATTTTCGGCGGGTCGCCTACAATCAGGTGCAGGCGGGGCTCTACTGCGACGGTCTGAGCAAGATTGCCGGGGGTCTTTTCGGCACCGCCGTACCCTCCCTCTATTGCGACAACCTGCCGCTCATCCACATCACCGGCGTCGCTTCCCGGCGTATCGGCACCTGCGGCGCCGGGATTCTCCTGCTGCTGGCCTTCATGCCCAAGGTCAGCGCCATCATTCTCGACATGCCGCCGCCCGTTATGGGCGGGTTCCTCATCGTTATTGTTTCTCTGCTCTTCCATGCCGGCATCGGTCTGGTGACCATGAACCGCTTCGACAACCAGCACGGCCTCATCCTCGGTCTTTCATTGACCGTCGGACTGGTCGCCGAAAGCGGAACCTACTTTCCCGGCGTCGTGCCGGACACCCTGGCCCCGGTACTCCAAAACAGCGTTGCCATCGGCGGCTTCACCGCCCTGTTCCTGAGCACGGTGGCCTATCTGACGCCCAAAAAACGTCTACAGGGAACATTCCAGGCGCGAATCGACGAACTGCCCAAGGTCCAAGCCCTCCTGGAAGGGGGACAAAAGAAGCTTGCCATCTCCGACATGACCCTGAGCCGCCTGTCGTTGTGCTGTGAGGAGGTGTTCTGCTACATGGTCGGCGAAAAACCGGATGACGAGGAATGCTCCCTCACCTTCCGCATTTCGAAAACCGAGGACGGCTATTTCACCGAAGCGATCTGCGGACACCATATGGACGATATAAACAATTTCGCCATGCCGGACAGCTTTTTTCATGCCCGCCCGGAAGAGCTCAAGCAACTCGGCATGATCCTCTTTTCAACATACGCCCGCGATGTGAAACACATCGAGATTTCGGGGTACTCCTTCATTTCTTTTTTGCTTTGACCGAAGATGCCGCCGGATCGACCAATCTCTCCCGATAAGCGACCTTCGTGAATGGTTTTGTGTTGACAGAAAAACCTTACTGAATTACAAGGTCAAACCGGCTCGTTGGTGGGCGGCTTCCGGCCGCCGCCGGCACCGTGGTTTCAGGCAGTTGCTACTTTTTCTTTTTTGATCGCGAGAGAGAAGATGATCACCTTTGATGAATATTCCGATATCTATGATGCGTGGTTCCAAAGAAACGAAACGGTTTTGGAATCAGAACTCAGGCTGGTGGCCCAGGTTTTGGGGGAAAACCCCGGCCGGACCTTGAGCGTCGGCTGCGGCACGGGCCTGTTTGAACAGTTGCTGCGAAGCCGTTACGGCATCTCCATCAGCGAAGGTCTGGAACCTTCCGCGCCCATGGGGGAGATCGCCCGCAAACGGGGGATGAGGGTAGTTGCGGCCGGCGCCGAAAAAATGCCCCTGGAAAACGGAGCCTACGACACGGTCATGTTCAACGGCTCCCCCGGATACATCGCCGACCTGGATGCCGCCGTCGCCGAAGCCTATCGCCTGCTGAAAAGCGGTGGCAGGGTTTTGCTGATCGATGTTCCGGCGGAAAGTTCGTTCGGAATTCTGTACCGCCTTGGCGGCGCCTATGGTACCTGGGAGGATCCCCGTCTGCGCGGCATTCTGCCCAGGGATCCCTACCCCGTCGAACTGGCCGGCGGCGCCAACTGGCGGCCGACCCAGGACAAGATCGACGCCGCTCTGAAAGCCGGCTTCACCGGCTTCACTTTCATGCAGACTTTGACCCGCCATCCCTGTTTTTCCGATACCACCCCGGAAGACCCGATCGAGGGCTATCAATCCGGCGACTACGTGGCGGTGTGCGCCGTAAAACCCTGATTTCGGGATAAAGGGGTTCAACCGTTTCGACGATATTCATGGCTGAGCAATCATTCTACCAGCGCTGCGTGGCGGCCTGCGGCCCCCTTTGGGAGCAGGCCGCGACCCATCCCTTCGTAAAGGGCCTGGCCGCCGGCGCCTTGACCCCCAGGCAGATGCAGCACTATCTGCTTCAGGATGGTTGGTATCTGCGGAATTACGTGCGGGTGTGCCGGGCCCTCGCCGCCCGTGCCCGGTCGGAAGAAGATCGGCTTCTTTTCGAATACTCGGCCGGGATTTCCGAAGAGGCGGAACTGGGCATTCAGGAGCAGCTGTTCAAGCAGCTCCGGTTGCCCTGGGTGGATGAAGCCCCCGCGGCCGCCACGACAGCCTATATGGAGCAGGAAAGCGACGCCGTCGGGCATGACTGGGAACTGGTCGCCCTCGCCGCCGCCACTCCCTGCACCGTCCTCTACGCGGAGGTGGGGCGGCGGCTGGCGCTTATGGAAAGCACCGCCGACCCGCACCATCCCTACCGCCTCTGGCTGGACCTGTACGCCGACCCGGCCGTGCAGGAAATGGCCGAACAATGGATCGCGTGCCTGAATCGCTGGGCCCCGGGCAAGGAGAAAGCGGAACAGGATGAGGCGGTCCGCGCCTTCGTCGCCGGCATCCAATGTGAAATCGCTTTCTGGCAGCAGGCCTGGGACGCCGCAGGAACCGTTCACGTCCAGCCTTGATGCCGGTTCGACCCCTCGCCAACCCTGCGGATGCGGCCAGGGGATTTCTTGCCGTCCCCTCTTCCCGTTCCCCGGCCGCGGTTCTTTCGTCCCCCCTCAGAGCAGAAAATTGGTGGAAAGGAAGCGGGATTTGCGGTGGCGGGTCACCGTGGTGATGATCTGTTTGTTGAGGTCGGTCTCCTTGGCCGCCACCATGGTGCGAATGGAAAAAACCCGCAGCGCGTCGGAAACCGAAAGGGTTCCCTCGGCCGAGTCCTTCCGTCCCGTAAACGGGAAGGTGTCGGGTCCGCGCTGACACTGGCTGTTGATATTGACCCGGCAGACCTGGTTTACCAGCGGATCGATCAGGGCGGCGATGAGCTCCGGATCGGTGCCGAAAATGCTCACCTGCTGACCGTAATCCGACTCGGTGACATAACGCAGCGGCTCCTCGATGTCATCGTAAAAAACCACGGGGACAAGAGGACCGAACTGCTCCTCCTTGAAAATCCGCATTTCCGGAGTGACCGGATAAAGGACCGCCGGGAACATGAAGGTGCGGTTGACCAGCCCACCGCTGGCGTTGACCACCGCGGCGCCCTGCTTTCTTGCATCTTCGATCAACTCGCTGAGGTAGGCGGTTTTCCCCCTCTCCGGCAAGGGGGTGATCTGAACCCCCTCCTCCCAGGGCATGCCCGGTGTCAACGCCTCCACTGCGGCGCCGAGTTTGTCCAGGAATGCCTCGGCAATGCTGCTGTGGACGAAAAGCAGCTTCAGGGCGGTGCAGCGCTGGCCGTTATAGGAAAGGGCGCCGAGAACACACTCCCGGACGGTAAGATCGAGATCGGCATCAGCGAGAATGATGGCGGGGTTTTTGGCTTCCAGACCGAGGACGCAGCGCAGCCGATGGGGTTTGGGGTGCTGCTTTTTTAGAAGGTCGCCGACACGGCTGGTGCCGATAAAGGCCAGCACATCGATTTTGGCGGATTTAATGAGCGGCCCGACGACGGTCGCGCCGTCACCGTAAACGGTATTGACGACCCCCGGCGGAAAGGAATCGCGAAAGGCCTCGAGCAGCGGCCGATGGAGCAGAACTCCGTGCTTGGGTGGCTTGAAGATGACCGTATTGCCCATGATCAAGGCCGGAATGAGCGTGGTGAAGGTTTCGTTCAGGGGATAGTTGAAAGGCCCCATGCACAGCACGACGCCCAGGGGCGCCCGGCGGATCTGGCCGATAACCCCCTGGTCGATAACGAATCTCGACCCGGCCCGGTCCAGATCCTTGAGGGCATCGATGGTATCGAGGATATAATCGACGGTGCGGTCGAATTCCTTGCCGGAATCCGCCAGGCTCTTGCCGATCTCCCACATCAGCAGGCGGATCACCTCGTCACGCTTTTCCTTCATGCGGTAGGCGAAGTCTTCCAGGTGACGGATGCGGTCTTCCACGGCCATGGTCGGCCATCGGCCCCGGCCATGGTCATAGGCCCGGCAAGCCGCCGTCAAAGCGGCGAGGGCTTCCTCCTCGGTCAAAAGGGGATAACTGCCGATTCGCGTTTCTTCCAGACCCGAACCCGTAGCCAGACACACCGGCGAATGAACCTCTTCGCAGGGTCCATGCCAAAAACAAATTTCCCCGCCGACAAGGTACTCCTTCTGCTCCACGGACTGAGCAATGCGAAAGGCTTGGGGGATTTTTTCCGGCGCGGGAAACAGAGCGGCTGTCTTGGTGGCGTTACTCACTTCTCCTCCTTTCGGGAAGGCTTCTGAAACCGACTTCCCTTTTGATCTGGAATATGGGATGGATAAAAAAGCCTCGGCAATCCTGGCGAAGGGAACGGGTAGATTTCCCCCCATGCAGCTCGCGCTGACCGGCGGCGATGGAGCGGCTCTTCAGACGCCCCTCTTCTCACTTCTCGATAACCAGAATGACATTTTAGCAGAGACGCCGCGAAATCCCAGGTTTGAAACAGGAGTCGGTCAGCTCATGGCGGAGGTTTTACTGGCGGCGATAAAGATGGGCATCGCGCCCCCCCAAGCAGGGAGATCGGTGGGCACCCAGGGCTTTCAACCTTGGTCCGGGAGGCTCGCCATGGCTGGTCGCCCTATCCCCGGCGGCAGTTAACGGAAAACCAATTCAAGGCAGATCGGCCAGCGCCCTTTGCAGCCAGGAAAAACCGATCTTCTCCTGTTCCAGGCGCAGCCGGCACCCCAGGCGGTCGGCGCGCAGATCGTCGTAGAGGGCCTGCTCCTCCTCCGTCAGCCGTTTGAGGTCCCGGGTTTCGGGTTGCGGTTCCTTCCCCCAGCAAAGGCGATGGGCCAGCAGGGTTTCCCGATCCATGAGAAAGGAGCGGGCGTTTGGGAAATAAGCCCGGAACTGGTCGAGGATGGCAAAACCGTGGGTATCGATATCCCCCCAGTAAAGGAGTTCCCGTTTTTGCAGCCAGGCCGCGCCGGCCAGGGTTTCAAAGCCGTAGCCGGAGCCGAACAGAACCATGCCCTGTTTTACGGGCGGAAAGGCGAGAAAATTGATCTCGTTTTCGGTGATAAAGACCCGGGTCGCCGCCGTTTCCAGGGCGACAAACGTGTCGGCGGTGATCGTGATGTCCTGATCGGTGGCCGTGGGGAACAATGCCAGGTCGGGGTCGAGGAGGCGCAACCGCACCCGCACCGGCTTGTCACGGAAGCCGTAGCGGCGGCAAAAACCGCTGACCCCGCCGGCATCGGCGCCAACAGCCGCGGAGGGAAGGACCAGATCGAAAAGTTCGGCCAGAACCCCACGGTGTCTTTCAATGAACTTGCTGTCCACTCCGGGAAGGTCTACCTGGCGCAGGTAGATTGCGGGCCGCGGATGATGGCGCAGCCAGATTACGATATCGATAAGGAGCATCCAATCGTCAGCCAGTTCCAGGGCCCGGAGGGGCCTCTTGGCCAGCCAGGGGCGCAGCTCCGGGAGGCGTTCCGCGGTCGTTGCCAGCAAGTCGGAAAAACGCTCCGCCTGCCGGCGGCGGCCGATCATGGCCAGGGCGTCTTCCAGGGAATCGACCCAGACTTCCGCGGGCACCGAATTGGCGCCGAGAACCCGATGCCGGATGCGGCGCCACTCGATGCGGTAAAACTTGGCTCCCTCCTGGAGGTTCGCAATCCAGTCGCGAACCTCGCCAAAACGCTCCCCAAGGTCACGGGAGGTCGGACCCCGGAGATTCAGCCGGCGTGGGAACTCTTCTCCGTTTTCGGCCAAGGCCGCCAGCAGGATCCCGCGGTCATACCATTTCTGGACCTGGGAGCGCAGCTCGGCCGGCGTCGTCCAGGTCATGCCGTCTGCCTTTGCTTTTCGGCCCGGTACTCCTCGATGGTCAGGTTGCGCAGCACCGAAGCGCGGCCGTCCTCGTTATGGACAAAGCCGACGGCGGAAACAAAAGGTTCGATGATGTGTATCTTCTGCAGGGGTGTGACAATGAGCAGTTGCAGGTTGAGCTGGGCGAAGAGCTGGAGACCGTAGCGGGCCGAGTCGTCGGAGCCGCGGCCGAAGGCCTCGTCGATGACCACGAAGCGGAAGGAGCGCGACCGGACCGCCCCCCATTCGAGGCCGAACTGATAGGCCAGGCTGGCGGCCAGCACGGTGTAGGCGAGTTTTTCCTTCTGCCCGCCCGACTTGCCGGCCGAATCGGCATAATGCTCGTATTCGCTGTCGTCCTCGCGCCAGCGTTCGCTGGCCGCGAAGACGAACCAGTTGCGCACGTCCGTGACCTTGGCGGTCCAGCGCCGGTCGATTTCCGAAGAGCCTTCCCGGCCGCGGAAACGCTCGATGATCCGCCGCACCTGGAGGAACTTCCCCTCGGAATAGTGGAACTCCTCGGATCCGGTCAGGGCGTCTTCCGTGCAGGCCCGCAAATCCGCCTGAAATTCCCGGACCTCGGGGTCCGGAGCCGCCTGGGCCTCGAGGGCGATGTAGCGGCCGGGATTGTAATCGATCTGGGTCAGGGAATCGTTGATGTGGCCGATCCGTTCCTTGATCGTCTCCCGCTCCCGGTTCAGTTGCGACTGGAAATTGGCCACCTCGCGGATCGTGTTCTCTTGGAGCAGCTCCTTGAAACGGGCCTCGAAGCGCGGCAGATCGTCGCTTTGCAACTGCTCCAGCAGCGTCCGGTAGTCCCCGGCCGCTTCCACGGCCACATCCACCTCCTGGGTTTCGAGAGGATAGGAGGTACTGAAGGAACGCATGGCATCGATAATTTTGTCCTGCAGGCGGCGGATCTTGCCGTCCTCGGCATCGATTTGGGTCTGGAGCCAATCCCGCATCTCCCGCTCGCGGTTTTCGCAGGACTCGACCGTCAGGGACACTTCGCCCAGGGCCTCTTGCCGCAACCCCGCCAGCCGTTCGAAATGCCGGTCGTGGCCCGGCCCCGCGGCCGCCAGCAAGGCGCGGGTCTGGTCGCGCAGCCCTGCCGCGAAGGTTTTCTTCTCTTCGGTTCGGGAACGCCGGTCCTTGCGGTCGTCGAGTTGCTGTTCCGTCTCGGCCAGTGCTGTTTCCACCTCCGCGAGCCTGGCACCGAGCACCAAAAGGGTGTCGGAGGCGGTTTCGAGCCGTTTCTTCTCTTCCTCAAGGCCGGCGATCTCCAAAACCAGAGGGCGCCAGTCGAGTTCACGAAAATCGCGGTACTCTTCCAGTTTGGAGAGGATGGCCAGCCGCTCCTGAAGAAGGTTTCGCTCCTGCTGCAAAGCGGCAATGCGGGCGCCGAGCTCCCCCATATGCCTTTCCAGCCGGCGGCGCCGGCTTTCCAGAACGGCCAGCTTGGCGGCGTTGCTCCAGCCGAGGACGTAACGGCTGCGGTCGTTGAGGTCGTGGCGGTCGTCCTTTTCGTGGCGCTCCCCCGGCATCTTGACCTGCCCGGCCCTGGTCAGGGCCCGGGCCTCCCGCCGGAACTGCTCCTGGGTGGCGCAGCAGGCCAGATCAAAACGGCGGGCGATCTCCCGTTCCAGCCAGTCGTAATAGGGGGAATCGGGTTTCAGAGCCAGCTTGCGGCACAGCGAATCGGGGGAAATGGGGGACGTCTCCTGCGGTTTTGTGCCCTCGCGCACACGAAAATAGACCAGCCGCCCTTTCAGCTGGGTGCGGTCCACCCACTCGGCCACGCGGGAGTAGTGAGAATCCGGAACCAGCAATGACAGACCGAAATTCCGCAACAGCCGCTCGATGGCCCCTTCCCACTCCCGTTCCTCCTCCCGCACCTGGATCAGTTCGCCGGCAAAGGGGAATTCGTCCTCCGCCAGGTCAAGGGCGCGGCACAGGGCGCGGCGCAGAGTGATCTGCTGTTCATCGATATTGCTGGCCCGGCGTTTGAGACCGTTGATTTCAGCGGCCAGCCGGTCGTGCTCGGAACGCTTCTGCGCCAGAAAAACCCCGGCTTCGGTCATCTCGTTCTGGGCCGCGGCCTCTTTTTCAGCGGCTTCTTCCCGCAGAGTCCGCCAATGCCGGCGTTGATCCAGGAAGGATTCTTCATCCTCGGCCGGAGGAAGGTCGAGAGCCCGGATCAGATCCCCGTAGTAACCGGCCTTGTGCCGGCGCCGTTCCTGCTCTTCCTCCTGGCGGCGGATCGCCGCCGCCAGGGCGGCGATGCGGTCGCCCCCCTGTTCCGCGATGCTGCGGCGCAGTTCCCGCTCCTGTTCGCGCCGGGCCTGGCGCTGTTCTTCCAGGCGCTGGATGGCACTCTGATGCCGCTCCAGTTCCTCGTCCAGGGAGGCGAGGCGTTTCTCCAGCAATTCCAGCTTGAAGCCGCAAAACCAGGGTTTGAGGGCTTCCCGGCAGGCGCGCAGCTCCGCGACAGCGCCGATCAGTTGCCCGTGGCGGTCGCAGTCGGCCACCAGGGGACCCAGCATCTCGATCTGGCGCTTGGCCTTCAAAACCGCTTCATAGGCGCGGTGAAGGTCGTCGTAATGCTTGATGAGAGCGGCGATGCGCGGCGCCACGTCAAAGGGTTCGAGCATGTGGGTGCGGACGAACTCGGTGAGATTTCCGACCGATTTGAGGGACACGGTCTGGAGGAAGAGATCGAGGGCCTGCTCGTTGTCGATCCCGAAACGGCGGCGGAACCAGGCGCCGTAGGGGGGAAAGCTGTCGAACAGGGCCACTCCCGCGTCCTTGAGGCGCTTGCGCAACGTGAGGATGTCGGCGCCGAATTGGGCGAAGTCGGCGCCGATGGTCAGGTCGCGCTCGCAGGCCGCATAGAACCGGGCCGGCTGCCCCTGAGCCTCCTTCATCCAGAAGACCTGGGCCAGGGTCACGGTCTTGGCGTAGCCGGCGTTGTGAAAAACGCCGAGGAGCACCGAATAGCTGTTGTGGTCGCGCAGCGCCACCGGCTTGGCGCTGCCGAGGGTTTCCTGGCGCTCCGATTTGTAGTAGCCCAGGGTGTAGGAGCGCAGGCTCCGTTCCTTGGCGTCGGCCCCGGCCGCCTTGTTGTAGGCGATGCGCTGGATCGGCGCCAGCAGGGTGGTCAGGGCATCCACCAGGGTCGATTTCCCGGAACCGATATCCCCGGTCAGCAGGGCGTTACGGCCGTTCAGAGGCAGGACCCACACCCGGCGGTCAAAGGTCCCCCAGTTGAGCACTTCCAGACGTTGCAAACGGAACCCGGCCAGCCGGTCATCCGCCATGAATTCCAACTCGAGGTTTTCAGTCATCTTCCCGCTCTCCCGGCCGGCCCAGCCGCTCCTGATAGGCGGCGAGCCGCTGATCCAGCTCGTTGAGCCACTGGGCATCGACGAACGCCTTGAGTATGCGACGCACTTCGAACATCTCCTCTTGACCCCGCAGGCGCCGGGCGAAACCGAGATCCACCACCTTGTTGAGATAACCGTCAACCTGGTCGATCAACCGGGTTTCGTTGCTCCCGGCAGGGAGGAAAACCCGAATCAGCTCGGCCACCTCGTCCCGGGAAAGGATCAGCCGCGTGCCGCCGCCCGCGGCGTCAAACTCGGCCAGCTTCTTGCGCAGCAGCGCCAGCAGCAGACTGACCGGGAAGGAGAGCTGGCGCCGCGCCACCAGGCGCGGCACCCTGGCCGCCTCGTCCGCGGCCTCCGGCCTGGAGCGCAGAAAAGCATACCCCTCGGCCTCGTCCAGGATCAGTTCCAGGCCGAGCACGGCCACGTAATCGCGCACCGCCGCCTGTAGATTCAGCAGGGAATTCCACAGTTCGGGGCTCTCCTCCAGGTAGACCACCCCTTTGAGCAGCGGCACCACCACGGCCGACAGATCGGGGCCATCGCCTGGAACCCCGGGGGTTCCTTTAGCCGGGATCGCCATCGTCACTCCCTCACGAAAACAATGCGCGGAATCCGGGCCGCGCGAACCGCGCCCTCCGCCGTTTCCCACTCCACCCGCTCCCGCTGCTCCTCGTCCACGGCCGAGCCGGGCCATTCGCCGGCGACCTGCAGGTAGGCGATCAGCTCGGCCAGGCCGTGACGCAGGGGATGGCGAGCGATGACCTCGCCGAGGCCGATCCGGGAAGCCGACTGCAACTCGCGACGAATATAACCGGCCAACTCCTCGCGATCAACCACCACTTGGGCGTAAAGCGCCGCCGTATCGATTTCGGCCTCCCCGACCTCCGGATCCAGATCGGCGATCAGCGGTTTCAGGGGCGGAGAATAGAGGGGGCGTTCAAAGGGGAGTTCGATGGCCGCGCCGGTTTCGGCCAAGGCCATGAAGGTTCCCGCCGGCGGTGCCTCGCGCACCGCCAGGGCGCGGCCCTCGATGTCGCGCAGGATATCCATGATGCGGCGGTTTTCCAGCCACGCCTGGTCGTCGAGAAAGCGCCGCAACTGGCGGGAAAGCAGGGCCACGGTGCGCTGGGTGTGCTCGCCCGCTTCCAGCCAGTCGTAATGGATGCGCTGCAGCCGCGGCTCCGGATGCAGCTCCTGAACCGGTTTCAGATCCAGGATCTGCTCCAGGAGGCGGGTCAGTTCCTCCTGCCGGGTCGGGGACATGAGAAAATCCCAAAAGGCCCGGAAGCTCTTGCCCTCGTCGGAATCGGCGATGGCGTCCCGCTCGCCCATGATCTCTTCCAGCAGAGCGCCCTTCCCCCCCTCCCAGAGCGCGATACGCTCCCGCACCCGGCGGTCGAGATGGCGAAAGTTGCCTTCGACGGCGCGGAAATCGCTCAGCAGTTCCCTGGCCATCTGCAGAAACTGCTGGAACCGATCTTTGATGGCGGTCTCGTCCAGCAGCGGAATATCGCCGTTGCGGATGCGACCGATCTCCGCGTCGATGGCGTCGCGGCGCTTCTGCAGCTCGGCGATGCGCACCCGGGGATCGGTCTGGCTCCCTTCGCTCATCTGCCGGAGCAGTTCGAACAGGGTCAGCA
The DNA here is from genome assembly GCA_012729375.1 of Deltaproteobacteria bacterium. Lineage (GTDB taxonomy): Bacteria > Desulfobacterota > Desulfuromonadia > Desulfuromonadales > JAAYDE01 > JAAYDE01. The sequence goes on along the minus strand of JAAYDE010000100.1, from coordinate 46,933 downwards.
GCCGTGACTCGGTCCCCACGAAACGCCGCTCCCCCAGGCTGGCCAGCCAGGTCAGGGCCTTTTCCGTGGCCGGGGTCAGATCGAAATGGGGTTCGTCGGAACCGGCGGGATAAAACTTCCGCAACCAGCCCTTGGCATTGTCGGCCCAGTCGTCGAGATAGGACCGCCCCGAACGCGGGAAGGCCTCGGCCCCGTACTGCTCCCGCAGGGCGAAGAGCTCATCCTCCAAGGCCTCGGCCAGATCGGCCTGGGACATGATCCGGACATTGGGCGCGACAAAAACCCGGTACAGGAATCCAGCCACCAGCGAGGCGTTATCGGAGCGCAGCAGTTTCCAGGCGGGATGGTTCTGGCGCAGCAGCTCCAGGGTGGTGAAATCAAGGGACATGGGGGAAAAAGAAAAATCCGTTCGCAGAACAAGGGTTGACAGCAATGGCAGGTACTTTAACGTTTGGCAATTTTGCCACAAAAGGCAGCCAACCTATCCAGACTCCGTCCCAGACTGGGAGAATGCTTGGCAGCTTCTTCCACCTGCCAATGCTCCCGGACAAACTGGCAAAAAAAATCGTTAAGGGGCCGATATGAGACCCAACCGTCGGCAGAAGCTCTTTCCGAAGCCTCCGTTTCCTGCTTTTCCGAATCAATCCGAACAGACATTGCTTGGCATCGGGTTCCAAATCAGGGTTAAGAGGCACCTTGCCAATTGGCAGAGACAGAGAAGCAGCAAACCTCTCCCGATCCGCCATCAGCCATGATTCGACCTCATGCACCGCGATCCGAAACAACAGGGCTTCGGGAAGAGATCCCATGCTCCAGGTCTCCATCAGAGCCAAAGGGCAGGGATACCGGTCCAGATCGGTCAAAACGATGTGCGGGAAAAATCGGCTCGCGGCCACAGCAAATTTCGGCATCCCTTGGCGGATTTTCCCGTTTCCCCGCATCATTCGAAAAGTGGACTCTCCCTGAAATCCAACCTGTTCGAGCAATCTCCTCATGACCGTTTCGCTGAGGACATCCTCCACGATCACATTCAGCATATTCGGTCCTATGCCTATTGGAACGGCAGATTCAGCTGATCCATTTTGGCGGGCTTGGCTTTCGGCAAAATTACCTCTGAAATGGTGTAACCAGCTGAAATCAATTTCAGATCTTCCTCGGATGTCTCGTGTGCCAAGGTGCCGTTCTTGTTCGGCTCCAGCCTGATGACTTCGCGGGCATCGATGGATTGATCCTCAAGCAAGGCTTCACTGTGAGTGGTAATAAAAATCTGCCGGCGATATTTGGCCTGCCGCTGCATGCTCCAGAGCAGCTTATGGATTTGTCGGACAATATCCTCATTCAGTGAGAGTTCCGGCTCTTCCAGCAAAAGCAGGGAATCCCCTTCCAGCAGCGACCACATGATGCCGAGCAGCCGCAAGGTCCCGTCGGAAAACTGGTCCTCCCGCTGCCACCCGGCCTCCGGACGCCAATGTTCATACATGGCTTCCAAATGGGGGGTCCCTTTTATTTCATCGCGCTTAAACCTCAGATCTCGCATGTTTGGGACACAAACCCTGAGCACCTTTTCGATTTTCTTAAGCCGTGACTCCTGGGTTTTTTCAGGAGTCTTGGCAATCCGTTCCAGAAAGGCCTGTCCGAAGGGATCATCCTCCAGCCGGTAGCCTCCCAGTTGGTCGGCATGCTTGAGCAACTGGGGGACCAGATGCAAGTAGGTCACATTGGCGAAAAAATCCGCCAATTCCCGAAAATTTTTGTTGGTATTGATCTGCTCAAGATGGGTTTGGGTTCGCATTTCCGGATCACTTTTATCAGCCTCGACGGGTCGTTCGAGGAGAACCGCCCCATTGACAAGATCTTCCACCCGTTCCCGGCTGACGATAACCCGTTGAGCCCCTTTCCCTTCGCTTCGAAAACCAAGGGAGTATTTCCATGTCGCGGGAGTATCAACACGCTCCGAAATCTCTACCTCAATCAATATTTCGGTATCTTTACGGGCCATCAGACAGCGCAACTTCGTCATCCCTCCCCGATCCTTGACCGCTTTTTGCAACCCACCGCCTTCGGCTTTGGCAATATCCCTTAAAAATCGTAATACATCCAAAAAGTTTGATTTACCGGAGGCATTGGGACCAATGACATACACCCTCTCTCGCAAGTGGACGTCAATGTTTTTGAAATTGCGCCAATTTTTCAGAACCAGCCTGGTTATAAGCATCCCTAATCCCCCAGCACCTAAAAAGGGCCCAAGTCGCCTGGCAAATCGCTCTTTTTAACCTTGCAACCTGTTAAAAGTATTTTATTTTTTACACATTTCTCCACATCCGTCAAGGACGAGAACACTTTCTAAAAATTCTTTGTTGCCCTTTAATCCGTCGCACCCCCAGGAACTCCTACCCTCACCTCCGCGGAATGTGATAGCTTTTTAAACCGACACACGTCCAAGGAAATTGAGAACCATGACCTCTTTCTCTTCCGATCTTTTTCACCCCTGGGACCTGACCCCCAGGGAAGCCGTCGTTCTCCAGAAATCCCTGGCCGGCAAGGTCGTCACGGCGGATGATTTCAACGAGGTGCGTTTTGTCGCGGGCATCGACGTGGGTTGGAGGAAGGGGGAGGAAAAAGCCAGGGCGGCGGTGGCGGTGCTGAGTTTTCCGGAACTGGAGTTGGCCGATTGGGCGGTCGCCGAAAAGGAACTATGCTTTCCATACGTGCCGGGGCTGCTCTCCTTCCGCGAAGCGCCGGCGGCGCTGGCGGCGCTGGCCAGGTTGCGGGTTCGCCCCGATCTGCTGCTCTGCGACGGCCAGGGGCGGGCGCATCCGCGTCGTTTCGGTCTCGCCTGCCATCTCGGGCTGCTCACCGGCCTGCCGGCCGTCGGCGTCGCCAAATCACGCCTTTGCGGCACCTTCGGGCCGCTTCCGGAAGAAAAGGGGAACTGGGTACCGTTGACCGACCGGGGCGAGATCATCGGCTCAGTGGTAAGGACACGAACCGGGATCAAGCCGCTGTTCATCTCCGCCGGGCACCGGATCAGCCTGGAAAAGGCCCGGGATTTCGTCCTGCGCTGTGTGACCCGCTACCGCCTCCCGGAAACCACCCGCTGGGCCCACCGCATCGCCTCCGAAGATTTTCAACCCAAGGACCTCAACGATTCGTCGAAGGAGTTATCCCATGGCCGCTAAAAAGAAGAAAAAAACCACCGTCTCCCTGGTGCTCGGCAGCGGTGGCGCCCGCGGTTACGCCCATATCGGCATCATTCGGTGGCTGACCGAAAACGGCTTTGACATCCGTTCCATTGCGGGTTGCTCCATGGGCGCTCTCATCGGCGGCATCTATGCCGCGGGGGAACTCGATGCTTACGCCCACTGGGCGCGGGCCCTGGAACGCAAAGACGTACTGATGCTGCTCGATTTCACTTTCGGCGGCAGGGGCTTTTTCAAAGGAGAAAAGGTCATCGGCGCCCTCAAGAAACTGATCGGAGACCGCAACATCGAGGATCTGCCCATTTCCTTCACGGCGGTGGCCACCGATATCCAGGCGGAAAAGGAGGTCTGGCTGAGCAAAGGACCCCTGTTCGACGCCATCCGCGCCTCCATCGCCATTCCCACCTTTTTCACCCCCTTCAACTACCAGGGCAAGGTTCTTTTCGACGGCGGCCTGCTCAACCCCATCCCCATCGCGCCGACCTTGCGGGACATGACCGACCTGACCATTGCGGTGAGCCTCAGCGCCAAAGGGGAGGCGCCGGTCATCGCGGCGGCGGAGGACGACACCCTGCCTCACAACGCCTGGGAGCGTTACCGAAACGGCATTCTCAATTTCGTGGAGGATCTGCAGCAGAAATGGCTGCCTAGAGAGGATGAAAAAGCACAGGAAGAGGAGATCGGCCTGCTCGATATCATCTCCCAATCGATGGACACGATGCAGAACGCCATCGCCCGTTTCAAGCTGGCCACCTATTCCCCCGACCTCATCATCCCCATCCCGAAGAGCGCCTGCACCTTTCTCGATTTCCACCGCGCCGACGAACTGATCCGGCTGGGCTATCTCAAGGCCGAAGAGACGATGGCGGAATTTCTGGCTGAAAACAAAAACCGGAAAGCGGTGCAAAGCTAGGCCGTCGCGGACGTTTCCCGCCGCCACTCGATCTCGGCGAAAGCGCTGTGGTTGTGTATGCTTTCCTGGTTGACGGCGGTCACCTTGAACCAGGCCACGCGATCGTCGGCCATCAACTTCTGGGCGACATTGCGGACGATGTCCTCGACGAAAACGGGATGGTCGTAGGCCATCTCGGTCAGCGCTTTTTCATCGTCCCGCTTGAGCAGGGCATAGACGGGAGCGGAAGCGGAGGATTCGGCCACCTCGACCAGTTCCTCGATCCAGATCAGCTCCTCCGGCTTTTTCGCGACAACGCAGCTGCGTGCCTCGATGGTGATATGGCCGCGCTGGTTGTGTGCCCCGTACCGGGACAGGGCCTTGCTGCAGGGGCACAGGCTGGTCACCGGCACCTTGACGCTGAGAATGAAATCATCCCCCCCGGCGCCCGATTCGCCGATGAAGGCGCATTCGTATTCCATAAGGCCCGGCGCCCGGCTCACCGGCGCCAATTTTTCCAGAAAATAAGGGAAATTCACTTCCACACGGGCCCGTTCGGCGTCGAGACGTTCCTTGAGATCGTGGAGAATCCGCAGCACCGTCCACATGGTCACCTCTCCCCGGTGGGAGTTGAGCACCTCGATGAAGCGGCTCATGTGCGTCCCCTTGAAATGGTGGGGAAGATTGACCGTCATCCGGATGTTGGCCACGGTGCCCTGCCGTCCCTGATAACGGTCGAGAACGGTGATCGGGTAGCGCAAATCGGCAACGCCGACCTGATCGATGGGGATGTTGCGGTTGTCGGGGCGATTCTGTACGTCAACCATAGAGTTTATTTTTCAATCCGCTGATAACTTTTTGAGACTGCCTGAGGATTTGAGGATTGCGGCCCGTCCAGCCTTCTTGATAGCATGCCGAGCGGGCTGGAATCCAGTTCAAAAAGTCCCTGCCCGCCGCCTCCGTGGCGGCGGCCGTTTCTGCCACCCCTATCCACAGAGGACAACCGACGATGGAACAACCCTCACCGACGGAAGAAGCGATTCGCCGCCTGCGCGGTCTCCTGGACGGGAACCGCACCCATGCCGATATCGAACTCTATCTGACCGATTATGAAACCTTGGCCGGCGACTTGCTGGAATCGGCCGGCCTGCCGCGGGAATACCGGAACGCGGCCAACCGGCTGGCGGAACGCCCCAACTCCTCCCCCAAGGCGCAATTGGGGATGAAAATCTACCTGCTGACGGAAACCGTACGCCAGCAGGTGATGATGGAAAACGCCGGGATCGCCGCCGTGGAGGCCATCAACCTGGCCAGGACGGTCCACATGGCCTGCGCGATGCAACTCCAGGAACTGCACAGCGACCGGATGAAAAGAGCCAGAGAGACACGCTGACCCGCTCCGCCCCCTCGCCCCTCTCCTGCCCCCCCTCCCTAACCCTCCCCCCTCCGGGGGAGGGTTAGGGAGGGAACGGATCGGCAAAGGACGAAAAACCCTCATTCAAGGCGCGACAATATGCTGTGGAAAACTGCCGAAGGGGAGGAACTCTACTATGAGGTTTCCGGGTACGGCCCCCCTTTGCTGCTGATTCACGGGCTGGGAGGCAGCGGCCGGGACTGGGGTCTGCAACTGCCGGCTCTGCGCCAGCATTTCCGGACGATCACCATCGATCTGCGCGGCCACGGCCGTTCCTCACGCCCGGCATGCGGCTACACCATTCCCGGTTTTGCCGCCGACACCGCCGATTTTATGACATCCCTGGGATTTTTCCCGGCGCAAGTGATGGGAATCTCCCTCGGCGGCATGGTCGCCCTGCAGATGGCGGTCGATTTTCCCGAGGTGGTCGCCGGCCTGGTCATCGTCAACAGCGCTCCGGAACTCCCCCGCGGCAGCTGGCGGCAACGCTGGGAGCTGGGGCAGCGCCTCCTGCTGACCCGTCTGTTCGGCATGGAGAGAACGGCCAAGGTTCTCGCCCGGCGTCTTTTCCCGAAAGAGGGGCAGGAACCGCTGCGGCGGGGATTCGAAAAGCGCTGGTCGGCCAACGACCCGCGCATCTATCTGCAAACCCTGAAGGGGATGTCGGGATGGAGCCTGGTAGACCGGCTTTCCGCTATCGCCGTGCCGACCCTGATCCTGGCGGGCCGTGAGGATTTCATCCCCCTGGAGGTCAAAAAATCCTGTGCGCGGGAAATACCCGGCGCGCGACTGGAAATTGTCGAAGATTCCGGTCATGCCACCCCGGCCGATCAGGCGGAGATTTTCAACCGGGTCGTCGTCGGTTTTCTGACCGGGGCCAGCTTGCCGCCTTTCGACAAGAAAATGGAACCCCCAAAGACGGTGCCCCAAAAAGTATAAGGTCGCCATTTCATCCTTCGAGGTGCCGGCATCATGAAATTTTTAACCCGAATCCCCCACCGTCATTATTTCCTGTTCCTGCCCCTGCTCTTTGCCGCGGAATTTTTTTCTGGCCGTCGATCCCCATGACCGCCGGGACTGGGCGCTGGAAAACGTCCTGGTTTTGGCCTTCGCCCTTTTTCTGGTGCTGACCTGTCGCCGCTTTCCCCTGTCACGCATTTCCTACACCCTGGTTTTTCTGTTCCTCTTTCTTCACGAAATCGGTGCCCATTACACCTACGCCGAGGTCCCCTACGACGCCTGGTTGCAATCCCTGAGCGGCCACAGCCTCAATCAGGCCCTCGGCTGGGAACGCAACAACTTCGACCGCATCGTCCATTTCTCCTATGGCCTGCTCCTCGCCTATCCCATTCGCGAACTCTATTTCCGGGTCGCCGACGCCAGCGGTGTCTGGGGGTATTTCCTGCCCCTGGATTTCACCATGTCCACGTCCATGCTTTTCGAGCTTTTCGAATGGGCGGCGGCGGAATTTTTCGGCGGCGATCGGGGTGTGGCCTACCTGGGAACCCAGGGGGATGTGTGGGACGCCCACAAGGATATGGCCCTGGCCAGTCTGGGCACCCTTTTGGCCATGCTCATCACCCTGGGCCTGAACCTCTGGCTGCAGAAGGATTTTGCCCGGGAATGGTCGGAAAGCCTGCGCGTCAAACATCCGCGGCCGATGGGCGAGGACGAGATCATGCGCCTGCTCAAGGAAAGGGAAGACCACTAGCCATCGGCGGCGGAAACAGCGGCTCAACTTGCCGGTTTGCGGCAGATGAGAAGCAGGACGTTGAACTCTTCGATTTGTCCAGCAGCGTCGCGGCGGATGACAAAACAGTCATCGATCCGTGGGCTGTCAAACCCTTCCCTGACCACCATTCCGGCCAGTTCTTCCCTGGCAAAGCCGTCATGCCCCGGGAAATCCTCGCCATGGAAGGAAACCTCCCCCTTCTCCAGTTCGGCGATGCACAGGTACCCCCCCTCGTTGAGCAGGTCCCAAAAAACCGGGATGATCCCTTCCGGCGCCGGCAAATGGTGCAGGGCCATCATCGAGTAAATCAGCTCGAAGCGGCCGCCGGGCAGCTCCCCCGCGGTCAGATCGGCCAGCAGCGGCCTCATGTGGGTCACGCCGGCGGCGGCGATCTTATCCCGGGCCACATCGAGCATCCCTTCCGAGGTGTCGACCAGGGTGATCTCCGCCAATTCGTGGCGCAGGCAGAAACTCAGCTGGGCGGTGCCGCAGCCGAATTCCAACGCCCGCCAGGTGCCATCCAGAGGGATACCTTTCCGCATCGAATCGGCGACCTGCAGCGCCCGTTGCCGGCGGACCGGATCCCTGTCCCATTGTTGCGCTACTTCGTCAAACAGGCTCATTGCAGCGACTCCTTGCACGGGTCCGGGAATGCCCGGCGGCGGATTCCGCCTCGGAGGCGATAAAAGCCCAGGCATGGGGAGATACCCGGGCTTTTATCGCCTTTACGAAATCCATCAGCGGCGTTTTTTGGTTTTTGCCCCTTGCAGCAGATCGGCAAAGGTTCCCATGCCGGACGCAGCCGGCTTTTCAACATACGAGGTCGGCTCCTGCTCCTCCGGCGTCATGGTTGCCGGCGCCGCCGCAGCCGATTGGGCAAGGACCAGCGAGACGCGCCGCTGATCGCGGTCGATTTTTTCGATGGTCACCGCTACGGTGTCGCCGGTCTGCACAACTTCCTGGGCGTGTTTGATCTGCCGGCCGGCTCCCAGCTTGGAGATGTGGATCAGCCCGTCGATGCCCTCTTTCAGGGTGACGAAAGCGCCGAAGGGAACGAGGCGGGCCACCTTTCCGGTATAGGAAGCTCCTTCCTGGAAATCAGCATCCACCCGGCTCCAGGGATCGGCCAGGGTGTCGCGGATGCTGAAGGAAAAACGGTTTTTTTCCCAATCGCAGCTTTTGACCGCGACCTCCAGCTCCTGTCCCACCTGCAGTACGGAGCGGATATCCTCCACCCGGCCGTAGGCGACTTCGGAAATAGGTACCAGCCCCTCGACGCCGCCGATATCGACAAAAGCGCCGAAGTCGCGAAGGTTGGTGATCACCCCCCTGACCACCATCCCCGGCTGGAGCGTTTCCTTGAGGGCTTCGCGGCGTTGTTTCTGCTCTTCTTCCAGAAGCACCCGATGGGAAACGACAATGTTGCGGCCCCGCTCACTGAACTGGGTGATCCGGAACGGGCGGGACTGGCCGATCACCTCGACGGAAGAATCCTGGCGGCGCAGGCCGAGCTGGGAGAAGGGGCAGAAAGCCCTCACGCCGCCGCTGAGCCGTATCTCATAGCCGCCCTTGATCTCCTTTTCGATCCGCCCCTCAACCGGGATGCGGCTGCGCCAGGCTTCTTCCATCTGCGCCGCTCCCGCCGCCCCCGCGCTGAGCTTGGTGGTAAAACGGAGTTCGCCGCCACTGCCGGAAAGGAAATAGGCGCTGACCTTGTCGCCGACGGCGACGGTCAGATTGCCCTCGGCATCGAGCAGTTCGCGGGCGTCGAGAATTCCTTCGCCTTTCTGCCCGACATCGAGAAAAATCCAGTCACCACCAATCTGCAGGACCTTTCCCTCGACCTTCTGCCCCGGTTCCAGGCGCACCTTGGCGGTCTTCAGGCTCTCTTCGAAGAGTTGGGCGAAACTCCCCTCTTCATTCTCTTCACCTTCCTCATTTTCCTCATTCCACTCGTCGTCACGTTCTTTCATGAAAACCTCAAAGATGTAGGATAAATAAACGGTGTATTATAATCCCTATTGAAGCCCCAGGTAAATTTATTATTTCACCCCTGGAAACTGATGGATCGCGACCCTTTGCCAAGGTTGACCCGGAAGGGGTTTGTGCCGGCCTTCCCAAAGCAGAAACACCCAATTTATTTTTCCGCCTCGGCGCATGAGAGTTGACACATAAGCTATCCTACTGTAAACAGGTTATTGTTTTGGCGAGCGGAAAAGCATGCGGGTTGCCCCTGCCGACGCCGGACGTTCAGTAAAATATCCTTTTCAATACCCTTAAAATTCCGGGAAGGTGAACATGAAAATACTGGTAGCGTATCTATCGGAAACCGGTAACACGGAAAAAGTGGCCCAGGAGATCTTCGACAGCATTCCGGGGGAAGGTAAAGAATTATTGCCCCTGGACGTCGTTCCCGGAACGGGCGACTACGATCTCATCTTCTGCGGTTTCCCGGTCCAGGTCCATAGCGTTCCTCCCAAAGTCGAAACCTTCATCCGCACCATTCCCAAAGGTAAAAAAGTGGCTTTCTTCACCACCCACGGTTCTCTGCGGGGGGGCGAACGGGCCGTATCGGCCTTCCATCAACTCGCGGGCATCGGCAAGGATCTCAAGATCCTGGGTACCTTTGGCGCGAGGGGAAAGGTGAAGATGGCCCTTCTCGACGCCCTCTCCCAAAAACCGGAGCACCGGGCCTGGGTGGATGAAGCGCGGACCGCGGCCACCCATCCGGATGATGCCGATTTGCAGGACGCCCGGGAATTCGTCAAGGATATTCTCCTCAAGGCACGCCACGGTTAGACGGCGCAAACCGGCCGGAGAGGGGAAAACGCTCCTCCGGCCGGCCTTTACTTTTTTCGGGAGTGATCATGTATTTCTGGTGTTCGCGGTGTTTCAGGGCCTTCGCTTCCGTCGAGGATTATCCTTTCGAATGCTACTTTCCCGGCTGTGATGCCGGTATTTACGACATCAAAACCTGGGAATCCGTTCAGGAGAAAAACCCCTCCCTTCCCGAAATCCCACGCCAAGGCGAAGCCTATCCGCCCCAGGGAACCTAGAAAAAGCAACACCCCAACCTTACCGGCCGCCAAGCCTTCCTAGAGCGATCCTGCATTACCTTAACAAGCGGGTACCCATACCGTATCGCCACCGGTTCTCGCCCGGCGGCCGCACCCGTCGGATGTTTTTTATCGGCTGGACGCCCTTTTCAGCCTCCGGCAAGTGGTAGAATAAGACTAGGTTTAAAACTTATCTGCAGGCTCTTTTATTGGAAAGGAAAAGGCTATGGGATTATTTGATTTCATGAAGGAGATCGGCAAGAAACTGTTCAGCAAAGAAGAGGACGCCGCTGAAAAGATCAAAAAAAACATTGAAGAGGACAACCCCGGTGTCACCGGCCTGAAAGTCGAGTTCAACGAGGGGGTGGTATCTCTGTCCGGTCAGGCGGCCAGCCAGGAGGCCATGGAAAAAGCCGTCCTTTTGGCCGGCAATGTTCAGGGGGTTTCCGAGGTCAAGATTGACGGGCTGTCGGCGCCTCCGGCGGAGAAAAAAGTCGAATATTACGTCATCAAAAAAGGAGATACGCTATCCGCGATCGCCAAGCAGTTTTACGGCAAGGCCAGCGAATACCCGCGGATCTTCGAAGCCAACCGGGAAGTCATCAAGGACGCCAACCTGATCTATCCCGGCCAGAAAATCCGCATTCCCCTCGACTGAAGCATTTTTTCATTCGGCGGCAGATCGCAATACCTTAATTTTTATAACAGGCTGCTGAAAAACAAGGATTTGGCGCCTTAGGCGAGGCAGGCGGGTTTTTAACAAAGGCGCAAAGCCTCTTGGAAGTCCGCGCACCGTGCCATAAGGGCCAAGGGCAATGTTTTTCAGCCGCCTGCCAAAACTCCAAGGGAGTGACAAAACATGGAAATCGGCAAGCTTCTGGAAGCGATGCTGCAATCGGGAAAGGCCCCGTCTTCCCAGGATCGCATGCGCAATGCTCTTAACCTGGACAAGATGTCGGAGATGTTCGGCGGAACTCCGGCGCAAGCCGCCGGTGGCGGGATCACCGACTGGCTCTCCGGCATGCTCGGGGGAGGAAGGGCCGAAGGCGCAGCGGGGCAGGGAAGCAGCATGCTGGGCGATATCCTGGGCGATGTGGGACGGGCCGTCGGCGGCCAGAAAAACCTGGCAGTGGGAGGCCTGGGCGCACTGCTCGGCGCACTTTTTGGCGGCGGCGGGAAATCGATGGGCGGCGCCATGGGCGGCGGGCTCATGGCCCTGCTCGGCGCCATGGCCTATCAGGCCTTGAAAAAAAGCGGCCACCAGGCCAAGGCCCCCCTCGGCCTGGTGGAACCGCAAACCAACCGGGAAGCGGATGAATTGGAGAGGCAGTCGGAACTCGTGCTGCGGGCCATGATCAACGCCACCAAGGCGGACGGCCGGATCGACGCCAGGGAAATCGACCGGATGGTGGCCAAAGTGCGGGAATCGGGAGCAAACGACCAGGGTCAACACTACATGATGACGCAAATGGAAAAGCCCATGGAAACGGATGAACTGGTGGCCGCGGTGCGCGGCAAGCCGGAACTGGCGGCGGAACTCTACGCGGCCTCCCTGCTGGCCATCGAAGTCGACACGGCGGCGGAACGGGAATATCTCGATCGCCTGGCCGCAAATCTGGGACTTCCCGCCCAGGTCACCCAAAACATCGAAAACCTCGTCGGCCTTCACCCGGCATGACAACCGATGAACATGGGGGCGGGAGAAAAACCGCTCCCGCCCCCATTACCAGGACCGCTTACAAAACCTTCGCCTTGAAGGTGTTGCCCGCACTCAGGTCGCCGGCGGTGAAACCTTTGTTGAACCACCGTTTGCGCTGTTCGGAAGTGCCATGGGTGAAGCTGTCGGGGACCACATATCCCTGCGCCCGCTTCTGAATGCGGTCATCGCCGATGGCGCTGGCCGCATTCAGGGCTTCCTCCAGGTCCCCCGGCTCCAGCAGTTGCATCCTCTTGACGTGGTGGGCCCAGACGCCCGCCAGATAATCCGCCTGCAGCTCGAAACGCACCAGATACTGGTTGAATTCCCTTTCGCTGACCTTTGAGCGCATCGCCATCAACTGGTCACTGATCCCCAAAAGCGTTTGGACGTGGTGCCCGACCTCGTGGGCGATCACATAGGCCATGGCAAAATCCCCCGGCGCCTGGAACTTGCGTTGTAATTCCTCGAAAAAACTGAGGTCGATATAGACCTTTTGATCGCCGGGGCAGTAGAAGGGTCCGGTGGCGGCGCTGGAATATCCGCAGGCCGAACGCACGCTGCCGCTATAGAGAACCAGCTTGGGATGCCGGTAGGTCATGTTGTTTTTGCGCAACAGATCGCTCCAGACGTTTTCGGTTTCAGCCAAAACAACGGAGACGAATTGGCCCATTTCGTCTTCTGCCGCGGCTCTTTTTTGGGAGGCGGCCGGCGCTTGCGTGTTGACTTGAACCGTATTGATTAATTGGGTCGGATCGCCCCCCAGAAAATAGATCACCACAGCTAAAAGCAGGGTTCCGATCCCGCCGCCGACGGCTCCTTTTACCGGGAGACCCCGACGGTCCTCGACATTGGCACTCCCTTTCCGCCCTTTCCAAAGCATCCCGACCTCCCGTCCAGTGAAACCGTGAAAAACCAAAGGACCATCACGCAAACCGTTATTTTTCCAAAACCGCAAGGACCTGGTTCCTGTCCTCCAGAAGTTTCCTGGTCATATCGCTCATCGGCAGATTTTTCAGTTCATCGAAAGAGAACCAGCGCGCCTCCTTGGCGTCATCCCCCCCCTGCTTCTGCAGTTCTCCGCCGACCAGGTCGGCCACCAGATCGATGATGACGTAGTGGAAGCGAACCTTCTCCTGCTGGTCCCGGTCGATGATTTCAAAGGAATATATCGGTTCCCCGGCCCTGACCAGCAACCCGGTCTCCTCCAGGATCTCCCGCTCGGCGGCCTGCTGCAGAGTCTCTCCAAGTTCCACCATGCCGCCGGGAATCGACCATAAGCCTTTGGCAGGCGGCATGCCCCGGCAAACCATTAAAATTTTTCCATCATGAATCACCACGGCGCCGACAGCCACCCTGGGCGATCCCGGATATTCCCTCCGTTCGGTTCCCTCCGCCATGTGCCCGCTCCCTCCGGAATTTTCTCCCTCAGTTGAAATCGGCTATCAAGCTACCAAAAAAGACGTTCGCTGACCATCCACGAAAAGCGGGCCAGCCAACTTTTTTCTTTCCAGAGCAGCAGGTATGTCCTATATATAATAGTTTGGCGGTCATAACACCGCACCGGCAGTGACATGGGTCAATCCCTTCGAAGCGAGGATCTATGCCGACCAACATGGAAATAGCTTACCAGGCCCCCCTCCGCCCTATTCTTGAAATCGCTGAAAAATTGAATATCCCCAGAGATTCATTGGCATATTACGGGAACTACAAGGCCAAGCTCCCCCTCTCGCTGATCGACCGCGACAAGGGCCAAAAAAGCCGCCTGATCCTGGTTTCGGCGATCACGCCGACACCGGCCGGGGAAGGGAAAACCACCACTTCCGTCGGTTTGGCCCAGGGACTTGAGAAAATCGGCAAAAAATCGCTGGTGGTCCTGCGCGAGCCTTCCCTCGGCCCGGTTTTCGGCATCAAGGGAGGCGCCGCCGGAGGGGGCTATTCCCAGGTTTTGCCGATGGAGGATATCAACCTCCATTTCACCGGCGACTTTGCCGCGGTGGAAAAAGCCCACAATCTGCTCACCGCCCTCATCGACAACAACCTCCAGAACCGCAAATATTCTCTGGGCATCGATCCGCGCACCGTAGTCTGGAAACGGGTCATGGACCTCAACGACCGCACCCTGCGCCATCTGGTCATCGGCCTCGGCGGCCCCAGCCACGGCGTGCCGCGGGAAAGCGGTTTCGACATCACCGCGGCTTCGGAAGTCATGGCCATTCTCTGCCTGTCGGAAAACCTGGCCGATCTCAAACAGCGCCTCGGCAACATCTATGTCGGCGACACTTACGACAAAAACCCGGTTTTTGCCCGCGATCTCAAGGCCCAGGGAGCCATGGCCGCCCTTCTCAAGGACGCCATTCAACCGAACCTGGTGCAGACCATCGAGGGGACCCCGGCCCTGATCCACGGGGGCCCCTTCGCCAACATCGCCCAGGGCACCAATTCGGTCATCGCCACCCGCATGGGTCTGAGCCTGGCCGATTATGTCGTGACCGAGGCCGGTTTCGGTTTCGACCTGGGAGCGGAGAAGTTCCTCCACATCAAATGCGGTTACTCCGGTCTCACCCCCCACGCCGTGGTGCTGGTGGTCACATTGCGGGCGCTCAAATACCACGGCAGCGGCTCTCCGGAAGGCCTCGACCGGCCCAACCCCGCGGCCTTGCAGAACGGCCTCTGCAACCTCGAAAAACATCTGGAGAATGCGGCCATTTTCCACATTCGTCCGGTGGTGGCCATCAACCGTTTTGAAAACGACACCGAAGAGGAACTGGAACTGGTCAAAAAACACTGCGCGGGATTGGGCGTCAAGGCGGCCACCGTGGATGCATGGGGCAAGGGGGGAGCAGGGTGCATCGAACTGGCGCAGTTGGTGACCGAGACGGTCGCCGCCTATGATGCGCCGTTTGCGCCGCTTTACGACTGGAACTGGAGCGTCAGGAAAAAAATCGAGACCGTGGCTACGCGCATCTATGGCGCAACCACCGTCGCCTTCCGCCACGACGCCAAAAAGGATCTGGAAAGAATAGAAAAACTGGGTCTGGATAAACTGCCCATCTGCATCGCCAAAACCCCTCTATCTCTCTCCGAAAACCCGAAGAAATACGGCCGGCCCACCGATTTTGTGCTGACCATCCGTGAAGTCGAGGTGGCGGCCGGTGCCGGGTTTATCATCCCGATCACCGGGGAGACGATGCGCATGCCGGGACTGCCTTCCAAGCCCGCGGCGGAAAACATCGACATCGATGATCAGGGAAGAATTTCCGGCCTGTTCTGAGAGGAGGCCGCACAATGGCGGCAGACACGAAAAAGGGGCCAGCCCTTTTGCGCCTCACTCCCTTTTGGATATTGCTTTTTCTGTCAACGGTATCTTTGCCGGCACAAGGAGCGGACATGGCCAGCACCCAACGGAAAATCATTCACACCCCTCAAGCACCGGCCGCTATCGGCCCCTATTCCCAGGCGATACAGGTGGAAAACCAGTTGTTCATCTCCGGACAACTCGGTATTGACCCCGCTGCCGGAACCCTGGTCCCGGGTGGAGTCGTCGCTGAAACCCGCCAGGCCCTGGCCAATGTCCAGGCGATTCTGGAGGAAGCCTCCTTTACAGTGCAGGATGTGGTCCAAGTTCAGGTTTTCCTGGCAGACATCAATGATTTTGCTGCGATGAACGAAGTTTACGCAACCTTTTTCACGACGAATCCACCGGCCAGGGCGGCCTTTCAGGTCGCCGCGCTGCCCAAGGGCGGCCGGGTCGAAATTCTGGTCCAGGCGCTCCGCGCCGCCCGAGAATAACCCAACCACCGCTGAAACGCCGCCGCACACGCCCTCCGCAGGAGTGACGCCAAAGGCTATTTGCTGCGCAGAAACATCGGCTTGAGCTCGGTGAGATTGGCCTTCTGGGTCAGCACGATGGCCTCAGCCACAACGCGCATGCTGCGCCGCGTGTTCATGCTGTACTGCCGCATCCGGTTGTAGGCTTCCCGCTCGCTGACCCCTTCCTGTTCCATCAGCAGGCGCTTGGCAGTCTCGATCAGTTTGCGGGCCTCCAGTTCCTCCTTGATCACCTGACTTTCCACCACCAGTTTGAAGTTGGCGATGACCACCGCCGCCTGATTGGCTATCGAGCGAATGGCCTTCTTTTCCGCGGCGGTAAAGACATGGGGAACCGAGGTGTAGCAGTTGAGCACCCCGATCACCGAACCCTTGTAAAGCAGAGGAACGCTGAGCAGGGAGCAGAGATTTTCCTTGCAGGCGATGTCGGTGCAGATGTAGCGGCGATCCTTTTTGACATCGGCGACGGTCAATTCCTTTCCCGTCTGGACCACCTTGCCGGCAATCCCCGTCCCCAGCTTGATGTTCGGTTTGCGGAGATAATCCTCGCTGATCGATTGAGTTGCCTTGACCACCAGTTCCTTACTGCTTTCGTCCAGCAGCATCAGAGAGCAGATCTTGGACTGCAGTAGTTCCGCCGTAACGGTGACGATGAACTTGAGAATATCGTCCAGATAAAGATCGGATGTAATGGCCTCGCTGATTCTGGAGAGGGCGTTCAGAAGTCTGTCCGGCGAGGGAGAGGAGTTGTCTTCATATTCGCTCAAATCGGCATTCCTTCCATTCCAGGCCGCAAGGGCCCTTTAAAAACCGTCGGAGATGAAATTTTTTCATATGATATTTCAATGTGTTCGGAGAAGCAAGGGCGATGCGCCGAAGGAACCGCGACCACTTTACCAAAGCCCTTGACATCTTTCCTCGAAAATCAGTATACAGGGGCGAAGAAATTTGCAGAACGCACAACGGCGTGCGCGATTAAGACAAAGGCGTCCTCAGGGGATGTCTTTTTCTTTTTTCAGGAACCTGATTTTTTTCAAAAATCATAATGATCATAGATAATTACTTATTTACGAGTGCGTCTTCGGAAGTTAACAAAGAAAAGAACCCCTTTCTTTACGAAACCTTTTCATAACAACACAAGGAGTAAAAACATGTCAAAAAGAATTGAAGAATTCCTTGAGGCGGTGGTCCGCAAAAATCCTGGAGAACTGGAATTCCACCAGGCCGTTTCCGAGGTGGTGGAATCGGTCATGCCCTATATCGAGGAACACCCTCGATATGAGGAAGCCAGAATCCTCAAGCGCATCGTCGAACCGGAAAGGATCATCATTTTCCGCGTCCCCTGGATGACCGACAAGGGTGAAATCAAGGTCAACCGGGGTTTCCGCATCGAAATGAACAGCGCCATCGGACCCTATAAAGGAGGCTTGCGTTTTCACCCCAGCGTCAACCTCGGCATTCTGAAATTTCTCGCTTTCGAGCAGGTTTTCAAAAACAGCCTGACCACCCTGCCGATGGGTGGCGGCAAGGGCGGCTCGGATTTCGATCCCAAAGGGAAAACCGACAACGAAGTCATGAGATTTTGCCAGAGCTTCATGACCGAACTGTTTCGCCACATCGGCGCCGACACCGACGTTCCGGCCGGGGACATCGGGGTCGGAGGACGGGAAGTCGGCTATTTGTTCGGTCAGTACAAAAGGCTTAAAAACGAATTTACCGGCGTTCTCACCGGCAAGGGCCTGAATTGGGGGGGGAGTCTGGTCCGTCCCGAAGCCACCGGTTTCGGTTGCGTTTATTTCGCCGAGGAGATGCTGAAGAGGAATCAGGAATCCTTCGAAGGCAAAACCGTCTCCGTTTCCGGTTTTGGCAATGTGGCCTGGGGCGCGACCCTGAAAGCCACCCAACTGGGCGCCAAGGTAGTGACCATTTCCGGCCCCGACGGCTATATCTACGACCCCGACGGCATCGCCGGCGAGAAGATCGATTTTCTGCTCAAGCTCAGGGCCTCCAACATGGACATCTGCGAACCCTACGCCCAGCAGTATCCCCACGCCCAATTCTTCAAAGACCGGCGTCCCTGGGAAGTCAAGTGCGACATCGCCCTGCCCTGCGCCACCCAGAACGAAGTGGACGAGGAGGACGCCAGGAAGCTTGTCGCCAACGGATGCCTGGCCGTCTGCGAAGGGGCCAATATGCCATGCACTCCCAAGGCGGTCCATGTCATCCAGAAAGCGAAACTTCTCTTCGCCCCCGGCAAAGCCTCCAACGCCGGCGGCGTGGCCACTTCCGGCCTGGAGATGAGCCAGAACAGCATGCGGTTGTCCTGGACCAGGGAGGAAGTGGACCGCCGGCTCCACGAAATCATGGTCGCCATCCACAACAACTGCCTGAAATATGGCCAGGAAGCCGACGGCTACGTCAATTACGTCAAGGGCGCGAACATCGCCGGATTTATCCGGGTGGCCGACGCCATGATCGACCAGGGCCTGGTGTAAAACCCAGGTCGGGAAAACTGTTCAAGGGGGCATTCCCGCGGGGATTGCCCCCTTGCCGTTTTCCCAAGGGAAAAACCCATTTTCTATGATAGAATCCAACTGGTTTTGATTAAAAAAGTTTTTTTCACCGCCACAAGAGGCTTTTCCCTTAACTGAAGAGGAGGGAATGGTAATCCGATCGACAGGAAGGGGAGATTAAGAAATGGTGACCCTGTTCGAAAAGATCAAAATGCTGGGAACCGACCAGGTTCTCACCCTCATTTCGGGAACGACCCTCATCCTTTGGGGATCGGCCATGATCCTCGGCAAACGCTTCACCCGCAAGAGGACCGCGGAAATGAAAGAAGTCGCCCTCCAGTTGGCCTTCTCTTTCCGTGAGGCAGGGGATGGTTCCATCCTCCAGCAATTTTCCTCCCTGCCCCTGTTCAATTCGGGCAGACCCGGCTTCGAGGAAAATCTTCTGACCCGGGGGATGGGTCAGGCTTTCGTGGCCGTTTTCGATTACAAAACCAAAATCGAGGGGGACCCGGCCGCCATGGAACAGGACGGGGAGGATGAATCGTGCCTGGTCCAGACTCTGGCCTGTTTCAAAACCAACAACCTTTTTCTCCCCGCTTTTTCCCTGCAACCTCGGGCGGCCATGGAGTCCAGCGCCATGGAGAGACTTGAAAACAAATTAGGCTATCGAACCATCGAATGCCGTTCCTTCCCCCTGTTTTCGGAAATCTACCAGCTCTACGGCCAGGAAGAGGAAAAAATCCGCGGCATTTTCCTCAACTCAGGGATTATCATCCTCTGCGAAAAGGAACGGGATCTGTGCATCGAAGGGAAGGGAGAAAAGCTCATCGTCTATCGCCACAGAAAAAAAATTCCTCCCCACGAAATGGAACAGTTTCTGGAAACGGCCATTCAGGTTCACGACATCATGGATCATTCGGCCATCTATTACCAGAACCACTGACCCGGCGGCCGGCCGAAAAAATTGCCGGCGGCAACGGTACCCCGCACCAGGGAATCAGGGCGGATTCAGGGGAGACATCGTTTCCTACCGGCGCCGGGTTTTCTTTTTCCTGGTTCCCCCGCCGCCGCCCTTCCTCTGTCCATAATCCCGCAGCTCTTCCTCGGCCTTGCGCCCCAGCAGAAAGCCAAGGGCCAGCGCCACACCGGTGGTGATCAGAACCATATTCAACTCGCCGCGGTTCCACAACAGAACACCCAGAAAGAAAAAAGGCGTTCCGAAACCGAGAAAGAGGATTGCCAGCCAGTTGGGGGTCAGCCATGCCCGGTTGGCGGCCAGTTTTTTTTCCAGTCGATAGCGGCTGATCAGAGTAACGAAGAGAGAGGAACAAAAGATAAAGGCACTGATGATGAAACCAGAGTATAAAATGACCAGGTAGATTGTTGTTTTCATCCATGTTCCTTTCGTTCATGGAAAACCGGCCTTCCGGGAACCGCCGGCATCCTCGCTCTGTTGCTAAGGTTTGCGCAGATTTCCACGGGAAAATTATCCCACGGCGATGATCTTTCCCCTCAGGCCCTTTTCTGAAATCCCCTGGATCTCCACAGTGACGATCTCCTTCGCCCGATGGTTGTCACAAGGGAAATATACCGGCAGAAAATTTCCCGACAAGCCCCGGTGCATCCCCCCCTTTTTCTCTCCTTCAACCACAACCCTGAGTCTTCGCCCCAAAAAACGACGGTAAAAAGACCTTTTTTTGCTCTCGCCCAGTTGGCGCAGCAAGGCCGCGCGCTCCTTGACCAGGGCGGCCGGCAACTGATTTTTCATCGCCGCGGCCGCGGTCCCCGGGCGTCGGCTGTACGGAAAAACATGGAGATAGCTCACCGGCAGGCTCTCGATCAGTTCCCAGGTATGGCGGAATTCCCTTTCGCTTTCCCCCGGAAAACCGGCAATGACATCGACGCCGATCCCTGCATCGGCGATCGTTGCATGAATGCGGTTGACCAGATCCCGGAAGAAATCCCGCCCGTAGGGCCGGCCCATGCGCTTCAGCACGTCGTCATCCCCTGATTGAAGGGGGATGTGGAAATGGGAGCAGAGTCGCTCCGAAGCGGCCATGGCGTCGATCAGGGGGCAAGTAAGCTCCTGGGGCTCGATGGAACCGAGGCGGATTCGCGGCACGGAAGTTTCCTTTTCGAGGCGGCAAACCAAATCGAAAAGGGAGGTGGAAGGCACGAGATCGCGCCCGTAACAGCCGATATGGATGCCGGTCAGAACGATTTCCGAAAAACCCTGTCCGGTCAATGCGGCGGCTTCGGCGAGAACTTTTTCCGGCGCCAGGGAACGGCTGGCCCCCCGGGCAAAGGGAATGATGCAGTAGGTGCAAAAGGCATCGCAGCCGTTTTGAATCTGCACATAGGCGCGGCTGCGGTCGGTGACCGGGTGGGATGCCAGGGAAAGGCCGGAACAGGCGGCGCGGATGTCGGAAACACGAACGCGCCCTTCCGCGCCGCCTTCCGCCAGGCAGGCGAGGAGCGAGCTTTTTTCCTCGTTGCCGAGAACCAGAAAGACACCGGGGAAATCCGCCCATATCTGCGGCTTGACCTGGGCGTAGCATCCCGTCACCACGATACGGCAATGGGGGTTGAGCCGGCGGCTGCGCCGCACCAGGTTACGGGACTGGGTGTCGGTGGCGGCGGTCACGGTGCAGGTATTGACGACGACCAGATCGGCCCCCGCCTCGAAAGGCACCACCTCAAAACCCGCGGAACGGAGGCGTTCCTCCATGAGGCTGGTCTCGAACTGATTGGTTTTGCAGCCGAGGGTGACCAGGGAGACGGTTTTGCCTAGACGATCCATCCTCCACCCATGACCAAATCCCCCTGATAAAAAACCGCCGCCTGGCCGGGGGTGATCCCAATCTGGGGCTCGCGGAAATCGACGGCGACCCGTTGCTCACCCAGGGGCAGGACGACGGCCGCGGCTTCCCGGTGCCGATAGCGGATGCGGCAACGGCAGGACAGCGGCCCCTGCGGCGCGGAGGATATCCAGCGCACCCCTTTCGCCTCGAGATGCGTGGCCGCCAGATGCCGCCTTTCGCCGACGATGACCCTGTTTTGCTCCGCGTCCAGGCACAACACATAGAGCGGTTCCGGCCAGGAAAGCCCCAATCCCCGCCGCTGACCCACGGTAAAAAGATGAATTCCCTGATGGCGGCCCAGGATTCGCCCGGTGATGTGGCGAATCTCCCCTTCCCTGCCGATGACGCCACAGTCGCGGCGCAGAAAACCGCCATACCCTTCGCTGCCGATGAAACAGATATCCTGGCTTTCGTCGCGGTCGGCCCTGTCGAGTTGGTTTTCCGCGGCGATCTGCCGAACTCGCTCCTTGGTCAGTTCCCCCAGGGGAAAGAGGGTTCCCCCCAGCTGCTCTTGAGTCAGCAGAAAAAGAAAATAGCTTTGATCCTTGTCCGGATCGTATCCCTTGGCCAGAAGTCGGCGACCGCCAGCATCGACAATGCGCGCGTAATGCCCGGTGGCGAAAAAATCCCCGCCGCGGCGCCGCGCCTCTTCCCGCAACAGGCCGAATTTGACAGCCCCGTTGCAGACCACGCAGGGATTGGGGGTCCTGCCGCGCAGGTACTCATCCCGAAAAGGCTCGATCACGTGCCGGCGAAAGGCTTCCTTCAGATCGACCAGATGATGGGGGATGCCGAGGGCCGCGGCCACGGCAGCGGCTTCCGCCACCAGATCCCCTTTCCCGTTCGGCGCCGAGGAGGCCACCAGCCGCATGGTGATGCCCTCCACCCTCCATCCCTGCCGCAACAGCAGAAGCGCGGCTACGGCCGAGTCGATACCGCCGCTCAGGGCGACAAAAACCTTGCTCCGGAGAGACTTCGTCATCGCCGCGGCAGCGACCGGAACGGCCTGGTTCCGGCGGGGAACGGTATAAGGGCCGCGGTCATTTTTGCCCGTTCAGATAGTTTTGAATCGCTTTGTGGAGGCCGTCGGCCGCCAGACAGGAACAGTGCATCTTTTCCGGAGGAAGGCCGTCCAGCGCCTCGGCCACCATATCGTTGGTCAACTGCAGGCCATCCTCCAGGGTCTTTCCCCGCACCATTTCCGTCATTATCGACGAGCTGGCGATAGCGGCCGCACAGCCGAAGGTCTTGAACTTGATATCCTGAATCACGTTGTCTTCCACTTTAAGGAAAACCTTGATGGTGTCGCCGCAATGGGAACTGCCGAATTCGCCGGTGGCGTCGGCGTTGGTCATCTCGCCGACATTGCGGGGGTTGGTGAAGTGATCCAAAACCTTTTCGGAATACATAAACTCGATCTCCTTGGCAAAAAATAACCCCCCTGAGGGGGTGTGAAATTGATCGGGACAAAACCCCGGACCGCCTGCCGACGAACCGCTCGTTCATCCCCAGCGCCGCTCAGGATGCGCGGCGGCAGGCCCTGCCCTCCCAGAAGGGGCTCATATCCCGCAACTTCTGGACGACTCCAGGCACAACCTCGAGAACACGGTCGATATCCTCGGCCACGGTGTCCCGGCCGAGACTGAAGCGAACGCTCGACTGCCCGAGCAACGGGTCGACCCCCATCGCCTCGAGCACATGGGACATGCCGTGATCATCGGAAGTACAGGCGCTGCCGCTGGAAGCGGCAATCCCCGCTATGTCGAGATGGAGCAGCAGAGCCTCCCCCTCGATCCCGGCGAAACAGAGATTCAGGGTATTGGGAAGACGAGGAGCCGAAGCGCCGTTTACCTTGATTTCCGGAACCAGGGTGAGAAGCCCGCTCTGCAAACACTCGCGCAACGGCTCCATACGGCCCGGAACAAAACTCAATTCGTCCATGGCCTTTTGGCAGGCGATGCCCAAACCGACGATGCCGGGAACATTGTGGGTTCCGGCGCGCCGCCGCCGTTCCTGGTGGCCGCCGTGAATCAGGGGCGTCAGGGGGTTCCCCTTGCGCACGAAAAGGGCGCCAACCCCTTTGGGGGCGCCGATCTTATGGCCAGAAAGGGAAAGCAGATCGACCTGGGCCTTCTGGACATCCACGGGAAGGCGCCCCACCGCCTGAACCGCGTCGCAGAAAAAGCGGACCTTGTGCCGGCGGGCGACGACGCCGATCTCGTGGATGGGAAAGACGACGCCGGTTTCGTTGTTGGCCCACATGACACTGATGAGGATGGTGCGGGGAGTGATCGATCTTTCCAGCAGGTCGAGGTCGAGCCGTCCCTCTCCGTCCACCGGCAGATAGGTGATCTCGACGCCCTTTTTTTCCAGAAAGCGACAGGTGTCGAGAACCGCGGGATGTTCCACGGCGGTGGTGATGATGTGATTGCCCTTTTCCCGGAGAACGTCCACCGTCCCCTTCAGGGCGAAGTTGTCCCCTTCACTGCCGCAGGCGGTGAAAACGATTTCCGTCGGCTGACAGTTGAGCAGTTGCGCCACCTGGCCGCGCGCTTTTTCGATCGCCGGGCTGACCTGGCTGCCCGCCCAATGGACGCTCGACGGATTGCCGAAGGCCTCGCAGAAAAAAGGGAGCATCCCTTGCAGGACTTCCGGACGAACCGCGGTGGTGGCGTTGTTGTCCAGATAAATTCTTTTCACGTCTCTTTCCCCTTTCATGACTTCAAGTTTTCATTGGAGGAAATCCCCTCCATCTTTTTGCGTGCTTCCCTGGTGAGTTCCTCCAGGGTAATGGAACCGAGAAATTCGCGAATCCGCTCCCCCAGGCCCTGCCAGACGGAACGGGTGACGCATTGCTCCGAACAGACGCACTTGCCGTCTTTTTCCATACAGGCCACCGGCACCAGGGTCTCTTCGACACTGTCGATGATCTCGTCGACGCGGATTTCCGCAGCCGGCCGCGCCGGGACATATCCCCCGCCGGGACCGCGGACGCTGCGGACGATCTCGTTGCGGCGCAACATAACGAACAACTGCTCGAGGTAGGAAAGGGAAAGATCTTCCCGCTGGGCGATCTCGCGCAGGTTGACCGGACTGCCCTCATGGAGAAGATTGAGGCTGACCATGGCCCGAACCGCATACTGTGCCTTGGTGGAAAGCCTCATTGCTTGGCCTTCTCTTCCTTCTTGTGGGAGACCGCATCCTTTTTCCGGGACGGACGTTTAGGGGTGGCGGAACGGCGCAGCGTGTCGAGCTCCTGGGTGAGTTCCTTGACCTTCTTCTCAAGGTTGACCACCTGGTCGAACAGACAGGAAATGGCCTTGGCCTGGGGATCCGGCAAGCGCCCGTGTTCGAGATCGGCGCGCTCCTGTTCCTGCTTGACGCCTGCGGTCATGACCACGCGCCCGGGAACGCCGACAACGGTGGAATGGGGGGGAACCTCTTTGACCACCACGGAATTGGCGCCGATCCGGCAGTCCTCGCCGACGGTGAAGGGGCCGAGGATCTTGGCGCCGGCGCCGACCACGACATTCTCCTTCAGGGTCGGATGCCTTTTCTCTTTCGCCCAGGAGGTGCCGCCGAGGGTCACCCCGTGATAGAGGGTGCAGTTGTTACCGATTTCCGCCGTTTCGCCGATCACCACCCCCATGCCGTGGTCGATGAAGAAACCATGGCCGATCTTGGCGCCGGGATGGATTTCAATGCCGGTGAAAAACCGTCCGAGGTGGGAGACCAACCGCCCCAGGAAGTAGAGTTTCTTCGTCCACAGGGCGTGGCTCACCCGGTAAAAGAGGATGGCATGAAAGCCGGGATAGCAGAAGATGATCTCCGCTACGCTGCGTACCGCGGGATCGCGCTCGAAAACCGCCTTGAAATCTTCTTTCAATTGGGCCAGCACCGGATACACCTCCACTTTCTTTTCGAGATTAAACAACTTCAAATTATTTTCGGCAGGGAGTAATTATCATACCTGAGTATTTCTGTCAATTATACAAACAGGGGATTTTTTAAAGCAGAAAAAACAACCTGCCGCGGCCGGGGATTGACCTTTTTCATGGATGGGGCCAGGGAACAAAAAAGGGCAGAACGGCGGGCGGGATTGGCCGCCGCGACTTCAAACTTCTTTCAGAAGGACTTCCTCAACCCCTTTGCGTTCCGTTTCCCGAGAAAAAAACCGCGGACGTCCCAGGGCTAACAGGGCCATCAGGTCCAGACTTTCGGGAAGATCGAGAAGAAGGCGGACCTGGTCGGCGTTTTTGAGAATTTCCCCCAGCCACACCCCTCCCAACCCCAGACCGTGAGCGGCCAGCAGCATGTTCTCCAGGCAGGCGCCTATCGCCTGGCAGTCTTTTTTTTCGTGGTAAACCGCCTGCCGGTCGAGAAAAACGGCGACGCACAGGGGCGCCCCGGTGACGATGGCACCATAATGGGTCAGTTCCGCCAGGCGTCGGCGGATTTCCGGGGAACGGACGACGACAAACCGCCAGGGCTGGTTGTTGAGCCCGGAAGGGGCGCGAATCCCTGCCATCAGGATCTTCTTCAGCTCTTCAGCGCCGACCTCCTCATCGGTGAACTCCCGCACACTGCGCCGGGACAGAATCCCTTCCACAAGTTCCATGTTTTTCCCTCCTCTTCGCGCCGGCCGTCTACCGCTGACAATACCGGCAATAAAAAATCGAGCGCTGGTGAAGCCGCCCTTCTTCCAGTCTCCTTCGGCAGCGCGGACACAACTCCCCCCGCCGACCGTAAACCTGGAGTTGCAGGGAGAAATAGCCGGATTTGCCGACCCCATCCCGGAAATCGCGCAATGTGGTCCCCCCTGCTTCCAGGGCCCTTTGCAAAACCCGGCATACCGCTTCCGCCAGAAGCGTATAGCGTTTTTTGGAGATTCTCCCTGCCGCCCGCCGGGGGTCGATGCCGCTGGCGTGAAGGGCCTCGTTGACATAGATGTTGCCGAGCCCGGCGACGACCCGCTGGTCGAGAAGAAAACACTGCACCGGCAGCCGCCGTCCCCGCGACATCCGGTACAGATAGCCGCCGTCGAATTCTCCCCCAAAGGGCTCCGGCCCGCAACGGCAAAGAAGGGGATGAGCCCAGGGATCCTGTTCCAGATAGAGCACCGTGCCGAAACGGCGCGGGTCCTTCAAGCGCAGACGGGAATCGTCGTCAAAGCGGATATCCACATGATCATGGGCCGTGGGCGGAGCATAGCGGGAGAGGAAACCCAGGGAGCCGGACATGCCCAGATGAACGAGAAGCCATCCCCTGGTAAAGCGGAATAGAAGATATTTGGCGCGGCGCTCGATATCGATCAGTTTGGCGCCGCGCAAGCGGCTGAGACGGGACACATCGAGAGGCAGACGCAGGGCAGGGACGCGGGTGACGATTCCGGCGACGGTTTTCCCTTGGGCCAGAGGCAGAATCCCCCGCCGGGTGGTTTCCACTTCGGGCAGTTCCGGCATAGAAAATCCTCAGCAAGATTGACCGGGACGAAAACTGGCGAAACGGAGCCTCATCGGTTCAGCCGGGGATCGAGAGCATCCCTTATGCCCTCCCCCAGCAGATTGTAGCCGAGGACGGTCAGCAGGATGGCCAGCCCCGGAAAGGCGGAAAGCCACCAGGCGGAACCGAGGGTTTGCTTGCCGACGATCAGCATGTTCCCCCAGGAGGGGGTGGGCGGCTGAACGCCGATGCCGAGAAAGGAAAGAGCGCTTTCGGTAAGGATCGCCCCGGCCACCCCCAGGGTCGCCGATACCAGCACCGGCGAAAGGGCGTTGGGCAGGATGTGGCGGAAGATGATGCGCATGTCAAAGGCTCCCAGCGCCCGCGCCGCCAGCACGAAATCCCGTTCGCGCAAAGACAGAAACTCGGCTCGCACCAGGCGGGCCACGCCCATCCAGCCGGTCAGGCCGATCACCGCCATGATGTTCCAGATGGAGGGATCGAGAAAGGCGATGACCGCCAGGATAAGGAAGAAGGTGGGGAAGCAGAGCATGACATCGACGAAACGCATGATCAGGGCGTCTACCCAAGACCCATAATAGCCGGCCACAGCGCCGAGCACGATGCCGATCAGGGTCGCGATGCCCACCGACACGAAACCGACGAGAAGGGAGATGCGGGCGCCGAAAAGGATGCGGGTCAGCACATCCCGCCCCAGATCGTCGGTCCCCATGGGATATTGCCAGGAAGGAGGCAACAGGGCGGCGGCGATGTCGATGGCCGCCGGATCCCGCCCCGTCAACGGCGCCAGCAATGCCAGCAGAAACATGGCCGCCACGATGAGCGCACCCATCAGCGCCAGCCGGTTGCACCGCAGCCGCAGCCAGAAAGGGGTGCGAAAAGAAAGCGTTCTCATGGCGATGATCCCAGGGCCGCCCCCTTTGGGGAGGTCAATTCCTCATCTTTTCGAGATAGGTTTTCTCCCAGTCCCAAGCCCCCTGGATGATCAGCCGCAGGTCATCGTAAAGGGGCCGCCAGGAAAGCCCGCGCAGAATCTTTTCGTTGGCGGCGATGAGGACCGGGGGGTCCCCTTCCCGCCGCGGAGATTCCACCACGGGAAAATCGATGCCGGTCACTTCCTTCACCGCCTTCACCACCTCCCGGACCGAATACCCTTGCCCGTAGCCGCAGTTGAAAACGTCACTGGAGCCGCCGCCGAAAAGATGGCTCAAGGCCGCCAGATGAGCCGCCGCCAGATCCTCGACATGGATGTAATCGCGGACACAGGTGCCGTCCGGGGTAGGATAATCGGTGCCGAAGATTTCCAGGCGCGGAAACAGGCCGAGAGCGGTCTTCAGTGCCCTGGTGATCAGATGGGTCGGATTCCGGTAGGCCTGGCCGATCCGCCCTTGCGGATCGGCCGAGGCCACATTGAAATATCGCAGGGAAACATAGCGGAATCCGTCATCGGCAAAAGCGAGGTCGGCGAGGAAACGCTCGGTCATGGCCTTGGAAGCACCGTAAGGATTGATGGGGGCCAGAGGTGCCTCTTCACAGACCGGGTTTTCCCGGGGGATGCCATAGACGGCGGCGGTGGAAGAGAAGATCAGGGCGCCGACGCCGCATTTCCGGCAGCTCTCGAGAAGATTCAGCGCATTGGCGCTGTTGTTGCGGAAATATTTCAGGGGATTGCGGACGCTTTCCCCGACCTCGATAAAGGCCGCGAAATGGATGACGGCATCGGGGCGAAAATTGTCCATGACCGTGCGCAGTTGATCGCTGTCGGCCAAATCGCCGACCACCAGTTCCCCCATGAGAACGGCCCAGTCGTTGCCCGTGGACAGGTTGTCATAGACGAGCACCTCATATCCCTGCTCCCCCAGCTGCCTGACCACGTGGCTGCCTATGTAACCTGCGCCGCCGGTGACCAACACCCTTTTGCGGCGACCGCCGGCTGCGGAACTCATCCCTTTACCCTGCGGCACGGTCATGGTTCCTCCAATCTTTTCCCCCTTCCGCCAGGAAAACAGGCCACCCTACATCCCGAATCCTCAGGTGGAAGCTATTTGACCGACATATAGGCATCGTTCCAGAACTTTTTGACATGCATTTCACTGAGAACCTGGTGCACCCGCTTGGATTCGCCGATGGCATCGCGGATCATACCCAGCCAGCGGGCCTTGCGCAGCAGGAAACGGGCGGATTCTTCCCAGTAGATCACTTCCATTTTCAGTTCGGCGCGGGTCGAATCCCCGAAGATCCAGCCGGAGGTGAGAGGAGAATTCATCGGCGGAGTCATGTCCAGGGTCGTCTCCGAAGCCTGGTGCAAGACCTGCCACAGGGCGGAAAAGAAGAACGGCCCCATCAGGTGGGCAAGGGCCTGGGAATCCTCCAGAACCCGCTTGGTCATCAGCTGCAGGGCCAGCATCCAGTCTCCCTGGCTTTTCTGGACGGCCTCCAGAGTCAATTTTTTGATCGGATCGGGAAACTCGGAAATGAAAAATTGGATTTTCCCCTGGTAGACCTCCTTGAATTTCTGACGCAATTGGATCAGCTCCTCAACGGAAAACTGCTCCCTGACCTTGCGGTTTTCGTCGAGGGCCGCCATGACATAATGATACCAGGCGGCCATTTCCAGAGCTCTGCCGAGATTTTCCTCGAAGTAGGCTATCTCCCTGTCCAGCTCCGCCTTGCCCACATCCCGCAGGAGCGCATAATCGCAGGTGGTCAGAGGGCAGGTCAGAAGGGATTTGCCGCCGAAATTGATGGGCGCGATCCGTTCCAGCGCCTCATAAACCTTGTCAGCGATCATCGGATCGACGATTTCCCGCATCAGTTCATGATCATCCTTGGCCAGGACAAACATTTTCAGCGCCGTTTGCAGCCAATCACCATCGTTTTCTTTTAAAATTTCCTTGGCGATCATTCCCGCCCGGGTTTCCATTTTCGGTTTTTTGTTCATCTTTTGTTTCCTCCATCCGAGATTCTGAACTTCTTGTCAAATCAGACTGGTTTAACACAATTCAGCGGTCCATTGCCAATATAAAAGGCTCGGACGATCCCACCGGGGTCTCCGCCTCCCCCCGGAACACTCGTCGAAATATTTGCCGGGGAAAGGATTCCAGAAAAAAGTATTCTTGCTTCGGTGAATAGTAAATGGTTAAATTTCCTCGGACGCAAGTGACATCCGTGACCATCGCGCGGACCTGGCATTTGCGGAGCGATATGGGCTCCCATCAATAAATAGCGAAGCGGGTTCAAGACACCATGGAATCTTTTTTAAGCAGGCATTGGCATTCCATCCCCGTGGCACAGGTCGCCGAGATACTCCAGACCGACTTGACCAAAGGCCTGGACCTTTTTGCTGTGGAATACCGCCGCAACCGCTTTGGGGCCAACCTCCTTGGCACCAAAAGGGGGCCGCAACCCCTGGCCCTTTTCTTCCTGCAATTCCATCACCGGTTGATTTACGTTTTAATGGCGGCAGGGATCATCATGGCCGTCCTCCACGAGTGGGTTGATACGGGAATCATCTTCGGCGTCGTCCTTCTCAATGTCGTTATCCGTTTTTACCAAAAACTGCGGGCGCTCAAGGCCGCGGCTTCTCCCTGGCAGGACTTTCCCCACGAAACCACGGTTTTTCGCGCCGGACACAAAACCCACATTGCGGCGGAACAGCTGGTACCGGGGGATATCGTTTTCCTGCAAAGCGGAGACAGGGTTCCTGCCGATCTGAGAATCTCTCAAAGTCACCACCTGCGCATTGACGAATCCCCGCTGACGGGAGAAACGGTCGCCGCCCTGAAAATGGCCCATGTCCTGCCGCGCAACACCGTCCTGGCGGAACGGCGCAACATGGCTTACGCAACAACCCGCGTTGTCGCCGGCCAGGGCATGGGGACCGTCGTCGCCACCGGCAGGCGCAGCGAAGTGGGCCGCATCGCCGATCTGATTTCCGGCGTTTCCTGCAACAAAACCTTCATGGCCCGCCGCATTGCGCGCTTCAATCAGATTCTTTTGTTTATCATTCTCGGTCTTGTCGGGACCACCGTCGGCATCGGCTTCTATCGGGGAGTGCTTCTGGAAGACATCTCCCTGTCCGTGGTCTCCCTGGTCCTTGCCGCCATCCCGGAAGGGCTGCCCGCGGTCATCGCCATCATCCTGGCCGTCGGCATAGCCCGCATGGCGCAACGAAACGCCCTGGTTCTTAAACCTGCCGTTGCGGAAACCCTGGGCTCCGTCAGCGCCATCTGCACCGAAAAAACCGGCGTGCTTACGGAAAACGAGATGACGGTGCGGGAAATTTTTGCCGGCAACCAGCTCTACACCCTTTCTGACACCGGATCTCAACCCGCTGGCGCCGTTTTTCACCAAGGCGGTTTCGCCGCCGCAGATCCCGAGCACCATCCTGTCCTCGGTGAATGTCTGCGGGCGGGCCTGCTCTGCAACAACGCCAGATTCATCAATGAGAAAAACAAAAACTGGACCTACGACGGCGACCCCACGGAAGGGGCTCTGCTTGTCGCCGCCGCCAAGGGAGGGCTGAAAGTTGAGGACGAGAGAAAAAAGCTGCGCCGCCTCGATTCCATCCCTTTCGGCCCGTACCATCAGTTCATGGCTACCCTCCATGTAGAAGAGAACCCTCCCGTCCCATGGATTTATGTCAAAGGCGCGGCGGAGGTCGTCCTCGAAAAATGCATCGAGTCTGTCGACGAAACGGGGCGTCCCATTCCTTTAGATCGAGATGCGATCATGCCCACGGTAGAAAAGATGGCCGCCCAGGGCCTGCGGGTGCTGGCGCTGGCCAGAAAAACCGGTGAACCGGGCCTGGAAATCCTCGCCCATGGCGATATCGTATCCGGGTTAACCTTTATCGGTCTCCAGGGGATGATCGATCCCATTCGGGCCGGCTCCGCCGAAGCGGTGGCCACCTGCCAAGGCGCCGGCATCCAGGTCAAGATGATCACCGGAGACCACCCGGCAACGGCCGTCGCCATCGCTGCCCAGCTCGGTCTTTTCCGGGGGGCCGGTGGCTGTACCAGCGGTCCGGAGGTGGTCACCGGAACCCTTCTGGATACCCTTTCCGATGCGGGAATCATGGAAATGGTAGAGCAAAACGTGGTTTTCGCCCGCGTCTCGCCGGAACAAAAACAACGCTTGATCAAAGCCCTTCAGGCCAACGGGCATACAGTTGCAACTACCGGAGACAGCTTTCACGACGCCCCGGCCCTCAACAAAGCGGACATCGGCATCGTCTCCGGTGACAGCCGTTGCCAAGCGGCCCGGGGAGCCGCCGATCTGGCTCTGCAGAACAGCTGTTTCAGTGCTATCGAAGCAGCCATCGAGGAGGGTCGAGGGCTCCTCGACAACCTTGCCAAATTCATCATCTGGACCCTGCCGACCAATATCGGCCTGGGCTTGATGACCATGGTGGCGATACTGGCCGGCCTGTCACTGCCTTTGCTGCCGGTGCAGATTCTCTGGCTCAACATGGGAACGGCCGTTCTTCTGGGCCTGACATTGGCTTTTGAAAATCAGGAGCCCGATGTCATGGAACGGCGTGTCCGGCACCCGCAGAAACCGCTCCTGACCTTCGAGTTGAGCGTCCGCATGGTGATCGTGGGGACCCTTCTGCTGTTGGGGGCTCTAGGGCTCTTTGAGTGGGAGATGAGCCTCGGGGCCAGCAAAGAACAGGCGCGAACCGTGGCGACCAATGTCTTCGTGCTGACCCAGGTTTTTTATCTGCTCAAATGCCGCTCCCTGACGCGATCCGTTTTCAGTGTCGGATTTTTCAGCAACCTCTGGGTGTGGGCCGGCATTCTGACGACCTTGGGGGCCCAGCTTCTCTTTACCTACGTGCCGACCATGAACTGGATCTTTCATTCAGCCCCGGTTTCCCCGGCATCCTGGCTGCGGGCCCTGGGGGTGGCTGCCGTGACCTGGCTCGCCGTCAGTGTCGAAAAACTTCTGTGGCGGGAAAAGATTTCCCGCGTTGATCGTTGACGACCTTTCCGGGAGCCCGATGAAATATCCACCTCTGATCATTCGTCTTCCCGTTTGGGTCGGAAATCTGCTGAAAAATTATCCTTCCCCCATTGCGAATCCTGACGAGCGAATGCATCTGGTCGTTGAACTGGCCAGGCAAAATGTCGACAAGGGAATGAATGGTCCCTTCGGCGCGGCGGTATTCGACGAAACAGGCAACCTGATCGCACCGGGGATCAATATGGTGGTCGGCAGCGGCTGTTCCCTTCTTCATGCCGAGATGGTGGCCCTGGCTCTGGCCCAGAAGTCCGTCGGCCGTTTTGACCTGAGCGACGGCGGCCGCTGGCATTACCAGCTTTTCTCATCCACTGAGCCCTGCGCCATGTGTCTCGGTGCCCTGCCCTGGTCGGGAATCGGCAAGCTGTTCTGCGCCGCCCGCGGGGAAGACGCCGAGGCCATCGGCTTCGATGAAGGGGCAAAACCGCCCGATTGGGTGACCACCCTTCAGCGCCGAGGCATTGCCGTCGAACGGGATCTGTTGCGGCAAGAGGCGGTTGCCGTGCTCAGGGATTATGCCGCTCGCGGAGGAAGAATTTACAATCCGGTCCCTTCCCGGGGGTAAAAATTTTCCCCTGCCACATCGAAGCACCACCGGAAAGGGATAAATAAAAACAGGAAGTAGAAAGGAGATGGATTCTCTGAAATTCTGCTGGAAATAGTTCTTTGGCGGTTACTTTTTTTGGCACCTTCATCAACCAAAAATTTCCGCTTCTGGTCGCCATGGGAACGGCAGGACAGCCTGTCCACCCGAAACCGCCGGCCCCGGCACCGACCCGCGCCTTGTCCTCATTCCCGGATTTTGTACATCTCGTTGGCCCGGAACCACCCTTCCCCAAGCCTTCACAACAAATCAGGAAGTCCGCCCAGACGGCTCCCTTGGTAGAAGAAGAGGCTTGGGAAAAGAGCTACTTATGACACTCAGAAACCTCCGACACCCCCCGGCAGAAACCATAAGGGCGTTTTTTCGACGAGCCGCTTTCAGATTCTGTCGACATCCACGCTGAAGGTGATCGCTCCTATGGCTTTGCCGCCATCCATCACGGGGACGGAAATCTGCACGACAAAGGCTTGACAACTCAGGTCAAAATCGGGATCGTCGATGAATACGCCGCCCTTTCCATCGTTAAAGGAATTTTTGAATTTCTTTTCATCCCCCTGCCAATAGTCCGACGTTTTTCCGGTCATGGCAACGTTGGCACCCAGATTGTCCATGACAAATATTTCCATAATATATTCGGTACTATACATTATATTGGAAAGATGCCTGCCGACATCGGAGTTGATCAGTTTCGTCATGTACTCGGCAAGACCCCGTTCGGCGATCCATTTTTCATCCAAAGCTTTGATTTCAACGAGGGTTTTCCCTTGGGCATTCGCCGCTTTGACGGCAGCAATGATTAAGGGATCGGTGCCGATTTGGGCAAGTTTATTATGG
This sequence comes from Deltaproteobacteria bacterium, assembly GCA_012729375.1. Lineage (GTDB taxonomy): Bacteria > Desulfobacterota > Desulfuromonadia > Desulfuromonadales > JAAYDE01 > JAAYDE01. The sequence continues at coordinate 12,816 of JAAYDE010000100.1, read as the reverse complement.
GCCAACTCCACAACATGAGGAGCAGGAGGAGCGGCAAAGGACCCGCCAACACCCACGACAAGTGATAAACCAAGAGCGCCAATTGCGGATAAACACGCTTTTCTGCCGATCATGAACGCAATCTCCTTTTCATTAATAACAGAAATATCCTCTTCGCGGCTTCCAAGTAAGAGAACATCATTACCCGTATACTTGAAAACCGCATGCACTAGTCAAGCCATCTTTTAAATTCAACTGTATTTTTATTGCAAAAAATTCAGGAACAAGGTTCTGGGCCGACCGCGATCGACCCTTTACAACAGCTCCAAACTTCCTTCCTGAAAAAATCGTTCATACGAAAAAACCATTGTTTTCGATAGGATATGCCATGGTGATGGATTTCGGGGCAGGCCGAGGCCAACCCGCATTCTGACTCCATGAAGGTCTTTGCCGCACCCTTCAAAAGCAACCCTCGTTCTCGCGATTTTTCCGGATCCATTGTCACGACGTTTTTTCGGCGGACAGGAAGCGGAAGTCAAAAAATCAATCCTGTTCCTCCAGTCTTTTTTATGCCAAACGAAAACAGGCTTTCCTGGGCAAATTTCCATACAAAAGCAGGGTCCCCAGATTGGCCGAAAGGTCTTTTGATTTTCTCTTTATCGCCGATGTACTGCCGGAATTTTTTGTTCACCTTTCCTGACCGCTCAGAGTTGATGAAAACATTCAGTTTAGGAAATTCCAAAACGCTATTTTTCTTTTTTTCAATCATTTTTCCCTCTTTTACAAAAATCCGGTTCAGGTTGTGCATGAATATCGGCAAATGAAAAAAAGCGACACCAAAAAACCAAAACAAAAAATTGAGTTTTAGGGCATCTTAATTGCATGAAAAATGCACCAGATGCCGTTGGCCCATTGGAAGACCTTTTTCGACCGAGCGATGAAGTGTTCTCTAATTTGAACGACATAAAAGATCTCCAAACCGTCAATACCGCCTCCATGGTCGGCACGATGTCTTTAAAGGAGTGCTTCGGCCCTGAAAAAAGGTGTCTTTTCGCCGATGTCCTGAGAGGAATCGATGTCGGCGTGATCATCGTGGAACCGGCCCAGCAATCCATCGAGTTCTGCAACCCCGTGGCCTTGAATATCCTCGGGATTTCACCGGAAGCGATATCCTATCAAAGTCTGGCGAAACTTCTTCATCCACCCCAGAACAAACAAGCCTTCGGTGTGCTCGCCTACACTTCCCAGTCGGTCCGGTACGGCAATCAGATGCTCGGTTATTCCACCTACCCCGTCGCCAAGACCCATCTCTGCCTGCTCATCCGTGACATTACCGAGAAGGCCCGCCTGGAAAGCATTGCCCAGGCCGTTAACACGATGGACAACATCGGCATGATCTTTTCCGGGATACGTCATGAAATGGGGAATCCGCTCAACTCCATCAAGATGACAATCAGCGTTTTGGAAAAGAACCTGGATTATTTTTCTCGGGAGACCATTGCCAAATATATCGAGCGCATTTCCGGCGAGGTCGCCCGCATGGAGTACATGCTGAAATCGTTAAAAAATTTCAGCATGTTTGAAAAGCTGGAGAGCAAAACCTGCGATCTCACAGAATTCATCGAAAACTTCAAGAATCTGGTTTTCCAGGATCTTGAGCAGAAAAACATCGAGCTGGTCTTTGAACCGGCGCCCCCGAAAAGATTTGTCAATATCGATTCCCGGGCCTTGAACCAGGCCCTTCTGAATATTCTGGCCAATGCCGTCGATTCCCTGGAGGGCCGCGCCTCGCCGAAAATCAGCATTGCCAGCCGGGTAAAAGAAAAGTTCGTTTTTCTCGAAATAAGGGACAACGGCTGCGGCATGTCGGAGGAACAGCAGAAATTTCTTTTCCGGCCTTTTTACACCAACAAATCCCAAGGAAACGGTTTAGGGTTGGTCATCACCCAAAAACTGCTGGCCAAGATGAATGCCAGCATCAGCGTGCGCAGCGCCCAAGGGGTGGGGACCAAGGTGGAAATCGTCTTTCCCCTGACCGCGGCCCCTCCTGCAAAACCGGTCACAAAGTTTTATAAGGAACCTGCAATTTCTCTCGGGGAAGTTCAATGATGAAAACTGTCCTTATTGTGGATGACGAAAGGCCGTTCCTGCTCAGCCTGGAGGAGGGCCTCGCCACTTTCAGCGACCGCTTCAATGTAATTTGTGCGGCAAATGGGAAAGAAGCCCTGGAGATTTTCAAAAAACAGAAGATAGACCTGCTGGTGACCGATCTCAAAATGCCCGTTATGGACGGTTTTCAGCTCATCACCGAAGTCATGCGGATCGATCCCTATATGCCGGTCATCGTCATGACCGCCTTCGGCACCCCGGAGATCGAGGATCGCATTTCCGCCATGACGCCCCTTCATTATCTGGAGAAGCCCCTGGATTTTGACGCCCTGTCCCAGATGATGAATAAGGCGCTGACCACCGAACCGCGCAGCTACATTCGCGGCATCACCCTTTCGGCGTTCCTGCAACTGGTCAATATGGAACGCAAAAGCTGCACGCTGAAGGTTGTTTCCGGCAATGAAAACGGCTTTCTTTTTATCCACAAGGGGGAACTTTACGACGCTCAGACCTCCCATCTGGAGGGCGAGAAAGCGGCAATGGAAATTATCGGCTGGGATGCCGCCGATATCGAAATGGATACCATCTGCCGCCGCAAAGAGAAAAAAATCACCACACCCCTTGAATTCCTTTTATTGGAAACCTTTCGCATCAAAGACGAAACCAACGCGGGCCAGAACTTCAGATCCTCCCCGGCGGAGCAGGAGATGTCCTCTTTTTTCCCTGAGCAGACTGGGCCGGTAGAAAAAAGGGCCGGGGATGAAGCGCAACCGGCAACGACCGGAAGCGATCAAAAACTGCTCAGGCTCCTTAAAAAAACCTCTGGCATCCAGGAGTTCGCGGTTTTTGACGAAACCGGTGCGCTGCGCTTCCACAGCCCGGAACCCTGTGCCCTGTTGAAAGTGGCGCCGGGAATACTTCTTGCCGAATGCGAATCCCTGGAAGCATTTTCGGATACCGGCGCCTTGCGTTTTCTCCAGTTGACCACCGCCGGACGCAGATCCACCCTGATTTTCACAAGGGGACGGCTTCAGGTTGTTTTATCCTTGAATAAAGGAGCCCAACCGGCCAAACTCATTGAGCAAATGTCCCCGTCTCTTTTTGAAAAAAGCTGAAGCGAGGGCGCGAGGAGAAAAATCATGCAGCAACTCATCGACGATCTTAAATCCATTCCCGGTGTGATAGGGGCCTATATCTATCATCCGAATGAGGGAATCCGGTCCAACAATCTGCCTCCTCTGTTCAAAACCGAAAGGATGAGGGAAACCGCCAAAAGCCTGGTCAAAATCACCGCCGCAGGGCGCCACAGCTTCCATGATCTGGCGGATACATTTCTCAACTTCGAGGAATCATCGATTCTCTGCCGGCAATTATCCGGTTCCAACTTCGTCATCGCCGTCTGCGATCCCGAAATTAATTTCAACGTTCTGACCATGTCCCTCAATCTAGCCATGGAAGATGTAAATTCCCGCATCGCCGCCCACCAGTTCGTTCAGGCGGAAAATTCCCCTCCAAGCCCAGCCCCAGCTACGCCGCCGGTAACAGCGCCGACGATGGCAACCCCTTCCCCCTCTGCGGCGGCACAGCCTTCCCCGGGGAACCTGAAAGAAGAATTGGATGTTGTGGGGCAAACCTTGGCCAAATTCCTCGGTCCCATGGCCAAAATCGTTTTCGACGATGTGGTGGAAAACTGGTCCCAGGGGCGAACCCCAACCAGGCAGGATTTTCCGGCCCTGATCGATGCCCTGTGTCAGGAAATCGCCGACCCGGAAAAAGAAAAGAGTTTCCGGGGAATGGTCCGGGAACATATTCCTTTTGCCTTTTAATAAAGGAGATGGGCAAATGACCGGTACCGATCTGTTTTCCCAATACCTCCCGCAGATAAAAGGAGTAGACGGTTTTTTGGTCCTCCGCAACGATGGACATATTCTGGCCCAGAATATCGAACAGGCTGAAAAGCTGGCTTCACTGTCGGCCCTCAGCGGAATTAACGCCCAAAGCATTCAAAAAACCATGGGCTTCATGCCGTTCCGACATCTGGTTTTTGCCAGAGAACACAACCGGAGCCTGATTGTCTTCACTCTTGACAAGTTCTATGTGGGCATACTTGCCAAGACCGGGTTCAACCTTTCCGACATCATTGACAATGTGTACAAATTTCTGTTCAAAATCAAAATCAAAAAAATCTCGGACCATTCCCCGAAAGAGGAGGAATAAATGATGAAGATCCGCCCAAGGAGCTGTTTTTGGTTGTTAATTTGTCTGATCGTCCTTTTGCCGCTTGTCCATGCGGCGCCGCTGCAGGCCGCAGAGCCGCTCAACCCTTGGGACGAAAAAGTCAAAACCATGGCCGAGGACTGCGCCCGGGAGATCGTTGAGCAATTCGAACTCTTGCTGAGCTCGGGCCAGCTCAACATGGTTCAATTGTTCGACACTTTTTATGTGCCGATCCCCAAAACCGAGCCGCAGAAATACCACACCCGCTACGATGAACTGGCTGCCGGTGTAATCCGGCCGATTCTCGATAAATACCTTGCCAGGGATCCGCGCCTGATCTATGTGGTGGCCGTGGATGTCAACGGCTATCTGCCCACTCACAACAGCCGCTACTCTCAGCCGCTGACCGGTGATCCCGATCATGATTACAAATGGAATCAGAGCAAACGGATGTACAGCAACCGCACAGGCCTTAATGCCGCCAGAAACACAAAGCCTTATCTGATGCAGGCCCGGTACGTGAAAGACAGGAGGGTGGTTGTCGACATGTCGGTGCCGATCCTGGTTCAGAAAAGGCACTGGGGAGCGGTTCGCATCGGCTACCGTGATTAATTGCTGGTTTATTTAATGGTGCTTTGTCAGCTTCAATACCAATAAGAAAAAGGAGATGGTAAATGTTTAAAAAAGTCGGGTTAAAAGTTGCGGTCCAAGTTAATCTTGTTTTGCTCCTCGTCATGGCTGCCGGATCGTTTTATATTATCCAAAAACAAAGCAAGAGCCTCGAAGATCAACTCCTGGAACGGGGCCGGATAGAATCGGTCATCGGCGCCAAACTGGTTGGGAAAGTCCTTGAAGAGGCCATTGACAACGAGGTCCTTTCCGAAAGGGAAGCCTTTGACACCAACTACCTCGAAATCGAGGGCTTTGAACCCGCCAAGTTCCACACCCAATACGACTTCTATCTGGACAAGGCCATCCTTTCCATCCTCGACGAATTTCTCAAGGATGACAGCATCTATTACGCCATTGCCACGGACCGCAACGGCTATGTTCCGACCCACAACACCCGTTTCCAGCAGCCGCTGACCGGAGACAAGCAAAAAGACCGGGAAGGGAACCTGACCAAACGGATGTTCAACGACAAAGTCGGCCTCGCCGCCGCCCGCAACATGCTGGAAGGATTCTTCCAGGCCTATCAGAGCGAATCCGGTGGCAAGACCATCTGGGACGTCGCCTCGCCCATTTTCGTCAACGGCAAACACTGGGGCAATTTCCGCATCGGTTTCGTCCTTGAGGATCTCCGCGCCGCCCAAAGCAAACTTGAAGGAACCCTGATCATGATCATGGCGGTGATTCTGGTGGTGTCGGCTCTTTTGATCTTCCTGGTCGTCAACCAGGCCCTCAAGCCTCTCAAGGATTTCACCAAAATTGCCTCCGAGTTCGCTGACGGCAACGTCGACCAGCCGATTGTCTCCACATCAAAAGACGAAATCGGCCAATTGGCGGAAGTTCTCGAACGTTTGCGGGTCAGCCTCAAAATGGCCATGTCCCGCCTCAGCAGGAAATAAGCAGGGCTCCACGAGCTTTCAAAAAAAGGCGACGGCACCCTCAAAGGATGCGGTCGCCTTTTTTTGACCTCTCATTCCTGCATCATTCTTTTTTTTTATCCCCGCACCGGGCCGGATTGACCCAGCTGCAGGGGACATCCGTCAGGCACTTGCCGCACACATCCGCTTTCCCTATTTCCTGAAATGCCTCTTCATTCTGCAGACAAACGGCATAGCAGCGGTGCCGGTCATAGCCCTCGGCAGTCAGCGCTCCCACCGGACAATGGACGGCGCAGTGCAGACAGGAACCGTCCCGCAGGTATAAACAAAACTCATCGCTGGGCCGGGAATCGGCGCCCACGGCCAGGGTTGTCACCAGACTGCCGATTCGGCCGCAACATCCCTTTTCGGTTATGAGCATATGATTGATGCCGAAGCGTCCCAGGCCGGCGATAAAAGCGGCGTGGCGATGGGACCAATCACTGACCAGGCGCTGACTATCAAAATTATGCGTTGCCGGAGGGACAAAAGCCTCGTATCCCCGTTCCCGGAGACAAGCCTCGAGATGTCCCCCGATCTCCCCAATCAGCAGATTGGTGTCCACATAAGCCTGTGCCCAAACGGGGGAAGCCAGAAAAGCGGCCAGGTTGCCATCCCCAATGGAAAAATCGAAGGGCAGAAAATAGGTTATAACGGTGCGCGCCTCCGGCAAAAGATCCTTTGGGTGGGCGTGACTTTCCGAAACCGCTCTTTTCAACTCTCCGAAAAGAGGATCTTCGGCATCGGCAAAAGCCACCAGGGGTTCCCTCCATCGGGTGGCGAACCGCCCTTCTCTTATTGTTGTCTGGACAAAGCCCTCAATCCTTCCGCGAATCTCTTTTTTCAACATCAAACTGTCTTTATTTTGCATGATTTCCCTTGTGTTCATCCTGTTTTTCGATCCATTGAAGAGGACAAGCCGCCGACCCGCCGGCTTTCAAAATGTTTCTGCACCGCCAATCCACCAAGGATGAAAACCAACCCAACGAATGTCGATCCCCTGATGGTTTCGCCCACCAGAAAATGGATTAAAAAAAGAGAAATCGGCGGGGAAAGATAAATCATGCTCCCGACTCGGGCGGTGTTTTCGGAATACTTCAAGGCACAGAGCCAAAACAGGAAGGTAATACTCATTTCAAAAGCGCCGACATAAAGGGCGCCACCTACCCCTTTCCACGTTGGGATGCGATATTGAGCCGTGGCCAGATAGAAAGCCAAGGTAAAAACCGTGCCGCACAAAAAATTTTGGAACAAGGAGACGACGGGATGACGGTTGTCTTTGGTGCTGTAAATCCAATATAGGGCCCAAAGGACGGTGCTTGCCAGGGCAAGGAGGACCCCAAAGGGGCTGGAGAATTTGAGTTCCCAAAAATTCCCTTCGGTGGAAATCACCAGAACGCCCAGGTAACCCAGGAAAAGCCCGGTGAAAGCGCCCAAGCAGATCCGCTGACCCAAAAGAGGCACGGAGAGCAAAGCCAGGATCAACGCCCAGGTATAGTTGATAGGCTGGGCCTGCTGGGCCGGCAGGAGGTCGTAGGCCTTGAACAGTATCAGGTAATAAAGAAAGGGGTTGAGAAACCCCAATGTGAGGGATCGCAGCCAGGAAGACGAGGGGCAACCCCGGATGTCACCGGCATGCCCCGTAGCCAGCACGGCCCCCCCCAGAATGAGCGTAGAAGCGGCGGAAGAGAAAAGCAGCAACTCCACAGATGTCAGGTACCGCAGCGAGAGCTTGAAAGCGGAAGCTACCGTCGACCAGAGCAAAACGGTAACTAAAGCAAAAAGATAGGCCTTTTTTTGATCGGGCACGGGCATGCAGGGATTTTCGGAATTATTTTACGGCAAAGCCTTCAGCCCTTCCCCAATCTTCATCGATCTCGGGTGGCTGCTTTGGTTTCGGTTCCGGTTCAGCGAGATAAGTGATTTTATCCCCATCATGGAGACAATCCTTCAGGGAAGGCGCTTGGCCATTGACCAGGAGCCACACGGGAGAAATGGGAAAAGCCATAAAATCTTTACAAAAAAATTCACCGACGGTGTAGCCTTCGGGGAACTGGCAGGACATCCCTGGAGCATCGCCGCTTCTAAAAACATCTACATTGACCATTTTCCCCCTTTTTACAGGCAGCTGCAAAAAATGGCTGCGCTCTTTCGGGCGCAAATCATGGGAAGGGGTTCATTTGGCATCTTCCCGTTTTATTAATTCCCCCTTCGCCACCCTCTTTCTGTTTTTAGGCCATCGTTCTCCTCCCTGGGATCACCGCGAGGCTGCCTTGCTTGGGGTTGGCGCTGCTGAGACGGCGCCTGCGGTGGCCGCACCCGTTGCTGGCGGATTTCGGGCGCCCCCTGTCCCGGCTGGGTTACCGACGGCTGCCGGGGCTCCCTTATCCGTGGCTGACGCTGCTGAGACGGCGCCTGCGGTGGCCGCACCCGTTGCTGGCGGATTTCGGGCGCCCCCTGTCCCGGCTGGGTTACCGACGGCTGCCGGGGCTCCCCCATCCGCGGCTGGCGTTGCTGGATCTCCTGATGCCTTTGCCGCCTGAGTTCCTGCTTCTGTTGGGGTGGCCTGGGCTTATAGTTGTGCACGCCCCAGGTTCCCTGCTTTTCCCAATGACGATCATTCTGCCACTTTTTCCAGTTCCTTTGAACTTTGTGACTCGGAAGCCGTTCATAGGTCCAGCGGTTTCCCTGCCAATTCCGGCTCCGATAATATTCCCGCCATCGCGGGTCCACATCATAATAGAATCCCGGCGTACCGCTATAGTAATGCCAAGCCCTGTTATGGTAACGGGAACGATACCAACGGTTTTCCCAAGGGCGCCACCAATAACCGTTCCAGAAAAAGAGATCCACTGCGATGTCCGCTGCAGCATAGGCATAGGTATCCGGAATCACCACCAGGGTGGGATAACCCTGATAGGCAATGGGAGGCGGGGCATAAACCCCGGTGCTGTAACCGGAATAGCTTGTTCCGGGATCGACATAGCATCCCGGAACAAAAAAGAGCAGCGCCAAGGGCAGCCATCGAAGAAGTTGGTTCATTTTCATTTTTCACTCCCTTTGAGACTGATTCCAAAGGTTCTCCAGGGTGCCATAGAGCGGTTGGGGTCCCGGGCCGCCGTTGCCGGCATGGGAACTTTGCCGTTAACGGCATCCTCACCGTTGACCTTTACCGCCTGTCCAGGTTGCTGGAAGGAGCCAAGGGAGCCTTTTTTGCTCCAAGTTACTCCCGCCGCCGGGACTTGTCAAAACATCCATTACCCACAGGGAAATAATTTCATGAAGATAATGCCGAAAAAGGATTTTTCGTTACACAAAAGCTTTTTTTGGGGAACACACCAAGATCGCCCCGGGACAAAAGGGCGCGTTATCGTGGGGAATACATGTAAAATCAAATTATTTTGTGAATTTGTCAAGGGGAGGAGGGCCGCTTCAAATCCCGATATTCCAGATAATGGAGAAGTGCCGAATTGATAACCACCAGGAATACCGCCAGGGTGGGGAATCCCGATTCTACAATCGTCGAACCGCTCCCGTGCAAGACGCTACCGATAAAGGCCCCCACGCCATAAAAGAACACTACCGCCGCGAGGGAAAACATATGGGACGTGGGAGGTGGGGAACCCAGTGTGGCAGGGATTTTGCCCGGAGAATGGTTTTTTTTATACTTTCTCCACCCTAACCGGTGTCTTACCGAAATCATCAAAGCGGTAAGAGTCCCGGTGATATAGGTCGTGGTAATCCCCGGTACCCCGAGATAACCGACGGCGGCACTTTGAATGCCCATCGCCAGCGCCGAAATCAGTATCAACGTATATTTCAATACTCCGCTTCGCTCCCCGCCGCAGAAATCCCAAAGCAGAACAAATATCAGCAACAGCAATGCCTCTGCGGCCAATGCCCAAGTGACCGATATCGGCCATTCGCTGTCCCGGGGTTTTCTTTCAACGATGGCGGCTCCTGTTATCACGCCAATACAGAAGCCAATCAAAGCGACAAAACCTCTAGAAGGAGCCAGAAACTCACCCTGTCCGGCCGTCAAACCGAGAAAAACGATATTTCCCGTCATCATGGCGGTAAATACATTCCCCAGGCCAAGATAGCTGATCGAGTCCATGCTGCCCGCAGCAACCGTCAGAAGAAGAAGCATGGTTCTTCTTTTCAGGGGGATTTCTGACAATAAATGGGATGTAAAAAGCAAATCATTCCCTCAAAATTTTATTTAATTATTTTATTTTAAATTATTTAAAATAATTGTTTTTTGTCAATTCTCTTCTTTTCCAATTTCGCCAAGATAAGAAGCAAGATTCACCTTGCAATTCGTAAGGCCGAGCTTTCTACGGATACTCTCTCGTTGACGATTGACAGTAGCAGGTGATATGTGTCGCAGCGTACTGATCTCTTTAGTGGACAGCCCTTGCTTGATCATATTGCATATTAGAATTTCAGCGGGACTAAGCTTATTGTAATTAGAATGGCCGTCAGCGGAAATAGGTGAAACTATTTCACTAAGATTTTTTTTTAAGGATGTTGAGATAATTAATTTGCAGCGGATTTAACTCAACCTCCAAGGCGGAAAAAACAGGCATGATTGTTTTCTCGATTTTGGCCCGGATGTAACGACCCAAATTCTTCCTTTCCCTCTGGCTCTGGACTAGAGAATCATAAAGGGCGATATTGGCATCCTGAAGAGCCTTCCTTTCCTCATAAAGTTTTTTTTGGTTTATGATGTTTTCAATAATCTTTGACAACTTGACGCCAATAGAATTTATTAATATTTTTTCGCCGCCCAGAAAGAGTTCTTTATTAACTTGGGAAAAGTTCTGCAGATAACAAACTTCTACCCGCCCCTTTTTTTCGGAAAAAATTTTTAAATCGGCCCAATGTGTCCACGGGGTTGATTTAAAATTTTCCGAATGATAAATTTCCTGCCCATAAAATATTCTTGCGCAACTAATTTCAGGGTATTGCATGGCCAGGGGGAGGATTTCTACAACCCCTTGCAAAATTTTACAGATATCCTGGCTGGCATCGATTAATTCTACAAACTTGTAAATGCACTTAAGCTCCTTGATGCGTTCATTAAGCACATTTTTAATGTCGGCATAGGCTTCCTGCGCCTCTACAGTGTTTTCCATTTCCAAGCCCGCCAACTGGCAGCATAAATCTTTTTCATTTGTTTTCATAAAGATTTTAGTGGCTCTCTCCAGAAAAGGCTGCTAAACAGCAAGAACCTGCGCTTTGAACAAGGCGCGTAAATTTTAAAAAGAGCGAACTTTTACAAAAATTTGTGTCCATTTGAGAAGTCCGGGGAACAACGCATAAGGGCCAAAGACATCTTTTTTCCACAACCCGATAGATGGGTCATGGATTTCTCTACTTCAGTACCTATCTTTTATATGTAATCTATGTACAACTTTTTGGCATTTACGCCAGTCACTTTTTGCTATAAATTTTATTATTTAAATTTTTTTATTTTTTATTAGTTTTCCGCCAATTGCCTGTCGTTTTTTTGAGAAGACGTACACAGAAGAACCCGGAAAAGTGATATGGACAAGATGGTTTTTTCTAAAAAATTGGACTTTAACCTTTTTGGGGCTAAACTATTAATTATTTATATGATGAAAAAAGTTCTATTCATGGAAACATAACCAGATTTAAAAAATTCAACCTGACGCTTTTTTACATCAACAATAAAATTTATTATTCCTTTATACAGTAAAACATATTAAAAAAAAGGATCTGCTCGCTGGATTCTTCAACAAAAAAAATTTTTCTAAAATATATAATAAACTTTCTACAATATAAAGGAGTCTATATGGCCGTAATAACGATCTCACGTCAATTGGGTGCCGGTGCCATAACAATTGGAAAATTGGTGGCAAAAAAACTTGGATACAAGATGGTTGATGAAGAGATTATGCAAATGATTGCGAAAGAAGTTCAGGTGTCTGTAGATTCAGTGCAGGATATAGCCATTAAAGTTGGCACTGAAGGATATTTGGATAGATTTCGCCTTCGCAACCAAATCGGTGCTTTTCGCAAAGAATATAGAAAAGGTTTTGTAAGGGAAACCCTAGAGGAAAAATCTGGATATATCGATGGGAAGGTTTATCTGGAGTTATTACACAAAGTATTGCCAATCCTTGCCGAAAGGGATAATGCCGTGATTATTGGCCGTGGAGGACAATACATTCTCGCCAACCATCCAAATACTCTTCATGTTTTTCTAATGGCTGACTTGGAGATTAGAATTAAAAACATGATGGCTGAATACCAGTTGGATTACAAACAGGCGCAACTTTTTGTAGAAAAACTATCACAACGCCGCCTCCACTTATACAGATATTTTAACGACATAGACTATGATAGACCTGAACTCTATGACGTTGTATTTAACATGAACCGTTTAAAAATGGAAGAGGTCGCTGAATTACTTTCTGAAATGGCTTCCAGGTTTTCTTCTCTTTCAAAAAATACCAAACCGTCGGAAACCTAGCCGGTTTTTGGCAAAAACCATTGTCTTTTACCTGCTTTGCCTAAAAACCGAGTCATCGCATTCCGATTCGTCAAAAGCCTTTTTTTCTGAGAACTTGAAGCAGTTCACAGACAGGAGGCTTTTATTTACTGACAAAGCCTTGACCCGTGTATCTTCGGCGGTGCGCGGAAAACCCACGGGAAGACGCTATCGCTGGCGGCTCGGGCTCAAAGAATCCCTTACCATTGATTCATCGTGCACTTTTACTCACAGGGGAGGCCTTGTTTCCTTTATACGTTTGCCGGGGACTCCAACCCCTTTCCGGCCTCATCAGGTACAGGATGGTGCCGGGACATATACCTGCGCAGGTAAATTGAACCAACAAACGCTGAAAGGAAAGAACCCAGAAGGACACCGAGTTTTGAATAATTCAAATAATGGGCACTT
>JAAYDE010000145.1 GCA_012729375.1 Deltaproteobacteria bacterium | reverse complement strand
CCGCCATCCAGCGTGTCGCTGCCGGCGAGGCCGACTAGAATGTTATTGCCGCTGTTGCCGACAATCCGGTTGTTGAGTTCATTGCCCGACCCTACTGTACCGGTGTTGTCTGTCAGGGTAAGATTTTCAACATTGGACTCAAGCGTATGGCTTAATGCTGTAACGACTGTATCGATGCCGGCAGATGCTTCTTCAATCACGACATCGCCAGTATCGTCGAGGTAATAGGTGTCGTTGCCCAATCCGCCAATCAGTTTGTCAGCACCAGCCCCGCCATCGAGGACGTTGGCGCCACGGTTGCCGGTGAGCGTATTGTCAAGAGCGTTGCCGGTGGCGTTGATATCGGCGCTGCCGGTGAGGGTCAGCTTCTCGAGGTTAGCCGTAAGGGCGTAGCTGATGCTGCTATGCACCGTGTCAGTGCCTTCGAGAGCATTTTCGAGCACGGCATCGCCAGCGTTATCAATGATATAGGTATCGTCGCCAAGGCCGCCGTTCATGGTGTCTGCACCGCTGCCGCCCATGAGCAGGTCATTGCCATCTGCACCGGTCAGGCTATCGTCGCCTGCGCCGCCCACGAGCAAGTCATAGCCGCTTGTGCCGGTCAGAGTATCAGCGTCCCCTGTGCCCAATTGCAAGGCATTGAGGTCGAAATATGTGCCGTCAGCGAAAGTCACCTTGTCGAGGCGATGTGTTGCGTCGAATAAACTGCCAAACCAGTTGGCGATGGAAATCGTGTCTTGTCCATTGTCGAGACTGAAAACAAGCTGGCCGCCGTCCTGCGCAATACTCAGGTCGCTGGGCGAGATGCCGGCACCAAGGCGCAAGATATCGCTGCCGGTATCGCCGTTCGCTTCGGCGATGGTGTCCTGCCCGTCGCCAAGGTTGAAGACATAGGTGTCATTGCCTGAACTACCATAGAGAATATCATTGCCGACACCGCCATTGAGTACGTCATTGCCTGCGCCGCCATAGAGGGTATCGTTACCCGAACCACCATTGAGGGTATCACTGCCGGCACCGCCAAGCACGAGATCGTTGCCGCCTGCGCCGTTAAGGGCGGCGCCATCGTCAGCGCCGATAATGACTTCGCTCGTACCTGTGCCGTCACCGGCGGTGCGGAGGCCGGAGTAGCCGAAGTCGGCAAGCGCGGCGGTGAGATCACTCATCAGTGCGTTGTGTGCTGTGGCATCCAAATATGGATCCGTCGCCGCATCGGCAAGCCAGCCGCGCAATTGATCGCAGCCATCCCAACTGACCGCGGCAAGATCATTGCCGGCAATCCGCTGCAAATCGAGAAGGTCGCGCACGGCTTCGCCAGGGGCATCAGCGTAGCGTTCTTGGAAGGTGGCCTCTGTGCCGGTGAAGTCCAGACCAATCGCCGTCTCGGTGACCGTCATGGAAATGACAGCCATGTAGGGCTTGAGCCGTGTCTGCAATAGCAGGCCGTCATAGACGTTTTGCTTGAGCGCGTCGTAGCTCAGTTGCAGCAAGTCGCGCGGGCTGTGCCACAGCGTGACGGTGACAGGATCCGTACCGTCCGGCACTGTTTGATAGGTGCGCCCGTTAAAGCGTTCCATGGTGGTAAGGATATCGGCCCAGTGTCCATAGTCCGCGCCCCCTTCGTTGAAGCCGGAACCGGCGTACCACGATTGCATGTCCACTGTCAGCTCGTGTCCTGCATAGGCACCGGTGAAGGTTGTCGCCATGGTACTGGTGTCGCCCCATGCCTGGATGAGTGCGTCCAGCAGCGCCATCTGTTCACTGCGCGTCGTTGCCGCGCTGTATTGCGTAAGGATGCCGGCCAGCGCATGCCCCTCATCGGTGTCCATGCTGGCCGCCTGCCTGAGGTCACGCACTTGACCGCTGCCCCCCATGTCGGGCAGTGCTTCAGTCTCCGGCGTGGTGGGAATGCTGTCGACGAATTGTGTGTGGAACGTATCCACGGAGAGATCAATGTCGGCCAACTGGCCGACGGTGCCGGTGGCGCCTTCGCTTCCATCCGTGCGGAGGTAGCTGCCCAGATCCGCCAGGGCGTTGCCGTTGTTCAGTACCGCCAGATGCTCGGTCTTTTCCACAGGGATGGCGGCAATGCCAGCTTCCGTCATCGTTTTGAGCTCTTCTTCCTGACTCACGCCATCCTGGTTCAGGTCTTGCCAGACGCGAAGATCACTCCATTGCGCGTCGTTGGCATCCACGAGACCATCGCCGTTGGTATCCAGGCTCGCCACTGCCGCAAAACCATCTTCGGCCTTGGTGCCGT
>JAAYDE010000099.1 GCA_012729375.1 Deltaproteobacteria bacterium | reverse complement strand
GTCTTTCAGCATTACGCCCTGTTCCGTCACATGACGGTTTTCAACAACGTGGCTTTCGGGCTGCGGGTAAAACCCATCACCATACGTCCCTCGCGCCGGGAGGTCCGCGCTAGGGTTTTCGAATTGCTCAATCTAGTGCAGTTGGCAGCCTTTGCCGACCGCTATCCTTCCCAGCTTTCCGGCGGTCAGCGGCAGCGGGTGGCCCTGGCCAGGGCCCTTTCCATAGAGCCTCAGGTGCTTTTGCTTGATAAGCCCTTCGGCGCCCTCGACGCCCAGGTTCGCAAGGAACTGCGGCGCTGGTTGCGCAAACTGCAACGGGAATTGAGCCTGACCAGCCTTTTTGTCACCCACGACCAGGAGGAGGCGTTGGAGTTGGCCGACCGGGTCGTGATCATGAACGCGGGACGGATCGAACAGGCCGGTTCTCCGCAGGAGGTGTATGACCATCCGGCCACCCCTTTCGTCCATCAGTTTCTGGGCAGCACCAACCGGCTGACCTACCGGATTGTCGACGGCCGGATCGAAATTGACGGTCTGCTGGTTTCCTTGGACGGACGGATGAAGTTGAAAAACGGGCCTGGGCTGCTTTTCGTGCGCCCTCATGACGTGGAGATAGACCTCCCAGGAGGAAAACGGCTAAGGGATGCCATCATTCAAGATGTCTGTTTTGCCGGGCCGCTGCTTAATCTGGAGATTCTCCATATCCATTCGGGGCAGACGTTGACCGCCCAGATTCACCGGGAACGTTGGGAGAGCCTGGGTTTGCGGGCCGGCGACGGAGTTTCGATCCGGTTGCAAAAGGTGAAGGTTTTTCCTTCTCCTAGGTAATGAATAGGAGGTTGTTTTTTTGGTTTTAAGGCACTTCGCGGGGGAAACGAGCGCATGAAAAAAACTGGCAGGCATGGAGGCGGTGAAAAAAGGATCGGAGATTGGGTTGCCAGCTACGGAGGAGAGGAATTAGTCATGGATTACAGCAAAAGTCGTGTTGAGCCATTCTATCATCCATAAAAAGATTGAAGAATGATATTAAAACTATTTATTTTTAAATAAGAAAACAATTTTTTTAAAATTCTTAAGGAAAAGTCAGCCGAAAGATCAAGGAACTGAACTTTTCGGTAGCCGGTGGGATTGGCAGCGCCAACTGCTGTGGAAAATCCTTGTTTCGTAGAAGGTTTTTTTTCTCACCGGTCACCAATACGCTTGTCGCGCAGAATCGGCACGATGAATTCGCACGCCTTGGACAGGTTCTCCCGGGCTTTGTCGGAGAGGCGCTCGCCAAACTCGTCGAATTGATAGCCGCGAATGCCCAGGGCGTAGCCTTTGGTCTTGGCGCCGAAGAGGTCGACGGCCATGGCCAAAACCGCTTCCGGGTCGACGCTGTGACTGCTGAAACCCAAAGTGCCCTCGGCAACGATTTCGCGGAAAAAGAAAGGTTCTTCGCCGTTGACGGAGGCATCGGCGAAGATGACGACGTCGTTTTCCGCCGCTGCCGCGGCATCCTCGACGGTGAGCTGGTAGTCGGAATCGACGGTCACCCCCGGCAGGCCCAGAGCGGCTACGGCTTCGGCCAGAGCCGGGCCGAGGCCGTCATCGAGCCTGCCGGGGTTTCCGTATCCTATGAGAAGGATCTTCGTCATCAGCAATCAGCGCTTGCTTTTCCTGTCGATCAGGCGCCCCTCGCAATCGACGATGGAGATTTCCAGGGGCATCTGTCCCATGGCATGGGTGGCGCAGGAGAGACAGGGGTCGTAGGCGCGGATCGCCACTTCGACATGGTTCAGCAACCCTTCGGTGATTTCGGGAACACCGCTGATGTGATCCAGAGCCACTTTCTGAACGGCGCGGTTCATCGGTTCGTTGTTGTTGGTCGTGGAGACGATGAGATTGGCCATGGTGATCTGGTCGTTTTCATCCACCTTGTAGTGGTGGAAGAGGGTGCCGCGGGGCGCTTCGATGAGGCCGACCCCTTCGTCGCGGCGCTCACCCTTGACCACCAGCGCGTTGCCCTGAAGATCGGGGTCGTCGAGGAGAATCTTGATCTCCTCTATGGAATGGAGGTTCTCGATCATCCGCGCCCAGTGGTAGGCCAGGGTCAGGTTGTTGGGCTTGCCGTCGGTGACCGCCATGAACTCCTTGCGGGCCGCCTCGGCCAGCGGGGTGTCGATGAAGTCGGCAGTGTTGACGCGGGCCAGCGGGCCGACCCGGTACCAGCCGTCCTGGGGCCCGAGGAATTTGATGAAGGGGAACTTCATGTAGGAATAATCGCGGACCTCTTCGTTGATGTAGTCGAGGTAGTTCTGGTAGTCGACCTGATCGAAGATCTTGTTCCCCTGGGCGTCGATGGCGCGGAGGTTGCCGTGATAGAGATCCATGGCCCCGTCCTCACGGATGAGGCTGAGGTGGTTGGATTCGAAAGAGCCGAAGGGGATGACCTTCTCCAGATTCTCGACGCTGTAGTCCTTGGCGATCTTGAGGGCGCTCTGGGCCCATTCCACCATCTGGTCGATATCCTTGAGCAGGTAGTCGCGCTCCTCGATGGTGAGATTTTTGTTGATGCCGCCCGGAATGGCGCCGGTGCCGTGGATCTTTTTACCGGCCGTGCGCAGGATGACTTCCTGCCCGTATTTGCGCATCATGACCCCCTGGACGGCCAGTTCGGGAAATTTCTGGGCGACGCCGATGACGTTGCGGATGGCCGGATCGGCGTCGAAGCCAAAGAGAAGGTCCGGGGAACAGAGGTGGAAGAAGTGCAGGGAGTGGGACTGGAACATCTGCCCGTAATGCATCAGGCGGCGCATCTTTTCGGCGGTGGGAGTGAGTTTTTCGCCGCCGACGATGACGTCCATCGCCTTGGCCGCAGCCAGGTGATGGCTGACCGGACAGATGCCGCAGAGGCGCTGGACGAGAACGGGGATTTCCCAGTAGGGGCGGCCGATGATGAAGCGTTCGAAGCCGCGGAATTCGACGACATGAAGCAAGGTACGGTGAACCTTGTTGTTTTCGTCCAGAAGAATGGTGACCTTGCCGTGCCCTTCGACACGGGTGACCGGTTCGATGACTATTTTTTTGAGATTCGAACTGCTGGTATTCATGGATTCGGCTCCTGTCGGTCAATCAGTCGTATTTGATCAGTTCGTAAGGAAGATCGAGGGGTTTGTTGGTCAGCAGGGCGACACAAGCCTCCCAGATGGTATCCGCCGGAGGAGGACAGCCGGGCAGGAAATAGTCGACCTTGACGATTTCATGGCAGGGATAGACCTTGTTCAGCAACAGGGGGATATCCTCGCTGTTGGGAATTCTGCCGCTCGGGTTGTATACCCCGGTGCCGTTGATGTAGGCCGTTTCCAGGCATTCTTTCAAGGGAATGCCATTGCGCAGGGCGGGCAGTCCGCCCATGATGGCGCATTCGCCGACGGAGACGAGGATATCGCAGTTTTTGCGGAAATCCTTGAGAACGTGGACGTTCTCCTCGTTGCAGCAGCCCCCCTCGATAAGGCCGATGGCGCAGCGCCCGGTGAAGTTTTTAATGTCATCCACCGGGGATTTGTCGAATTCCACCAGTTCGATAAGTTTCAGGATGCGGTCGTCGATGTCGAGAAGCGACATGTGGCAGCCGAAACATCCCGCCAGTGATGCCGTTGCGATTCTGGGTTTTTCCATGTTCTTTACCCCCGAATGATAGGATATCTTTAAATTTATTTGGCTTTTGATTCGATGTCGGAGCCGATCGGTTCCTTGTCGTAAAGTCTCTGGCCGACGGGGACGGCGTAGCCGACACCCTTTTTGAGGATGGCGCCTACCGGACAGACATCACAGGCCTTGTCGGTGATGTCGAGGTTGGTGTCGGCCAGGCGCACGGCGGCGTTGACGCGGATCTTCTTGTGCGGTCCGCGGCCGACGAAATCGAAGACGTGCTTGCCGTCGAGATCCCGGGAGGCCTGAACGCAGCGGCCGCAGAGGATGCACCGGTTTGGGTCGATGAAGATGTAGGGATGGCTGGCGTCCAGTTCGCACACGGGGAAGAGATAGGGGTATTTGGGGGCAAGGATGCCGAGGCGGTAGGCCATCGCCTGGAGTTCACAGTTGCCGCTCTTGTCGCAGAAGGGACAGAAGTGGTTCCCCTCCACGAACATCATTTCCACGATGTCCTTGCGGATCTGGGTTACCTCGGGTGAATTGTTCTCGACGACGATCCCGGGGGCAATGGGCTGGGTACAGGCGGCCTGTGGTCTGCCGTTCACGATGACCGTACATACCCGGCAGCTGGCGAAGGGCTCGCAGCCTTCCAGATAGCAGAGGCGGGGGATGTAGATGCCGTTGCCGTCGGCGGCCTGCATGATCGTCTGCCCCGCTTTTCCCTTAACTTCTACACCGTCAATGGTAAAGGTAATGGTCTCACTCATGGTCGATCCTTTTATGTTGGGTGACGGCTTCGTCAAAAACCCATTCACCTGATGGGCGCTTCAGCTCTACGCGGCCACCGGGAAAGGCTTTCTTGTGCCGTCCTTGTCGATTCATTGGTTGGGTTCCTCGATCAGTGGCTCACGGACTGGCGGCCGGCCAGCTCCTCGGCATCGCTTACCGCCGCCTTCAGGTCGAAGGTGGGCTGCATGCCGTCTCTCGCCGGCTTGAGCACCGCTTCGTAGGCGGCGCGGAAATTCTTGATGGTGGTCAGGGCCGGGTTGGGCGAGGTCTGACCAAGACCGCAGCGGCTCCCCTTCTTGACCGTGTTGCCCAACTGCTGGAGATAGGCGATGTCCTCCGGTTCACCCTGGCCGTCCAGGATCTTCCGCAGGCACTTTTCTATGAGCACGTTGCCGGTTCGGCAGGGGGTGCAGTAGCCGCAGCTTTCCTCGACGAAGAATTCCATGTATTGGTGGGCGATGTGGATCATGTCGCGGTCTTTGTTGAAGATGACTACGGCGCCGCCGGTGGCCAGGTCATCGTAGCAGATGGTCTTGTCGAAGGACTCGGCGCCGATGAATTGGCCCGAGGGGCCGCCGATGAGCAGCGCCTGGGTGTTTTCCGCGCCGACATCCTGGAGAAGGTCGCGGATCTTGACGCCGAAGGGGTATTCATACACGCCGGGAACCTTGCAGTCGCCGGAAATGCTGAGCAGTTTGGTGCCGGTACTCTTGCCGGAACCGATGGCGGCGAACCAGGCGGCTCCTTTATCGAGAATGCGGGAGACGCAGCAGAAAGTTTCCACGTTGTTGACCGAGGTCGGCTTGCGCAGATAGCCCTGTTGGGGAGGGAAGGGGGGGCGGTTCTTGGGGTCGCCGCGGAGCCCTTCACAGGAACTGATGAGGGAGGTCTCCTCGCCGCAGATGTAGGCGCCGGCGCCCATCTGAATGCGGATGTCGAAATTGAAGCCGGCCTTGCCGAGGATGTCGGCGCCGAGCAGACGGGCGTCGCGGCGTTTCTGCAGAACGTCTTCCAGGAAGGGGCGCAGATAGTTGTACTCGCCCCTCAGGTAGAGGATGCCGGTGGCGGCGCCGATGGCATAGCCGCCGATGGTCATCCCCTCGAAAAGAAGGTCGGCCCTCTCGGTGAGCAGGACGCGATCCTTGAAGGTGCCGGGTTCCCCTTCGTCGGCGTTGCAGAGGACATATTTGTCCTGGCCCTGGGCGCCGCGGGTGAACTTCCATTTCAGGCCGGTGGAAAAGCCCGCGCCTCCGCGGCCGCGCAATTTGGAGGCTTCCACCTCGGCGATGACCTCTTCGGGGCTTTTCTGCAAAGCTTTTTTCAGCCCGGCCTCGGCGGGCACGTCGCCGAGCAGGACTTCCCCCGTTTTCTTGATGTTGTTTTGAACCGAGGACTGAACCAACTCGTGGGCGTTGTTGCCCTCCCCCAGGCCGAATTTGGCGGTGAGTTGGCCGGGATTGGGGTTGGCCTTGAGAGCGCGGATCAGTTCGGCGGCTTTTTCGGTGGTGAGGTTGGTCACCATGAGGTCGTTGACCAGGGCGGCGGGGGCCTGATCGCACATGCCGATGCAGGGCGCCCATTCAAGGGAGAACCATCCGTCGGAGCTGGTTTCGCCGAAGCCGATGCCGAGTTTCGTTGAGAGGGTCTTTGCCACATCCTGAACCCCCTTCATCTGATCGACGACATCGTTGCAGAGGCGGATCACCACATGCCCTTTCGGCTTCTGGGAAAGGAAGGCGTAGAAGGAGACGACGCTTTCCACCTCGACACGATGGGTCCCGGTCCGGGCGGCGATCAGGTCGATGGCCTCGTTGTCGACGCCGCCGAATTTGACCTGGACCGCTCTGACGATGTCCATCATCCGCGTACGGTCGTTGCCGTACTCTGCACAAATCTTTGCCACTGCCTTTTCGAGGTTCTTCATAAAAACACCCCTGATTCCTGATTTTACGAGTTTAAGTTAAAAACGACTGAAAACGGACTCAACCTTCAAGGCCCCACGGGTCAGGGCATTATAAATTACATTTATCAACTTAAAATGATGTTTTATTTCTCAATGCTTGTCA
Source organism: Deltaproteobacteria bacterium (assembly GCA_012729375.1). GTDB lineage: Bacteria > Desulfobacterota > Desulfuromonadia > Desulfuromonadales > JAAYDE01 > JAAYDE01. Next base: position 113,410 of record JAAYDE010000099.1, on the reverse strand, counting down.
ACAAAGTGGTACTAATCTGAAAAAAGTGGCACAAACCGCTTGCGGATTTGAGCCGGAAAGCGCCATCAAGGCATGATTGCGGTGCGCTTTGGTTATTCATGGATAAACCGTGCCTGGGCGCCGACCTTGGTCTTGCGCTGTTCGGCCAGCCAACCGAGCCATTCCCCCATTCCTTGCCCCGTGGTTGCTGAGAAAGGAACGAGGGGCGCCGTGGGATTCAGCTTGCGCAGATCGTTTTCGACACGGGCCAGGTCGTAGCTGAAGGCGCCGAGGAGGTCGATCTTGGTCAAAAGCACCATATCCGCCGCCCGGAAAACGGTGGGATACTTGGCCACCTTGTCGTCCCCTTCGGGGATGCTCAAGAGAATCACCTTGAGGTTTTCGCCGAGATCGAATTCGCCTGGGCATACCAGATTGCCGACGTTTTCGATGAAGAGAAAGTAGGCTTGGGCGAGCTCGAGCCCGGGAAGGCTTTCGGCGATCTGGTTGGCGTACAGATGGCAGCTCATGCCGGTGTTGATCTGGGTCACCTGAAAGGCGCTGTCGGCGACGCGTTCGGCGTCCCGGGTGGTCTGCAGATCGCCGACGATGACGATGGAAGGCCCCTGATCGGCAAGGGCCGGGATGGTTTTTTCGAGAAGGGTGGTCTTGCCGCTTCCGGGGGAGCTGATCAGGTTGACGGCCAGCACTCCGGCTTCCTGAAAAACCTGACGGTTTTTGGCGGCGACAATATCGTTGGCCTGCAAAACATTTTTCACCACATTGATTTTCATCCCCAAAGGCTCCTTTTTTATATATAGTTGTCAGGTCACACAGGTCAGGGAACCGAGAAGGATTTCATCTCCTTCCAGGAGATTCCGGGAAAACTTTCCGCAGACGGGACAGAGAAAATCGTCGGGTGCGGGAACGAATTCCATTCCGCAGTCCTCGCACAGGGCGCGGGCCCCTATCTCCACCTGACGGAGGATCGCTCCTTCTGCCAGGGTGCCGAGGGAAACGGCCCGAAAGGCCTCTTCCATGACCTGGGGAACGACCTGTTTCAGGACACCGATCCGCAATTCGACCTCGTCGATCCGCAAAATGTTGTTTTGGCGGGAGATCCGGTCGATTTCCTCCATCAGGGCGGAGGCGAGGGACATTTCGTGCATTGGGGGAACTCCAATTTAAACGACTATACTATAAGGTAATATGATAACACAAATCGGCGTATAGTATAAAAAGGGTTGAAAAAAGTTATTTTGGGTTTTGTTTCGTTATTTTTGTTTTAATGAAAAAATATCGGAAACAATGGGAAAAGGCAGATTTTCATGATCAGCAGCATGACAGGTTACGGAAAAGGAAACGCCGCCGTGGGCGGGATCGGCATCCAGGTCGAGATCAAGAGTCTCAATCACCGTTTTTGTGATGTCAGCGTCAAGGCGCCGCGGAATCTTCTCTGGCTGGAAAATGAAATCAAAAAAAAAGTAGGGGAAGGTTTGCAGCGGGGCAAGGTGGATGTTTTCATCGCCCTGGAATATGCCGCAGGGGGGGAATCCCTGCCCACTTGGAACCGGGGACTGGCGCGTCGCTATATGGAAATCTTTGCCGAGATGAAGAAGGATTTCGGTATCGAGGAGGATGTTTCCCTGGCTTTGCTGGCCTCCCAGAAGGATGTTCTGTCCATGGAGACGCCGGATATCGATGCCAGGGACATGGAAAAGGGTGTGCTGGCGGCCGTGTCTGCGGCGGTTGATTCCCTAAAGGGCATGCGCCGCGCCGAGGGGGAGGCTCTTTGCGGCGACTTGGAGCAGCGCCTGGAAACCTTGCGCGTCCTTCTCAAGCAGATCGAAGGGCGGGCTCCGGAGATTCCCGGGGAGTGGCAGCGCAAACTCCTCGAGCGTCTGCAGAAACTGGACCGGGACCTGGCCTGCGATCCCCAGAGGGTGGCCCAGGAGGTGGCTTTCTTTGCCGACCGCTGTGATGTCAGCGAAGAGATTCAGCGGCTGATAAGCCATTTCAGCCAGTTCGCCGATTTTCTCAACCAAGCGGAGGCGGTGGGACGGCAACTCGATTTTCTGGTCCAGGAAATGGGGCGGGAACTCAACACCCTCGGTTCCAAGGGTAATGATGCGGAGCTCAGCCGTTGGGTGGTGGCGGCCAAAGGGGAACTGGAAAAAATCCGCGAGCAGGTGCAGAATGTCATGTGATTTCAGGGAGCCCCGCTTCGTGGGGGAGAAAGAAACGGAAACGGCAGAAGAGCGGAAGGATTCCGACGGAGAAGAGACGGCTGAGGGAACGTTGCTGGTGCTTTCAGCACCGTCGGGGGCCGGCAAAACATCCCTGAGCCGGGCGCTGCTGAAAACTTTTCCCGATTTGCGTCCATCGGTATCCTTCACCACCCGGGCGCCGCGGGGTAAAGAGGTGGACGGGGTCGATTATTTTTTTGTCGGCGACGCCGAATTCGACCGCATGGCCGCCGCCGGTGACTTCGCCGAGTGGGCCGTCGTCCACGGCAACCGTTACGGAACTGCCAAGGCGACTCTTGACGAAGCGCGGCGACAGGGTCAGGATATACTCCTCGATATCGACTGCCAGGGGGCGCACCGCCTTCGCCAAAACGGAGAGGAGGGCGTTTTTGTCTTCATCCTGCCGCCGAGCCTCGATGAACTGACCCGGCGCCTGCGGGCGCGAAACACCGAGTCCCCGGAGGATGTCGATATCCGTATCCGCAACGCCTGGAAGGAGATTCCAGCCGCATCCTGGTATGATTACATTGTGATCAACGATGATTTCGACCGGGCACTGGAGGAATTGGCGGCGATCGTGCTGGCGGAACGATGCCGCACGGTCAGGCGGGCCGGTTTTCTTCACCGCTTTTTCCTGGACGGAAAGCGCTGACAAGGGACTGAAAAAAAACCGCTCGTGGCTCGTGGTAAAAAACCAACAACAAGAGGCAAGTCAAAGGCAGGTCAGGGCTCGTGGACGGTGGCAAACCTTCGGAAAATATTCAAGAGCTACGAACTATGAGTTACGGGCGATGAGCCCCGGGTTTCATCCTTGTTGCGGCGCGTTGTGAAGTTGTGGTTTTGCCGCAGGTTGACGGTTTAAAGTCGCAACAGTTTTCTTTTTTTCATTTTTTAGGGCAATAAAAGGAGAAGTTCCCCCATGGCAAGAATTACCGTCGAAGATTGTCTCAAAGTCATCCCCAACCGGTTTCTTCTGGTAATGGTAGCCGCCAAGCGGACCAAACAGCTTTACCGCCGTTCCCAACCCCTGATCGATAATCCCGACAACAATAAAAAAGTGGTTTTAGCCCTGAGGGAAATCGCTGCCGACAAAATCGACCATCAGGTTCCTCTTGGGAAGGGAAACATGGAAGCATGATTTTCTTCAGGGATGCGGAAGGGGGCAAAACCTGGGTTTGCCCCCGGCGCATTTTCCCTTCCTTCCAGCCGATAGTTTTTTCCCATTCTTCCTTTTTCTGTGAATGCCAAGCATTTGCCTGAATTTCTCCGGGGAGAAAAGCGGCACCATGATCCGATTGAACGACATTCTCGAGGAAGTCCGCACCTATAACGCGGACATCGACTGCGAACTTCTCGAGAAAGCCTATGTTTTCAGCGCCAAGGTTCACAAGGGCGAGGAAAACCTCGCCGGGGAACCCTATCTGAACCATCCCCTGGAAGTCGGTTATCTCCTGGCCCGCCTGAAAATGGACGTGGAGACGGTGGTCACCGGCCTCGTCCATGATACCCTCGAGGAGAACCTGACCGACCGGCAGACCCTGAAATCCCTTTTCGGTGATGTGGTCGCTGAACTGGTGGACGGAGTGACCCAGATCGGCCGCATGTCCTTCCGCAATGTGGCCGAACGCCAGGCCGAGAATTTCCGCAAGATGCTGCTGGCCACCGCCCGGGATATCCGCGTCGTCATCGTCAAACTGGCCGACCGCCTTGACAACATGCGCCTGTTGCCGCGCCAGCCCGAAGCGGTGCGCCGGCAGGTGGCCCAGGAAACCTTCGACATCTATGCGCCCCTCGCCAACCGTCTCGGCATCAGTTGGATCAAATGCGACCTGGAGGACTATTCATTCCGCTTTCTGATGCCGGAAGTCTATTACGAACTGGCTTCCAGGGTGGCCAAGAAGAAAAGGGAGCGGGACGAGTATATCGACGAGGCGAAGCGCAAGATCGAGCAGAAACTGGCGGAGCATGGCCTGGTGGGGAAAGTGACCGGACGGGCCAAGCATCTCTATTCGATCTATCTCAAAATGGAGCGTCAGGGAATCGATTTCGACCAGGTCTACGATCTCGCCGCGTTCCGCATCATCGTCCGCGAACTCAGTGAATGCTACGCGGTGCTGGGCATCATCCACTCCACCTGGAAGCCGATTCCGGGGCGCTTCAAGGATTACATCGCCATGCCCAAGGCCAACATGTATCAGTCCCTGCACACCACCGTCATCGGTCCCTACGGGGAACGCATGGAGGTGCAGATCCGCACCGAACAGATGCACCGGGTGGCGGAAGAAGGGATCGCCGCTCATTGGATGTACAAGGAGGGGCGCGTCGCCGCTTCCGCCGCCGCCGGCGAGAGCGGCCAGCTGGCCTGGCTGCGCAAGCTGCTCGAGTGGCAGCAGGAGCTGACCGATTCCCGCGAGTTCATGCGGTCGGTCAAGTTCGATCTGCTCTCCGATTCGGTTTTTGTCTTCACCCCCACGGGGGAGGTCAAGGAGCTTCCCAAGGGGTCTACCCCCATCGATTTTGCCTACAGCGTTCATTCCCAATTGGGAGACCACTGCACCGGCGCCAAGGTCGACGGCCGCCTGGTCCCCCTGAGAACGGAGCTGGTCAACGGCAACATCGTCGAGATCGTCTCCTCGACCAATCAGAAGCCCAGCAAAGATTGGCTAAATTTCGCCAAAACGACCAAAGCGCGCAACAAGATACGCCAATGGATCAAGACCGAGGAGCGTGGCAAGAGCATTGAAATCGGCAAGGAACTCCTGGAAAAGGAGTTACGCAGGCATGGCATGGCGCTGAAGAAGACGCTGATGGGGGAACCTTTTCAGAAAGCCATCCACGAACTGGGCTTCAAGGGTGAAGAGGATGTCCTGGCCGCCCTCGGTTACGGGAAAGTCACCCTGGGACAGATCGTCAGCCGGGTGCTTCCCGAAGAGGAGCGGGCGGAGGCGGCGCCGTCCCTGCCGCCGACGGGAATCGCCAAACCGCGGCCGACCCCTTCTTCTTCAGCCATCCGCATTCACGGTCTGGACAACGTGCTTTTCCGTTTCGCCAAATGTTGCAACCCGCTGCCCGGCGACAGTGCCATCGGTTTTATCACCCGCGGCAGGGGCATCACCGTGCACACCGCCGACTGCCCCCATATCGCCGAAGAGGATCCGGAGCGCTGCGTCGAGGTCACCTGGGATCAGAAGGAAAACGCCAACCGCTCCGTCAAGATCCGCGTTCTCTGCCATGACCGCAAAGGGGTGCTCGCCGCCATCACCGGCGCCATCACTGATAGCGAGGCCAACATCGTCAGCGCCACCATCACCTCCCGCAACGGGGATCAGGGTATCAACCTCTTTGAGATCGAGGTCAACGACTTGAACCATCTCAACAAGGTGTTCAACGCCTTGATGAGGGTGAAGGATGTCTACAAGGTGGAGAGGGTCAGAAGCTGATCAGGGGAAAATAGTTCGTTTCAGCTTGACCAAAGGGTAGGCAGCGGTCGCCGGGAAAACTGCAAAAAAAAGAGACTTTTGCAAAAGTCCCTGAAACCGTCCGAACCATTCCGGGAAGGGAGTCGGAACGGCCGCTTTCCCCCAGGCGACTGGACGCAGGGGAAAGCGGATCGGGAGACTTTTGCCAAAGCCCCTATGAGGCGTTTTTCTACTTAAACAGCCTTGGTTACGGCGCCGTTGCGGATGCAACGGGTGCAGATGGTAAGCTTTTTGACCCCGCCGCCTTCGACTGCCTTGATCTTCTGCAGATTCGGTAGCCAGGTTTTCTTGGTTTTGTTGTGGGCATGGCTGACGTTATTGCCGGTTATCGATTTTTTACCACAGACATCACATATACGGGACATTGAAAAAACCTCCTGGGATGATTTAACAAATCCAAGTTATTATCATCTCTTGGCGGTGAATACAAGGGGATTTTTGTAGCGGAAACGGCGTTCTTTCAGGAAACGCCGCGCCGCCCCCCGAAATTTTCAGGTAAACCGGCTCCCCTGCAGGCACCACTCGAGTTCGTCCAGTTCTTCTTCGCTGAATACGGTGATCCCGCGCTCCGCCAACAAGGCCGTCGTCACTCCCATCCCCGCCAGCAAATGATCTCCCCGGTAGCATTGGCGAACCCCGCAACTGGGGCTCCGTTCCTTGAGCAGAGCGAGGCGGCACCCGCATTGACGGGCGATTTCCAAGGTTTCTTTGGCACCGACGAGAAAGGTCTCGGTCAAGCGGCATCCGTCGCGGCTGAAGACCTCGGCGTTGCCGGTAATGACCTCCTTGCCGCTTCCTTCGGCAAAACGACAGGGGGTCCGGGGCGTGGGCAGTCCGCCCAGTTGTTCCGGACACACGGGGATCGGGATGAGTTCTTTGCGGATCAGGAAATCCTTGACCCGGAGGTCGGGTTTGGCGGCACCGTCATAGCGACAGTGAATTCCCAGTAGACAGGCACTGACCAGGATGGTGGTGGGCATGATGTCGGTTCCGGGGTGGCTCCTACCCTGATGAAGAGAGGATGCGGACGCGCCGCCCTTCGATCTTGAGTCGACCCTGGGCGAACAGTTGAATGGCTTGGGGATAAACGATATGTTCCTGGTGGAGGATGCGTTGCCGCAGGCTCTCCTCGTTGTCGTCATCAAGAACGGGCACCACGGCCTGAAGGATGATCGGACCGCTGTCCACCCCTTCGTCCACGAAATGGACGGTGCAGCCGGTGAAACGGACACCGTGATCCACGGCCTGTTGCTGGGGATGAAGGCCGGGAAAAGAGGGGAGGAGGGAGGGGTGAATATTCATGATTCGTCCGTCAAAGGCACGGATCAGAACCGGCGTCAGGAGCCGCATGAAACCGGCCAGGATCACCAGGTCCACCCGTGCCTGACGCAGCGTCGATGCCACCTCGGCGTCGAATGATTCGCGGGAGGAAAAGCGGCGGTTGTCGACGTAGAGGCAGGGGATTCCCTCCCGCCGGCAGCGGTCGACGGCTCCGGCCTGGGCTCTGTTGGTGATCGTCAAAACCACTTCGCCGTCGATCAATCCTTGACGGCAACCGTCGACGATGGCCTGGAGATTGGTCCCCCGGCCCGAAACCAAAGCTGCGATGCGGATTTTCTGAGTCATTTTCCGTGGTCAAGGGAAAGAGTGACCTACACCATGGCCACTTGGTTTTCCTGTTGGCCGCGGGGTGCGATCTCACCGATCAGGAAGGCCTTTTCCCGCAGCCCGTGGAGGCGTTGGAGCACATCCTCGGCCTGTTCCTTGGGGACCACGAGGGCCATCCCCACGCCGAGGTTGAAGACCCGCGCCATCTCGGCTTCGTCGATATTTCCCTCCCGGCGGATGAGTTCGAAGATGGGCGGGACTTCCCAGGAGTCGAGGGCCAACAGGGCGCGGCAGTTTTTGGGCAGAACGCGGGGCAGGTTTTCGACCAGGCCGCCGCCGGTGATGTGGGCCATTCCTTTGATGGTGAAATCCCGAATCAGGTTGAGAATTGTTCTGACATAGATACGGGTCGGAGTCAGCAACTCCTCACCCAGGGTACGTCCCAGCTCGGGGAAAAAATCATTGAGACGTTCGGGTTGATTGCCGAGAAGGACCTTGCGCGCCAGGGAGAAACCGTTGGAGTGAAGGCCGCTGGCGGCGATGGCGATGATCTTGTCCCCCACGGTGATGGCGGAACCGTCGATGATTTTGGCATTGTCAACCACGCCGACGGTAAATCCCGCCAGATCATACTCGCCGTTGGCGTACATTCCCGGCATCTCGGCGGTTTCACCGCCGATCAGGGCACAGCCGGCCTGGCGGCATCCCTCGCTTATCCCTTCGATGATCTGCACCGATTTCTCCACCGAGAGTCGCCCGCAGGCCAGATAGTCCAGGAAGAAGAGGGGTTCGGCGCCCTGGACGACGATGTCGTTGACACACATCGCCACCAGGTCGATGCCCACCGTATTGTGGCGGTCAAGAAAAAAAGCGATTTTCAGTTTGGTGCCGACGCCATCCGTCGAGGAAACCAGCACGGGGTTTTGATATTTTTCGGCATGGAGGGAAAAAAGCCCCCCAAAACCACCGATGTCGGTTTTGACTTCCGGACGGAAGGTTGATTTGACCAGGGGACGGATCATATCCACAAAGCGGTTTCCGGCATCGATGTCGACGCCGGCATCCCGATAGGTTGCCTGTTCCTTGTTTGCCACTTTTTCTTCCCTTTCCTGACGATGATCTCGGACACTCCTCATATACCAATAACCTTTGCAATGTCAACAGCAAACCGGAACGAATAGGGTACTTCCCCAGGGTTGGCGGCCATTGATCTTTACACTCCGCATGGCTTGAACTATGATGACGGCATGGGACAACGACGGCAGTTCCAGAGGCCTGAATCGGCGATGAAATGGACAAGGAGCGGATGATGAAGAGTTGCTCCTCGGCGGACGAAACAAGTCAGTTGGGTGCTGCCCAAGTGACCGTTCGCCGGGTCGGCCTCGCCGATCTGGAGATCCTCGCACAACTGGAGCGGGAATCCCAGCGCCATCCATGGCCCGCTACGCTATTCAAAGGGGAGTTGGAGAATCTCCACTCCCGCATCGATCTTCTGTTCATAGACGACCAAGCGGCCGGTTATCTCTGTTATCATCTGCTGCTGGAGGAAATCAGTATCATCAATCTGGCCGTCGCCCCCCGTTTCCGGCGGCGGGGCGTGGCCCGACGCCTGCTGGAAAACGCTCTCTTCCACGGAGAAAAAGTGCGCCTGGCCTTTCTGGAAGTGCGCATCGGCAATGCCGGGGCCATCGCCCTCTACCGCTCCTGCGGGTTCCGGGAGAGCGGCGTCCGCAAAGCCTATTACGGTGACGGAGAGGATGCCCTGCTGATGGAGTGGATAGCTGCGGGCGTCAACAATCATTGAGGAAAAAGATGTGAAAGACTTCAACACGACCGTTTTGTCCAACCAGGAGATTTCTCCCGGTTTCTTTCGCATGCGGGTGCTCGCGCCCGATTTTGGCAAAGAGTTGCACCCCGGTCAGTTCGTCATGGTGCGCGTCCAGAGGAACCCGGCTCCTTTTCTGCGGCGTCCCTTCTGCGTTTTTCGCACCGGTGTCCTTCCTCCCGAATGCGACGGCCTGCCCTGCCGCGAATATGTGGAACTCCTTTACAAGGTGGTCGGCCAGGGAACCGCCATTATGGCTGCTCTCCATGGCGGCGACCGGGTCGACATCCTCGGTCCTCTGGGCAATGGCTTTGATCTCGAATGCGGCGCCGGGGATGTGATTCTGGTGGCGGGCGGCATTGGCGTAGCGCCTCTGTTTATGACGGGAGAGACTCTTGTCCGCGACCGCCGGGTCGATCTTCTGCTCGGGGCCCGCTGCCGCGAAGAGGTTTTGGCGGTGACGGAATTCGAAAGGCAGGGGATCGAGACCTACGTTTCCACCGATGACGGCAGCCTGGGCTGCAAAGGGCTGGTGACGGAGGTTCTGGAACAGCGCCTCGAGGAGCGGATTCCGGCCGTGGTCATGGCCTGCGGTCCTGTCCCCATGCTCAGAAAAATCAACTCAATTTGCAATAGTTATGAAGTTCCACTGCAAGTATCACTGGAAGCCTTGATGGGGTGCGGTGTCGGCGCCTGTCTCGGCTGCGTAATCAAAGGGGCGGGGCACAGCGATCAGTCCCCCCGTCAGTTGACGGTCTGCGAGGACGGGCCGGTGTTCTGGAGCCGCGACGTCGACTGGAGTCAGTGGTCATGATGGAGCAGGAAGGCAGGGACAAGGTGAAGAGCGCGCAGGATTCATCCGCAAAACAGGCAGGCCAGGGAAACTCTGCCGGAAAACCCGATCTTTCCGTGAGCATCGGCGGTCTCAAACTGCGCAATCCGGTCATGCCGGCTTCGGGAACCTTCGGCTACGGCAAGGAGTACGCCCGACTCATCGACCTGGAGAGGATCGGGGCCATCGTGACCAAGGGTTTATCCCTGCGTCCCAAAGCCGGCAACCCCACTCCGCGCATCGCCGAAACGGTCGGCGGCATGCTCAACGCCGTCGGCCTGCAGAACGTCGGCGTCGACGCCTTCATCCGTGACAAGCTGCCCTTCCTGAAGGGCATCGACACCCCGGTGATTGTCAACTTTTTCGGCAACACCCTTGAGGAATACGGCGAGGTTGCCGCCCGTCTGGCCGATTTGCCCGGCGTGGCGGCGGTGGAGGTCAATATCTCCTGCCCTAACGTCAAGCAGGGGGGCATCGTCTTCGGCACTGATCCCCAGGCCGCCCATGGGGTGGTTTCCCTCGTCCGGCGGCGCATCGCCAAAACCCTGATCGTCAAGCTGACCCCCAACATCACCGATATCACCGTTATCGCTCGAGCGGTTGAGGATGCCGGAGCCGACGCGGTCAGCTGCATCAATACCCTGACCGGGATGAGTATCGACATCCACAGCCGGCGGCCGCGGCTGGCCAACATCACCGGCGGGCTTTCCGGCCCGGCCATCATGCCGGTGGCGCTGCGCATGGTCTATCAGGTGGCGCGCCAGGTGAAAATTCCGGTCATCGGCATCGGCGGCATTTGCAACATTGAAGACGCCCTTCAGTTCATCATCGCCGGAGCGACGGCGCTCCAGGTGGGATCGGCCAATTTCGTGGCGCCAGGTGCCATGATCTCCATCGTCGACGGTCTGGAACGTTTCTGCCGCGGGCAGGGACTCGCCAGCCTCGGCCCTCTGGTAGGCAGCCTCGTCACCGATTAGCCTGCGGACGAAAAAAACTTTTCGGATCGCCCTGACCTTTTGCTCCGCTTTCCCTTTCCTCCTGAAAAAGCTTGGACCTCTTCATGGATATCATCACAACCCATGTGAATGCAGATTTCGACTGTCTTGGTGGGATGATTGCCGCCAAGAAACTTTACCCCGATGCAGAGATGGTCTTTGCCGGGGGCCAGGAACGCAGTCTCCGTGAATTCTTTCTCAAAAGCGCCATTTATGCTTATGATTTCAAGAGGATAAAAGAGATCGACCTGAACGGGGTGAAGAGGCTGGTTCTTGTCGATGTCCACCACAGCGGCCGCATCGGCCCCTTCGGCGCCGTAGCCATGCGGCCCGACGTGGAGATTCATCTCTATGATCATCATGTCGAAGGTCAGGGGGATCTCCGGGGCACCGTCGAACATATCGAAGCGGTAGGCGCCACGGTCACGGTTTTTGCCGAAATTTTTCTGGAAAAAGGGATCCGGCCCACTCCCGATGAAGCGACCATGATGATGCTCGGCCTCTACGAAGACACCAACAGCCTCCTCTCCACCTCGACCACTCAACGGGACTATCAGGCGGCGGCTTTTCTTCTTTCCTGCGGAGCCAATCTCAACACGGTCAGCGATTTTCTGACCCGCGAGCTGACCGCGGAGCAGGTTGCTCTTCTTCATCAGCTTTTACGTTCCCTGACGATGGTCTATGTCCACGGCCTGGAGATCGGCGTGGCCCACGCCTCGACCGAAGATTACGCTGGAGACATCGCTGTCTTAGCTCACAAAGTCCAGGAGATGAAGAGCCTCGATGCCCTGGTGATCGCCGTGCGCATGGCGGGGCGGATCTTTCTCGTCGGCCGGTCGCGGCTTGCCGAGATTCCCATGGGGGAAATTCTCGCTGAGTTCGGTGGCGGCGGCCATGGTTTCGCCGCCTCCGCAGCGGTCCGCGAACTGACCCTGATCCAGGTTTTGGAACGTCTCCCCCTGATTTTGGAAAGCCATGTCCGACGCGGGTCGGTGGCTGCCGATATCATGTCTACGCCAGTGCGAAGTCTGGATGAGGGAGTTTCCATCGGCCAGGCGCGGGAAATTCTCAATCGCTACAACCTTAACGCCATGCCGGTGGTGCGGAAGGCTATCGTGTTGGGTATCGTCACCCGGCAACTTGTCGACAAGGCCTTTTATCACGGCCTGGCGGCAGCCTCGGTAAAGGAATACATGAGCACCGAATTTGTCTCGGTGCGTCCCGATACGCCCATCCGTGTCCTTCAGGAGTTGTTGCTGGAGGGAAACCAGCGTTTTTTCCCGGTGATTTCCGAAGGACAGCTGACCGGCGCTCTTACCCGCACCGACCTGCTGCGGCAACTGGTTTCCGGCGCCGGTCTTTTTGGCGGGGGGCATAAAGAGGGGAGCCGGTGCGGCGAGAAGGGTTTTCAGCGCAAACAGCTCAGCCGCCTGCTGCGCCTTCAGCTGCCTGCCGAGAGAATCCAGCTGCTGCGCCGCATCGGCGAAGTGGGCGACCACCTTGGCATGAGTGTTTTCGTCGTTGGCGGGTTTGCCCGCGATCTGTTGCTGCGCAAGGAAAACTTCGACATCGACATTGTCGTCGACGGGGACGGCATCGCTTTTGCCGAGGAGTTTCGGCGCCGTCACCAATGCCGGGTGCGAGGCCATGAAAAATTCCGCACCGCGGTGATCATCTTTCCCGACAATTACAAGATTGACGTCGCCTCGGCGCGGCTGGAATATTACCTGGAACCGGGAGCGCTCCCGCAGGTGGAGTACGCCACCATCAAAATCGATCTTTACCGCCGTGATTTCACCATCAACACCCTGGCCATCACTCTCAACCCGGGCCAGTTCGGCGAGCTGCTCGATTTTTTCGGCGGCCAGAGAGACCTTCGCGAGGGTACCATCCGGGTTTTACACAACCTCAGTTTCGTCGAGGATCCGACGCGCATTTTCCGCGCCATCCGCTTGGAGCAGCGGCTCGCGTTCCGCATCAGCCAGGATACCGAGTCCCTGCTCCGCAGCGCGGTACGGGAAGGCTTTCTCAACCGGGTGAGCGGCGGCCGCCTGCTCAACGAACTGATCATCATCCTCAAGGAGAGCGATCCCCTGCCGGCGCTAAAAAGGATGACGGTTTTCGACGTCTTCAAGTTCCTCCACCCCTCTCTCAACCTCTCCCCGGCAGTTATCGATGTTTTTGGCGAGGCTTTCCGGGCGATCAACTGGTACGAACTGCTCTTTTTGGATGAAAAGATATATCGCTGGCAGGTGCTTTTTCTTTGCCTGACCTGCCAATTAGACGACGATGCCATGCAAGGAGTCTGCAGCCGCTTTGCCATCCCCAAAAACTACCGAAAGCTGTTGACCACGGAACGGAAAAACTTCCATTATTTTCTCCGTCATCTGGAATGGCGGTGCGAAAGAGGGGAATCCGTTCTCGCCAGCGAGATCGTTTCCCGGCTCAAACCGCTTCCCCTGGAAATGCTTCTGTACGGCATGGCTCTGGCCAAGGGGGAAGGGCCGCGCCGGCTCCTTGCCCAATTCATCTCCCAGTGGCGGAACCTGGCCCCCGAACTGAGGGGGAAGGACCTTGTCAAACTGGGGTACCGGCCTGGTATAATCTTTCAGCGGATTCTCAAGGCGCTCCTCGATGCTAAACTTGACGGCTGGGTCAGTGGCCGCAACGAGGAAATCGATTTCGTCAAGCGCATGTTTCCCACGCCGGAAGGTTGAAACGCCAAGAGGTTTAACCTATTATGGAAAACATTCTGGCCCGTGTTTCCATCATGCTCATCCCCGCGCTCCTCGCCGTGATGACCCATGAGATCGCCCATGGCTTCATGGCTCAACAGCTTGGTGACCCGACCGCCCGCCTGCTGGGGAGGTTGACCCTCAATCCTTTTAAACACATCGACCCCATGGGTGCCATCGCTCTGCTGATTTTCGGTTTCGGCTGGGCCAAGCCGGTTCCCATCAACGTCAACAATCTCAATTCGCCACGGCGGGACATGACCTGGGTTTCCTTCATGGGACCGGCTGCCAACCTCGCTCTGGCCTGTTTTTCAGCCTTGGTTTTGCGGGGGCTGGTGGTCGTGGCACACCAGGTCGACATCGAATCCTCCGGCTTTCTTTTCATTTTTCGGCCGGTTGTTTTTATGGCCGCCTTCAGTCTTTATATCAACGTGATTCTGGCTCTTTTCAACCTGCTGCCTATACCGCCGCTGGACGGGGGCCGCATCCTTGCCGGAATTCTTCCCCGGGAAGCGGCTAATCTTCTCGGGAAGGTTGAGCCTTTCGGCTTTATCCTGGTCATCCTGCTGGTATTTTTCACCCCTTTCTGGGAGCTGATCATGGCCCCCGCCGTCCATGTGCTAGTCGGTTGGCTGGCCGGTTCCGAGGTGCTCATCGTGGAGCAGGTCATCCGCTTTCTGTTCCGTCCCCTGTAGACCGACAAGATGAGGGAGAAAAGTGGTTTTTCTGGTTAGGCAATGCGGATTCGAGGGACCTTTGGATCTTCTTCTGCAGTTGATTCGCAAGAACCGACTCGATATCTGCGCCATCGCCATATCCCAGGTCACCAATGAATATCTGGCCGCCCTGGATGAGATGAAAGGGCTCAACCTGGAGGTGGCCGGGGAGTACCTGGTCATGGCAGCTACCCTGGTTCACATCAAATCGAGAATGCTTCTTCCCGTCGCCGATGAGGACCCTGAAAGCGAAGAAGAGGAAGAGGATCCCGGGGCGATACTGGTGCAGCGCCTCAAGGAGTACCAGCTTTTTCAGGAAGCGGCTCTGCTCCTTGACCGGCGGCCCCTCCTTGACCGGGATGTCTTTGTGCGCCCCGCGGAGACGGCCGTTGACAATGGTCCTGAGGAACTGGAGGTCGATATCTACCAGTTCCTCAAGGTCTGCCGGGAAACCCTGTTTGTCAAAAACAGCCCCGCCATTCACCAAGTGGAGATGGAAAGCCTTTCGGTTTCCCAACGCATAGAGGAAATCAAAGAGTCTCTGAGTTCGGTCCGCTGCGCGGATTTGACTTTTCTGTTCCCTGCACCTCCCTCCCCTCTGCTTCTGGTAATCACTCTTCTGGCGGTGCTCGAGCTGGTCCGCATCCGTTTTCTGCGCCTGGTGCAGACAAGGGAGTTTGGCCCCATTCAACTGCATGTGGTGAACTGACTATGGCGGCGGAAACGGCGGCAATGGACCCCTGTGAGCTTCTGCCCATTGTCGAAGGGCTGATTTTCGCTGCTGAAGCACCGCTGTCAGCCGACCAGATCGCGGAGATTGTGGAGGTGGAGCGAAATCTAGTTCACGGGCTCCTCAATGATCTGCGCCGGAAATACGAGGCGGCGAAAGGAGGCATTGAGCTGAGTGAAGTGGCCGGGGGGTTCCAGTTCCGGACCCGCCCGGATCTCTCCTTCTGGATCAGGAGATTGCAGAAAAGGAAAACTTTTCGCCTGTCGCGGGCGGCTTTGGAGATTTTGGCCATTGTGGCCTACCGGCAACCGGTCACCCGCACCGAAATGGAACAGGTCCGCGGAGTGGATTGCGACGGACCGCTGCGCACCCTTTTGGAAAAGGGTTTGCTGCGTATCTGTGGCCGCAGGGATTCTCCCGGCAGGCCTCTTCTCTATGGTACAGCGCCTTCTTTTCTCGAGGCCTTCGGCATGCGTGACCTGGCAGAACTTCCCGACCTCAGACAGATCGAACAACTTTTTGCCGAAGAACCCACCCTTCCTTTCAGTAAATGAGGAAAGTCTGTTGATGGCATGAAAGAACGCCTGCAGAAGATCATAGCCGCGGCCGGAATGGCGTCCCGCCGCCAGGCCGAATCCTGGATAAGCGCCGGCGAGGTGACGGTGGACGGCGTTGTCGCCGTTCTGGGGGACAAGGCCGACCCCCTTCGCCAGCGGATTTTGATTCGCGGCAGTCCGCTGCAGTTGCGGTCCGGCAGCCATTGTTACATACTTGTAAATAAGCCCGTCGGCGTGATGTGCACCCGTTTCGACCCGCAAGGTCGGCCGTTGATCTTTGATCTGGTCAAGGAGGTTCCAGGTCGGCTGGTTACCGTGGGGCGCCTTGACATGACCACGGAAGGGGCTATTTTGTTGACGGACGATGGAGAATTGGTCCATCGCCTGGCCCATCCCCGTTTTCAGGTGAAAAAAACCTATCTGGTCCGCGCCCGTGGGAAAATCAGCCCCGCCGACATCCGTCGTCTGGAGGGCGGGCTGGTTCTCGAGGACGGCCCGACCGCTCCGGCGCAGGTCGATCATGTCCGTTTCGGCGGTGGGCACACCTGGCTGGAGATCACCCTCCATGAGGGGCGCAACCGCCAGGTTCGGCGGATGCTCGAGGCGGTCGGCCATCCGGTCAGCCGTTTGAAAAGGATATGTTACGCGTTTTTGCCAATCGGTGATTTGCCCAGTGGTCACTACCGCTTTCTGACAGCAAAGGAGATCGCCCGCCTTAAAAATCTGTAGAGACGGGTCGACAGCCAGGGTCCGATGGCTTAGGAGGATAAGGTTTAAGTAGGAAAAACCGTGAAAATCGATGACTTTGGAAGGGATGTGAAATGCCGGACCACCTCTTGGATTGGATTTTGCATTGCTTGAAAGTCCTGTACATTGTTCGGGATCTTTGATTTTGGTCCCGGAGAGCGCCCAGGTGGTGGGAAAAGATGGTAGTGGCGGTATTTAGCCAAAAACAAGAATTCTCCTGAAACCTTTGTGGACGGGATGGCCCGTTCCTAACCGACAGGGTGAACGCATTGTCCAACAAAGATAAAATACTCGCTTCAGCCCAGAAACTGTTGCTCAAAGGCCGCATTGACAAGGCTGTTAAAGAATATGAGCAGCTTATCAAGCTGGATCCGAATGAAATCCGGCACCGTTTGAAGCTGGCAGAACTGTACAACCGCTTGGGCAATACCGCCAAAGCGATCGGCGAGTACGAAATAATTGCCAAATATTACCAGAACAACCGATTTCATCTGAAAGCGATCGCCGTTCTCAAACAGCTGCAGAAGCTGCAGCCGGAGCGGAAAGAACTGCATCGTCAATTGGGCGAGTTGAACGAACAGCAGGGTTTGATCGGTAATGCCATCGCCGAATACAGGAACGCCTGGGATTATTACGAAAAGGACAAAAAACCCGAGGAGCTTCAACAGGTTTTAAAAAAAATTGCTGATCTCGATCCGCAGAACGTGCCGGTGAGGCTGAAACTGGTGGAACTTTTTTTCCGCCGCGGGTCGCTCCAAGATGCTCAGGCCGAATTCGATGCGGTGCTGGAGGTGGTGAAGGGGAAAAAGGATGCCGCGACACTTATCCCTCTTTATGAACGCTATCTCTCCCTTTTCCCTGATCACTGTGACACGGCTGTCGCCTTGGCCGAGGTATTGATCCGTTCCGGGCAGGCAGAAAAAGGGGTCGCCACCCTGGAAAAACTGGCCGACAGAAATCTGCAGAATCGCCACTTGCTGCGAACCCTGGCCGAGGGTTACGAGGTGACCGGAAAAACGGCCGGCAGGAAAAAGGCGCTCGCGGCTCTTCTTTCCTTGGAGTCCGAAAACCTTAAACTGTGGTGCGATTTTATAGAGCTATGCCTGGCCAGCGGCGACGCCAAAAATGCTCTGGCTGCCCTTGCTCCCCGGAAGGAGAAATTCCTCGCGGCGGACATGGGTCCTGTCATCCGCGATTTTTACCGTCAGTTGAAGGAGGTTTTCCCCGAGAACTCCCGCGTTCAGGAAGGTTTGAAGTACCTGGATGAATTTTTTCAAAAAAAGGAGAATCCCTTCGGCAGTTCGGCTCTTAACGAAATGGGGCTGCCTGAGGTCGGCTCCCCGTCCGCTCCCGATATCGTGTCCACGGCAGAGGAAAGTCTCATCGCCGCAGAAAACAGAAAAGACTACGGAGAGATTGAGATTTTTTCTGCGCAGAAGGGGGCCGATGATGGTGGGCATGCATCTCAAGTCAGCTCCCCAGCCGGAGGGCAAACCCCCGCAGATTCCTTTGCCGACAGAGAAAACGAAGGGGAAGGTTTCCTCGATCTTGATTTTTCCACTGATTTGGGGGAAGAGGTCGCGAATGATCCCGCACCCGGCGATTTTTCCAGGGAACTCGAAGAGTGCGATTTCTATCTTCAGCAAGGGTTGTGGGAAGAGGCGCAAGGTGTCTGCCGGAACATTCTGGCGGTGCGCCCCGATTGCCCTGAAGCCCTCCGCCGGCTGGAACAGATCGACTTGCGCCGCTCCTCCGCCGCTGCCGCGCCCAGAAAAAAAGAGGAACCCCCCTCCGCCCTGTTCAGCGATGCCGAAGATGAACTGGACGCTTCCTTGGACCTGCTTCTGGCCGATTCCCAGAAAGGGATCAAAACAGAAATCCCTCAGGAAGATACCGAAACCCATTTTCAACTGGGCATCGCCTTCAAGGAGATGGGGCAGCTGGATGAGGCGATCAAGGAGTTCGATCAGGCTATCAAAGATCCTGCCCGTTTTGTCGCTTCCGTTGTCCTCAAGGCGGGCTGTCTCGCTGAAAAGGGTGTGCTCGATGCGGCGGAAGAATACTTCCTGGGGATGCTGGCCAAAAGCGGCATGTCCGCGGAGGACAAGATGATCCTCAATTTTGAGCTGGGCCTTTTTTACCAGCAACACAATCGCTTGGGTGAGGCGCTGGCCCGATTTCAACAGGTTGCGCAGATCGATCCATCCTACCGGGATGCGGGGGAAAAGGTCATCGAACTGCAAAACCAGTTGGAAAACGGCGACTCGGCCCTGGCTGAAACGGCATCGGCCCGCTGAGAGGCAAGAAATTCACCAGAAGTCCCTCATTGGATCAAGGGGAAGGCGGTGGCCGTGGCGACGGCTGCCGCCTTTTTTAGCGAAATCCCGCAACACCCAAGAAACAGATGGACGACCTTATGACCGGTGCCATTCGCATCCTTTCGGAAGCCCTCTGCAATCAGATTGCCGCTGGGGAGGTGGTGGAACGTCCCGCGTCGGTGGTCAAGGAACTGGTGGAGAATTCCCTCGATGCCGGGGCCGGCAAGATCGCGGTAACGGTGGAAAACGGCGGCAAGTCACTGATCCGGGTGGAGGACGATGGCTATGGCATGGGCAAGGATGACCTTTTCCTTTGCCTGGAGCGCCACGCCACCAGCAAACTTGCCGACGAGGAGGGTCTGTTCCGGCTCAAAACCCTCGGTTTTCGGGGCGAAGCCCTGCCGTCCATCGCCGCCGTCTCACGCATGGTCCTGCAAAGCCGGTTGCGGGATTCCATGGAAGGCCTGGCCCTTCACCTGGAAGGGGGGCAGATCAAGAAAACGATGGCTGCCGGCATCCCGCCGGGAACCTCCGTGGAGGTTCGCCATCTTTTTTTCAACATTCCGGTTCGCAAGAAGTTTCTCAAAAGTGATGCCACCGAGTTCGCCCACATCGCCGATTTTCTCTTTCGGATCGCTCTGTCTTTTCCCGGGGTGCGTTTTCTTCTTTATCACAACGGCCGCACCATTTTGAATCTGGCCCGGCGTCAGGAGCTCTCCCAGCGGGTCCGGGAATTGCTGGGCAACGAGGTTTTCGGCGCCATGAAGGCACTCCATGAGCGTGCCGCAGACCTGGAACTGAGCGGGTTTGTCGGCGCCCCCGATGGACACCGGGCAACGCCTGCATCGATCTACACCTACGTCAACCGGCGCTTCGTCAGGGACCGCCTGATCCAGCACGCGGTTATGGAGGGTTACCGCAATCTGCTGCCGCGGCAGCGCTATCCCGTGGCGGTGATTTTCCTCTACCTGCCTCCGGAACAGGTCGACGTCAATGTCCATCCCGCCAAGCGGGAGGTCCGTTTTCGGCGGCAGCGGGAGGTCCATGACTTCATCGCCGAAGCCTTGTCGGTGGCGTGGCGGCAGAAATTCGATCCGGAGGAATTTACCGGCGGCGAGGAAGGAAATCGGAGTTCGACCGAACCTTTTCTGGCCGGGAATTCTTCGGGATGGAATCCCCAGGAGCGCTCAGGGGGGCCACCCCTGGCTTTCGAATCATCGGCGGGTTATGTTCCTTCTTCCTTACCGCGGGGGCCGAATCGGCAGGAAGGCACTGCGTCCTTATTTCAGGCTTGCGCCAGGGAAGCACCCGGTCCGGTTTCCTTCATGCGCATCCTCGGCCAGTACCGAAACAGCTATATCGTCTGCCAGGACGGCGATGAACTGGTGCTGGTGGACCAGCATGCGGCCCACGAAAGGGTCGGCTTTGAAAAACTCAAGGCCCAGTTCCGCGAACAGCAAATCGACAGGCAGGAGCTTCTCCTGCCGCCGGTGATGGGCCTGGAGTTCGCCGAGGCGGCGGCGCTGGAGGAACACCGGGAGGAACTCGGCCGCCTGGGTTTTGACGCCGAACCCTACGGCAATCGCTCCTGCGCGATAAGAGCGGTTCCCGCCATTCTTGATCCGCGGCAAGCAGAAACGGCCCTCAAGGATGTGCTGGCGGAATTGACTTCCCTGGAAACGGGATCTTCCCTCGACGAAGCCCTCGACAGGGTTCTTATCCGCATGGCCTGTCACGGCATGGTGAGGGCCAACCAGGCCCTGTCCCTGGAGGAAATGAAGGCCCTGCTGAAGGAGATGGAACGTATCGATGTCAACTCCCACTGTCCCCATGGCCGGCCGGTCATGATCCGTTTCGGCCTGGGGGAAATCGAGAGGATGTTTCAGCGCAGGTGACGATGGCGACTGTCCCGGCGAAAAAATTGCCGCCCCTAGTGGTTATCCTCGGTCCGACCGCTTCGGGGAAAACCGCTCTTTCCCTGATGCTTGCCGACTATTTTGACCTGGAGATAATCTCCGCCGATTCGCGGCAGGTGTATCGGCACATGGAGATCGGCACCGCCAAGCCGACGGCCGAAGAGCGGCGCCGGGCACCCCATCATCTCATTGATGTCGTCTCCCCCGATGAAGAGTTCACCGCCCTTCAATTCCACAAGCTCGGGCAGGCGGCCCTGGATGGGATACGTAACCGGGGCCGTATTCCCTTTCTTGTAGGGGGAACCGGCTTCTACATCAAGGTGCTCACCGAAGGACTGCTGGAGGCGCCTTCCGCTCATGCGGAACTTCGCGACAAGCTCTTGCGTCTGGAAAAAGACAAAGGGGAGGGGACCCTTTACCGCCTTTTGCTCCAGGTCGATCCCGCTCTCGGCGAGCGGCTTTTTCCCCGGGACCTGGTGCGCATCGTCCGCGGTCTCGAGGTTTTCATCCAGAGCGGCCGCCCCCTTTCCGACTTTCAGAAATGCCACGGATTTCGCGGACGGACAAGCCGCATCCGCAAACTGGGCGTGGCGGTGGAGCGGCAGGAACTCTACCGGCGGATCGACCTTCGTGTTGATCGGATGTTGGCCGCCGGGCTGGTCGACGAGGTCGCTCAGCTTCTTGACAAGGGCTATACCAGGGGATTGAAAGCCATGCAGGCGTTGGGCTACCGGGAATGCCTACTCCATCTCGAGGGAAAGATGACCCTCGCCGAGGTGCGCGAAACCATGAAGCGGGAAACCCGTCGTTTGGCCAAAAGGCAGATGACCTGGTTCAACAAGGATAAATCCGTGGTATGGCTTGATTCCCAAAAAGAGTTTGATAAAATATTGCCATTAATTGAGAAGTTTCTTTTATTTGGCGCTGATGACACAAGGAGCGGAGATGGCCAGGACCCCTTTCAACATTCAGGATCAGTACCTCAATCAGGCTCGCAAGGAGCGGATCCATGTAGTTGTTGTCATGATGTCGGGAGAAAGGCTTGAGGGATACATAAAATCCTTCGACAATTTCTGCCTGCTCATCGAAGGGAAGGGGGACATCCTCCTTTACAAACACGCCATTTCCTCGATTACCTCGAGCAATGGGGCTTTCCGCCTTTACAGCACTAAGGAATGATCTTCCTGCAGCAGGATGTTTGAAAAGGCGGCAAAGGTTTCAGTGAAACTTTGCTCGGGTTTTAAACAAAACAACATCGCGTCCCGCCACTCAAAAGTTTTTCGTCTGGCTTTAGGAACCGGTTTCCTGTTTCTGGCGCCCCGGCCAATCCTTTTCTGCAGTTGTGTCCCGGAAATGGAACAGACAGGGAAATACCTGTCTGTTCTTCGGCAACGGGGACTGCCGGAGCGTCGCCCGAAGTCTGGGGTGAACTACCCCTAAAAGGAAATCGAATTTGCCTGGGAAACGCCGCCCTTTTTAAAGCCGGGTTCCTTGGCGATGACGACCGATGACCGACTTCCATGACCATACCTAACATCCTGACCCTGATCAGAATCTTCCTCGTCCCTTCCTTTCTCGTCGCTGTCATCTATGGGCATTTTACCGCCGCCTTTCTGATCTTTGCCGCCGCCGGCCTCACCGATTTCCTGGACGGTTTTTGTGCCCGCAGGCTCAATCAGTTTTCCCTGCTGGGAACCTTTCTCGACCCCATCGCCGACAAACTGCTCATGTCGGTCTCCTATATTTCCCTGGCCGCCGTCGCTTTGATTCCGCCGTGGCTCTCGGTGGTGGTGGTCTTCAAAGACATTTTCATCGTCATCGGCGCTGCGGTTCTTTATTTCATCAAGGGCGAGGTCAATCCGCTTCCCACCCGTTGGGGGAAGCAGACCACCTTTCTGCAGATCGCCACCATTGCCTATGTCCTCTGGCCCTTCCCCGGCGTCATGACGGCCAAGATGGCTCCCTGGCTGTTCTGGCTCACCGCCGCCATGACGATTTTTTCGGGAATCCATTACATCCTCGACGGCGTGGCCGATCTCCCCCCCTCCAAACCCCTGACCAGGGAAGCCGGTAAAAGAAAAAGCAAGCGGATCATTTTTTTGAAAAGAAGATTTGTCCGCAAACAGGACGCCGGTGAAGAGTTCTGAAGGCGGGTTGCCCTTTAACAGCCCCGGTTTTCGCCGGCGGTGGAGGATTTATGGATGAGATCAAATTCGGCACCTCGGGCTGGCGGGGAATTATCGCCAAGGACTTCACCTTTGCCAATGCCCGTATCGTCATCCGCGCCATAGGGGAGCAACTGATTGCTGCGGGAAGGGCGTCGGCGGGGGTCCTCGTCGGCCACGACAACCGTTTCATGGGAGAAGATTTCAGCCGTGACGCCGTGGGTGTGCTGGCCGCCGCCGGCATCCGCTCCTGGTTGTGCCGGGAAGGGGTTCCCACCCCGGTCATCGCTTTCGAAATCCTGCGCCGGCGGGCCGCCGGCGGAGTCAACTTCACCGCCAGCCACAATCCCCCTCATTACAATGGCATCAAGTTTTCCCCTGCCTGGGGTGGGCCGGCTCTGCCGGAAACCACCCACGATCTGGAAGCCAGGATTTGCCGCCTCCAAAACGGAACGCCTGTCGACGCCATGGATTATTCCCAGGCCATCGCCAAAGGCTGGGTCGAGGAGATCGACCCGCGCTCCTTCTATCTGGAGCGGTTGCGGCAACTGGTTGATGTCGGGGTGATCGCCGCAGCCGGGATCCGGGTGGCTTTCAATCCCCTGTACGGTGTCGGTCAGGGGTATCTTGACCGGGTGCTTAGGGAAGCGGGGGTGGCTGTATCCGTGGTCAACAATCGCCGCGATCCCTCCTTCGGTGGGCATGCTCCCGAGCCGTCGGCGGAGGTCATGAAGGATTTCGTCGACCTGGTACGGGGCGATGAGGGAATCGCCCTGGGTGTGGCCACCGACGGCGACGCCGACCGCTACGGGATCATTGACGGCGACGGTTCCTTCATTGAGCCCAACTACATCCTGCCGTTGCTGCTGGATTACCTGATCCGGCGGCGGGGTCTCAAAAATGCCGTCGCCCGGAGCGTCGCCACCTCCCACTTTGTTGATGCGGTGGCCCGGTCCCACGGCGTCGAGGTTTATGAGACACCGGTCGGCTTCAAATATATCGGGGAGTTGATCCGCGACGGCAAGATTCTCCTTGGCGGCGAGGAAAGCGCCGGCCTGACCATGGCCGGCCATGTCCCTGAAAAAGACGGCATCCTCGCCTGTCTTCTGGTGGTAGAAATGGTGGCCAGGGAAGGAAAAAGCCTGAAGGAGCTTTTAGCCGATCTCTACCGCCGGGTTGGCGGTTATTTTACCCGGCGGATCAATATCCACCTTACCGGCGCTCTCCAGCAATCCTTCCAGGAAAAACTGGCTTTTCCTCCTGCGGCCCTGGCCGGAAAGAAGATCGACCGGCTGGTTACCCTCGATGGCAGCAAGTTCCTTTTTGCCGACGGTACGTGGATTCTCTACCGCCTGTCCGGTACCGAACCCGTGGTCAGGGTTTACATCGAGGCCTTTTCCCCGGAAGAGTTGGAAAGAATGGCCGGCGAAGCGGCCTCCTTCATTTCAGAAGGGTGAAGGGGATGAGGGGATGCCGGGGGCGACCTCCCCTTTTTTCATCCGCAGCAGAAAATCCCGGCGGCTGATCTCTATGGCCCCCAGGGAGGCCAGGTGGGATGAGGGAAGCTGGCAGTCGAGAAAGGCAAAACCTCTTCGTCGCAGATGATCCATGAGACCGGCCAGGGCAACCTTGGAGGCGTCGGTTTCCCGGTGAAACATGGATTCACCGAAAAAACACCGGCCCAGGCTGACACCGTAGATTCCCCCCGCAAGCTTTGTCCCCCGCCAGCATTCCACCGAATGGGCAAACCCCCTTTGGAACAGACGCACATAGGCATCCTCCATCGCCGGCGTGATCCAGGTGCCGCTTTGACCTGCGCGAGGGACACCGGCACAGAGGCGGATCACTTCCGCAAAGGCCCGGTCGATGGTGACGGTGAATCTGCCGCTGCGCAGGGTTCGGGCCAGGCGGCGGCTGATTTTCAGCTTATGGGGCTCGATGATGACCCGCGGGTCGGGAGACCACCAGAGGATCGGCGGTTCGTCGAACCAGGGGAAAATCCCCATGGAGTAGGCGAGGAGCAGCCGCTGCGGGGAGAGATCGCCGCCCACCGCCAAAAGTCCGTCGGCCTCCGCCATGTCGGGAGGTGGAAAGAGGAGGCGCTTGTCGAGGCGGAAAACGGGCATGGTTCCACAGCAAAAGGGGTTTGGGGGTCAGGCATAGTGAAAGACGAGAGCGTCTTCCTGCAGGTCGACGCGGATCTTGCCCCCTTTTTTGAGGCATCCGAAGAGGATCTCGGCGGCGATGGCGTCGCTGATGTGGCTCTGGATGTAACGTCCCAGGGGCCGGGCTCCGAAGAGGGGATCGAAACCGTCTCTGGCGATCCGCGCCTTGGCGGCGGAAGAAACCTGAAGGTCGACGTTTTTGTCCTTGAGGCGGGCGCCGAGCTCGGCGAGGAATTTGTCGACGATGAGAGCCATGGTCGGTGCCGACAGGGGCTGGAAAGGAACAATGGCGTCGAGCCTGTTGCGGAATTCCGGCGAGAAGGTCTTTTCAACCGCCTGTTTCGGGGGAGAAGGCAAGGCATCGCCGAAGCCGATCGGCTTGGCGCTCAAGGCCCGCGCTCCCACGTTGCTGGTCATGATCAGGATGATGCTGCGGAAATCGGCTTTTTTGCCGTTGTTGTCGGTGAGGCTGGCATGATCCATGACCTGAAGAAGGATGTTGAAAAGGTCGGGGTGGGCCTTTTCGATTTCGTCCAGGAGAAGGACGGCGTGGGGGTTCTTGAGGACGGCATCGGTGAGCAGACCTCCCTGGTCGAAGCCGACGTAGCCGGGAGGGGCGCCGATTAGGCGGGCCACGGAATGTTTTTCCATGTATTCGCTCATATCGAAGCGGAGAAAGGGGACGCCGAGGTGTTCGGCCAGTTGCCGGGCCACCTCGGTTTTGCCGACGCCGGTGGGACCGGTGAACAGAAAGGAACCGACCGGTTTTTCCGGATGGCCGAGGCCGGCGCGGCCCCTCATGACCGCCTGGTTGAGAATATGGATGGCTCTGTCCTGGCCGAAGATGACCTTGCCCAGATCCCGCGCCAGATGCTTCAGTTTGAGCCGTTCCGACCCGGAGACGGTGCGCATCGGGATGCGCGCCATGCGGCAGACGACCGTTTCGATATCTTTCAGGCCGATGACCTTTTTCTCCCGGTGATGGATGCGGGCGAAGGAACCTGCCTCGTCGATGACGTCGATGGCCTTGTCGGGAAGAAAACGGTGATTGATGAAACGGGCCGACAACTCGGCGGCGCCGCGCAGGGCCTCGCTGCTGTAACGCACGCCGTGGTGTTCGGCGTAGAAGGATTTCAATCCTTTGAGGATCTCGAAGGTTTCGTCGATGGTCGGCTCGGGGACGTCGATTTTCTGGAAACGCCGGGACAGGGCCCGATCCTTCTCAAAATGATTGCGGTACTCTTCGTAAGTGGTTGCGCCGATGCAGCGGATTTCCCCCGAAGCGAGCACCGGCTTGAGGATATTGGCGGCATCGAGAGAACCGCCGCTGACCGCGCCGGCACCGATAATGGTGTGGATTTCATCGATAAAAAGGATGACCTGCTCCTTTTCCCGGAGTTCGTTGATGACCGCCTTGAGGCGCTCCTCGAAATCGCCCCGGTATTTGGTGCCGGCCAGAAGCGCCCCCAGGTCGAGGGCGTACATCTCGAAATCGAGGAGAAGGTCCGGGACTTCCCGCAGAAAAATCATCCGGGCCAGACCTTCGGCGAGGGCGGTTTTGCCGACGCCGGGATTGCCGACGAAGATCGGGTTGTTCTTCGTGCGCCGGCAGAGAACCTGAATGGTTCGCTCCATTTCCTCGCGGCGGCCGATTAGGGGGTCGATCTTTCCCTGGGCGGCGAATCCGATCAGGTCGATGGTGAAATGTTGCAGGGGATCGGCCTTGGGAGCCGTCTCACAGGGTCTGGTTCGCTCCGCCGGTTCGGCGGCGGATTCCTCTTGGAGAAACTCCTCGGGCAACTTGCGGATTCGGTGGGAGATGTAGTTCAGCACATCGAGGCGGTTGACGCCCAGCAGGCCCAGGAAATAGGCCGAATGGGAGTTCTTCTCCTCGAGAATGGCTTGGAGGACATCGCCGATGGTGATTTCCTTCTGGGCTGAAGCCTGGAAATGGACGATTGTCCGCTGCAGGATGCGTTGCAGGCCGATGGTCTGTTCGGGGATCGATTCCTCGGTGCCGGTGATGGTGGCCGCCAGTTGCGTGTCGAAATAGTTTTCCAGGAGCTTTTGCAGATCCGCCGGACTGGCCCCGCAGGCGTCGATGATCCTGGCGCCGGCGCTGCTGTGGGCGATGGCATAGAGGATATGCTCCGAGGTCAGGTATTCGTGGCGGCGCTTCTGAGCTTCGTAGATGGCCCGCGAAAAGGCTTCCTGGACTTCGACACTGAAGAGCATGGTCAGGCTTCCTTGAGGCTGCAGCGCAGGGGGAATCCCTCTTCTTTCGCCAGGGAGTGGACTTTGGCGACCTTGGTTTCGGCAACTTCAAAGGGGTAGGTGCCGCACAATCCCCGCCCGCGGGTGTGAATGGTGAACATGATGCGGTTGGCTTCGGCGAGGGGCTTGGAAAACACTTTCTGCAGAACCTCGACGACGAATTGCATGGTCGTGTAGTCGTCGTTGTGCATCACCACATGAAAGAGCGGCGGGGGTTTGGTCCTCGCCCGCTGTTTTTCCTCGATTTTCGATTTTCCAAATGTACCGTTATCCGCCATGGAGCCACTCCAAAAAGCAGGGGTCTTTTTTTGATCTTAGCATAAGGTTCGCTGCAAATCCAAGGAGGGCTAACCCGGCGAATGAGAACGCCGATTTTTTTTGCCGCCTGGAAAAAATTTTCGAAAAACGTTTTGCATCGAAAGAAAATAAAGTAGATTGGGGTAAACCCGTTTTTTTAAAAAGTGTATTTGGGCGCCGATTCGGCGCCCCGGAAAGGAGAAAGAATGTCGGCAGAAAACGATCAAGGCCCGGATCCGAGCAACCCCAAAATCGTCGAGATCGGCCGCCGGCTGTCCTCCCGTCAGCCTCCCCGGAAGCTGCTTTTCCTGGTGCTGGCGGCCATGGTTGCCGTATGGGTCGGGAATTCCACGTTCTACAAGGTCAACACGGAGGAAACCGGCGTTGTGCTCCGCTTCGGGCGTTTCAGCCACATGGCTCAGCCCGGTCTGAATTTCAAGCTCCCCTTCGGCATCGACAAGGTGTTCCTGGTCAAAACGGGGCGCAATTTAAAGGAGGAATTCGGCTTCCGCACCGCCGTCCCCGGCGTCCGCACCACCTACAATCCGGCGGTTTTTGAAGAGGAGTCGTTGACGTTGACCGGCGATCTGAATGTCAGCGATGTGGAATGGATCGTCCAGTACCAGATTGTCGAGCCCTTCAAATTTCTCTTTCAAATCCAGGATCCCCAGGCCACCATCCGGGATATCGCGGAAGCGGTGGTGCGCCGGGTGGTGGGCAATTCCAACGTCACCCAGGTGCTGACCACCGACCGCGCCATGCTGGCCGCCAATATCGAGAAGGAGGTTCAGTCCACCCTCCGGGGATACGATATCGGTATCCGCATCGTCACCGTCAAGTTCCAGGATGTCAACCCTCCCGATCAGGTCAAGGCCGCTTTCAACGAGGTCAACGAATCGGAACAGCAAAAAGAAAGCCTGATTCTCCAGGCACGCGGAGAATACAACCGCGAAGTGCCCAAGGCCCGCGGCGTGGCCAGAAGCCGCATTCTCGAAGCCGAAGGCTATGCGGTGGAGAGAATCAACCGCGCCGAGGGGGAACGCGCCCGCTTTCTGGCACTTCTTGAGGAATACCGCAAAGCGCCCGAAGTCACCCGCCGGCGCCTCTACCTGGAAACCATGGAGCAGGTTCTTCCCAAGGTCAGTGAAATATATGTCCTCGATCATCAGGGCGGCGGCCTGCTTCCGCACCTGCCCCTGCGGGGCGCGCAGAAGGAGGTGGCAAAATGAAAAAACCCATTCTGTTTGTACTGCTGATTTTCGTTCTCCTGGTTGCCCAGGGAGGGTTTTACGTTGTCGAGGAAGGGGAGCAGGCCATTCTGACCCAGTTCGGTAAGCCCGTCGGCGGCGTGAAACGACCCGGCCTCCATTTCAAGATTCCCTTCATTCAGGAGGTGCACCGCTTTCAGAGCCGGATTCTGAAGTGGGACGGCGATCCCAATCAGATTCCCACCAAGGACAAGCGCTACATCTTTCTCGATACCACCGCCCGCTGGCGGATCGTCGATCCTCTGCTCTTCTACAAGACCGTGGCCACGGAGTTCGGCGCCCTCAGCCGTTTGGGGGACATTCTCGATTCAGTGGTGCGCGACGCCGTCTCCGGTCATCTTTTGGTGGAACTGGTGCGGGGCAAGGATTACAAACATCCGGAAGGAGGCAGCGAGGCTCTCGAGGCCATCGAGATCGAGGGTGTACCGGTGGATGTATCCACCCTGGTCGGCCGGGAAGAGATTCTCGCCGGAATTCTGAACAAGGCCCGGGAGAGTACCCCGGAATACGGCATCGAGTTGATCGATGTGCAGATCAAACGGATCAATTATGTCGACCAGGTGCGCCAGAGGGTTTATGAACGGATGATATCCGAGCGCCGCAAGGTTGCCTCCCAGTTCCGCTCCGAAGGGGAGGGGGAGAAGGCTGACATTCTCGGGCAGATGGACCGGGATCTGAAGAAGATCCAGTCGGAGGCCTATCGT
The DNA here is from genome assembly GCA_012729375.1 of Deltaproteobacteria bacterium. Taxonomy (GTDB): domain Bacteria; phylum Desulfobacterota; class Desulfuromonadia; order Desulfuromonadales; family JAAYDE01; genus JAAYDE01. Next base: position 83,854 of record JAAYDE010000099.1, on the reverse strand, counting down.
GAGTCGGTGACGATCCGCGGTGCCGCCGACGCCAAGGCGGCTGCCATCTACGCCGACGCCTACGGCAGGGATGGGGAATTCTACTCCTTCACCAGGACCCTCGAGGCCTACCAGAAAGCGGTGCGGGAAAACGGCCGCCTGGTGCTTTCCACCGATACGGAATTCTACCGTTATCTCAAGGAAATCAAGTGATAACCCGGAAAGGCTGGTGGTTTTTGAAAGTGAAAAATGGAGTTACCGGGAGGGAAGGCGGGTGCCCCGTCGTCAGTGACCAGTGACCGGTAATTGGGAAAATTCGGCAGAGAACAACCAGATAACGGTCACTTTTGTGGAAGAGTCGAAAAGGAGGCCTCGGGCCTCCTTTTGATTTTTTTTGAGTATTTTTCAGGAACCTCAGCCCAAGGAATTACAGCTGGTTCAGATAGTCGCCGAGCTGCTGCAGATGATTCTTCTCCTCCTCGGCAAGAGTCCGGAAAAGTTCGCCGATTTCCCCATCCCCGTGGCCGTGGGCCATCAGCAGGTAACGGTCCCAGGCATTGGTTTCGAAGGCGATGGCCAACTGCACAATCTCGGCCGGGGTGTGCCTGTCCGCCCAGCGGAGGGCATCTGCGAGGGAAACGCCGCCCTCGAGAATCGCCTGGTCGGGCAAGGAAGGGATCCTGGTCCGAATGGATTCCTCATCGAGGGCCTCCCCGGCGGTTTTTTCAAACAGGTCCTCGAGAAAGGTCTGATGACGTTCCTCGGTTGCGGCCATTTGTTGAAAAAAGGAAGGGCTTCCCGTTTCGGTAAAGCGTTCGGCCATGGCCAGGTAAAAGGTGCGGGTCGCCCTTTCGATCAGCCAGGCCAGGCCGATGAACTCGTCCAAGGTGTTCGCCGGTGAAAAATAGACCGCCCCGGCCTCCGGTTCATCGACCGCGCTATGTCCCTCCCAGGCCTTGATGCCGCCCGCCATACTGTGGACGTCTGTGAATCCCGCGTTTTTGAGGGTGGCCGCCGCGGCGCGGCTGCGCACCCCGATGCCGCAGTAGGTTATGGTGGTTTTATCCGAATCGAGCTTTTTCATCTCTTCCTGAAGATGATCGAGGGGCACGAGGAGCGCCCCAGGCAGATGGCCGCGGTCGTATTCCTTTCGTTGGCGGACGTCGAGGAGCTGATATTCCCCCGCCCGGCGTTTTTGCAGAAACTGGCGAACACGGTCCGCCGACCAGGTGGAAACTGGCTTGAAATAATCAAAAATACCCATGGGTTTCTCCATGAAAGAGGATATTTCAGATGAGGTTTTCCGGTTCGTTTTTTTCGCCGCTCAACTGGAATTCCTCCATAAAAGCCCGATCGATACGGTCTTTGATCCAGAAGGCGATCCGGCCGCCGAAGGCCAATTTCCCCCGGCCGAATATGCCGGTGCCCCCTCCCATGTTGAGAATCAGCAGGTAATCCTTTTGGGGGTGAAAAGGGGTGAGGGGGAGGTTTTCCAGAGCGTTGAAGAGGTTCTGGTAAAGAATGGGGTTTTCGCGGACCGCATAGACGCCCACCTTGGCCAGAGGGCGGTCCTGGAAATGGATGCAGTCACCGCCGCCGAACATCTCCGGATAAGCCGGGGATTGGAGAAAAGAGTTGACCAGCAGGCCGCCGTCGGGTCCCGTAGGCAGCCCGGAGTCCTTGAACAGGGGGGAAGGGGTGACGCCCGTTGCGGCAAAGGCAAAATCGAATCCAACTCTGTGGCCGTCCGACAGAAGGGCTTCTCCATCGGAGACCTTAGAGGCGTGAACGCCCTCCAATATTTCTATGCCGCGCCGCCGTAAAATGGCATAAGCCAATTCCCGAACCCTGGACGGCATATTTTTCAGCAGCCGGCTGCCGGCGACCAGGGTGATGTCACCTTTCTTGCCGATATTCTCCCTCAGCGCCCAGAGATTTCCGGCGATTTCCACCCCGGCCGGACCGCCGCCGAGAACCAGCAGTTTCAAAGGGTGCCTGGCCGATTCCTGAAGGATTCTTTTCTGCCCCTTGAGAAGGTTGATGATCGGCTTTACGGGAATGATGCGGTCGTCGTCTTCTCCGCGGCCCAGGGCGATGCCGCTGCCGCTATTGAAGGAGACGACGTCGTAATTGACGAGCGCTTCCGAGGCCAGGTGAAGGGTGCATCCCTCACCGTCAACGCGAACCACTTTGTCCTGAATGAAATGGGCACCCCGGTCCTGGACCATTTTGCCGACGTGGAAACGGATGTCCTGGGGGCGGTAGGTCCTGGACAAAGCTCCCGGCCCCATTCCGGAGTAATAATGATAGGGGGAGGGGTTGATCAGGGTGACCCGGTGTCCTTTATGGATGTAATCACCAAGTTTCGCCATGACGGTCATATGGGCATGACCGCCGCCTACCAGAACCAGATGTTTTCCCATGGTGCCACCTCCTTCATTCATGAGGATAGAACTCAACCCTTTTTCTGTCAAATCGGAAGTCGCTGTTTGTATTTATCATCAAAATCGAAAATTTGCCCTTCATCCTTCGATATGATATGTAAGTAAAGCGAAAGAGTTAAGGACGGCGGGCCTGCCGGGGCAGGAAATCTTAGCGGAGGAGGAAACCATGTATCGTGCGAGAAACAACCATTTCCTTACGGCTTTATTGCCGGCTCTTTTTGTGCTGGGACTTTCCGGTTGCGGCTATAATGAGATCCAGAGGAACGAGGAAGCGGTTTTCGCCGCCTGGGCCGATGTGGAAGCCACCTACCAGCGGCGCGCCGATCTGATCCCCAACCTGGTGGAAACGGTCAAGGCCTACGCCGCCCACGAGCGGGAGACCCTGGAAGCGGTTACCGATGCCCGCGCCCGCATCGGCCAGCTGCAAATCTCCCCGAAAAACCTCGGCGATGCCGCCGCTGTAGCCAAGTATATTGAGGCTCAGGGGGCGATGTCTTCCGCGCTTTCCCGTCTGCTGGCGGTGGCCGAGGCCTATCCGGATCTCAAGGCATCCCAGAACTTTCGCGACCTCCAGCATCAGCTCGAGGGGACGGAAAACCGCATCAATGTCGCCCGCCAGCGTTACAACGAGGCGGTGCAGATCTTTAACAGCTCGATCCGTTCCTTCCCCAACAACCTGACCAACAAATTCCTGCTGCGCCTCGACCGCAAGGAGCCTTTCAAGGCTCAGCCCGGAGCCGACCAGGCTCCGCGGGTGCAGTTTCAGTGATGATCAGGTTTCAGCCGCTGCTTCTTTTGTTTTGTTGTTTTCTCCTCCCTGCCGTGGTTGCAGGGCTGGAGGTGCCGCCGGCAACGGGTTACGTCACCGATCATGCCGCCATCCTATCCCCCGATGTCCGCTCGAAACTGGAGGGTTTTCTCAAGGATTTCGAGCGGACCGATTCCACCCAGGTGGTGGTGCTGACCATTCCTTCCCTGTCAGGGGATTCCCTGGAGGGTTTTTCACTGCGGGTCGTAGAAACATGGCAACCGGGGCAGAGGCATAAGGACAATGGCGCCCTGCTACTGGTGGTCAAAAATGACCGCAAGATGCGAATCGAGGTAGGAAAGGGACTGGAAGGAACCCTGACCGACCTGGTGGCGGGGCGGATCATCGATTACGAGATGGCCCCCCGCTTCCGCAAGGGTGATTTCGATGGCGGGGTCATTGCCGGGGTCAACGCCCTGGTAGGAGTGGTCCGGGGAGAATACAAAGCCGATGCATCTCAGTCGCGGCGCAAGGAACGCAGCCCCTGGGGCCCGCTGCTCTTTTTCCTTTTCATGGGCCCCTTTCTGCTTCGTTTGCACGCGCCCTCATCGGCCGGCGGGAGGCGCCGGGGCGGAAGCTACTGGACCGGCGGACCTTTTGGCGGCGGTGGCGGTGGTGGTTTCGGCGGCGGCGGATTTTCCGGCGGCGGCGGAAGCTTCGGTGGCGGCGGCGCCTCCGGGAGTTGGTAGCTGGACCCTTTGAGGAAAAAAGGACCGGGAATCATGTCGTCAACCAAAGCCAGGGATTTTTTCACCGCGGAAGAAAAGGAACGGATCGAAGCCGTGGTCCGGGAGATGGAGGAGCGCACCAGCGGGGAGATTGTTCCCATGGTGGTGGATCAGTCCTACGACTATCCCCGCGCTGAAATCATCGGCGCCGGGCTTTTTTCCTTCAGCAGCGCTGCCCTGCTTACCTGGGGTTTCGGCAAGGAATCGATGTGGGCGCTGATTGTCCTTTTCTTCGCTTTTTATTTCCCTTTTAAAATACTTATCCGCAACCTGCCGGCCCTGAAACGTTGTCTTATCTCCCCTGCGGAGATGAACGAGGAAGTCGAGGAAAAGGCCAAGGTCTCTTTTCTGGAGCATGGCCTTCACCATACCCGGGATGAAAACGGCATTCTGATCCTTCTTTCCCTTTTCGAACATCGGGTTTTTGTTCTGGCGGACCGCGGGATCAGCCGCGCCGTTCCCGGGGAAACCTGGCGCGGGGTGGTCGATCTGGTGGTTGACGGCATTCGCCGCGGCCGGGGCTGCGATGCTCTTTGCGAAGCGATCCGCAAATGCGGCGCCGTTCTGGAAACCCAACTCCCCTCGCGGGAAAACGACATAGACGAACTTCCCAATCTCATTACCGAATAAACCGGTCCTGAATACCTGTCCCGGCTTCCAGGAAAATCGGCAGGGGAGCGGCTATGGTCGTTTCATCTTCGGTAACGACCGTTTTGTAGGCCAAAACCTCCACCCCGGCCTGCACGGCTTGCCGAAGGAGCTGGCCGTATTCCCCATCGATGTGGTCCGCCGGCCGAAAGGACAGGGCTTCTCCCCGCTGGACGAGGAAAAACAGGATGCTGCGGTAACCCTCATCGAGGGCTTTCCGCAGAGCACGGATATGTTTCTGGCCGCGAAGGGTGACCGCATCGGGGAAACAGGCCGATCCCTCTCCATACATCAGGGTGACGTTTTTTACTTCCAGAAGGATGCGCTCCTGTTCCCTGTGCAGCAGAAAATCGAAGCGGCTATCGCCGTAGGGGAATTCCCGACGGAGAGCGAAGCCGCTGAAACCGCGGATCAAGCTTTGGCGGAGTCCTTCCTCCACCACGTCGTTGGCGCGATGAGTGTGAATATCGACCCAGAAGCCGTTGACTTTGATCCTTTCCAGGGTAAAGGGAAGCTTGCGCCGGGGGTTTTCACTCCTCGACAGAAGCACCCGGTAGCCGGGCACGGCGCATTGCATCATGCTGCCCGTGTTGGGGGTGTGGGCGGTGACGGTGGAGCCCTCATCCAGGGCAACGTCGGCCAAAAAGCGCTGGTAGCGGCGGAGCAGTTTGCCGGCGACCAGAGGAGCCTCGATCTTCATCTTTTAGCACTTTCAGGAAGGCGTTGAAAAATAAACAATTAGAACGGCAACCAAAAACCCGTTTCGAGCTGCGTCGAAAACCTGACCAAAAGAATAAAGCTTGAAATGAGGGGCTGATTTTTTTTACCATATCAGAGAACAAAGAAATGGTTTTTATGAAATCCGCGATGTTTTTTCGTGGACCATCCTCTTTTCCCCCCGTAACGGTAACGGAAATATGAAAGAGAAAAGATCGGAAGTCATTTCCCTGCCGCGGCCTCAGACCGGAAGAATCCCCTGCCTTCTCGATTCCATAGGAAACACCCCCCTGGTGGAATTGCGGCGCATCCGTCCTCAGCGGGGGGCGCGAATTCTGGCCAAGCTGGAAGGGCACAATCCCGGTGGTTCGGTCAAAGACCGGCCGGCCTACTGGATGATCAAAAAGGCCGAAGAAGAAGGGCTTCTCGATCCCGGCAAGACCATTCTCGAACCAACCTCGGGAAATACCGGCATCGGTCTGGCCATGGTCGCCTCCTGCAAAGGCTACCGGATCAAACTGACCCTTCCCGAATGCGTTAGCGTCGAGCGCCGCCAAATCCTGTTGGCCTACGGCGCCGAGCTGGTTCTGACCCCGGCCCACGAGCGCACTGATGGCGCCATCCGCGCCGCCCATCGCCTGGTGGCGGAAAACCCCGACCGCTACTACATGCCCAACCAGTTTGCCAACCCCGCCAACTGGCTCAGCCATTACGAGACAACGGCCCCCGAGATCATCGCCCAGACCGGCGGACATATCACCGCCTTTGTGGCCGGGATCGGCACCTCCGGAACCCTTATGGGGGTTGCCCGGCGGCTCAAGGAATTCAATTGCAAGATCCAGATCGTCGGCGCCGAGCCGGTGGAAGGTCATGCCATCCAGGGGCTCAAAAACATGAAAGAGGCCATTGTCCCCGAGATTTACGAGCGCAACCGTCTCGACAGAATCGTTACTGTGGATGACCGTGGCGCTTTTTCCATGGCCAACCGGTTGGCCCTTGAAGAGGGGCTTTTTGCCGGGATGAGCAGCGGTGCGGCGGTGCAGGCGGCTCTCCAGGTAGCGGCCGATTATTCACCCGACGATGTGGTCGTGGTTCTTCTTCCCGACCGGGGGGACCGCTACCTCTCCACCAACCTGTTCCGCTCCATCTGTGCCGAGTGTCCCCCCTGATGGCGGCAAATAGGGAAAACTGGCCGGTTACGGTTTTATGGAAAAGAAGGGCGGAGAATTCCGTCCTTTTTTTCTACCGATTTTTGGCCTCGAAAAATAAGCACCTCTTGCACCTGATCCATTCGGAAGGATCGTGGGCAACGGTTCGCGTCGGTCCGCCACCAAACTTCAGCCCCTCATTGACAAAACGTCCAGGGATGACTTAAATAAAAATCACTTCCGAAAAAAAGTTTCCCAACAAGGCAAGGATCGTGACATGAAAGTCTGGTTTAAAGCGCCGTTTCACCCACTGATTTTTTCTCTTGCTCTGGCACTCCTGTGGAGTCCCCTTCCGGCCCACAGCGCTGCCCCCCTGGAGGAGACCTTCGTCAACGGGGTTCCTTGCGGGGATCTTCTAGCCAAGATAAGCCTCCTGGAAAGCTGCAAAGAGCTGGAGGAGTTTTTCGCTCGCTGGGAACCGCGGGCGGAGCAGGGCGATCCCCTGGCCATGACCTTGATCGGTCTCAGATACTATCAGCATGAACCGACCCGGAAAAAGGCCCCCGACTATTTTATCCAAGCTGCCGAGCTGGATTTCGGCCCGGCGCAACTGGAACTGGGGATGCTTTATGAAAAGGGAGAGTTGCTGCCCAAAGACGACCAGCAAGCCTTTCTCTGGTATTCTCTGGCGGCGGCCAAGGGGGAGGAAAAAGCAGCTTCTTGTCTCAACAGCCTGAAAGGCAAAATGGATTCCCAAAGCCAGGAGACGGCCCGAGAGTTGGTGAAAAAGTGGAAGGCCGCCCCCCAAGGGGCACCGGCTTCACCCTGAGGGCAGGGACAAGCCCATTCCGCTGCGCCGGGTTAAGTGGAAACTTTCAGCGGGTGCGAAGTCCGTGCGGATTTCTTCTTCTTATTCCCCTGGTAAGTGTTTAGGGAGAAAGGGACCAGGGTTGCGCCAAGACAGAGAAATGCGCAGAGGATCGCCACAATGGGCAGGGAAGGGGAGTGGGGACTCCAGACAATGAAAAACAGGAAAGTAAATCCAAGGCCGATGTAGGCATTCTGCCGCGCCCGCTTTTTTCTTAGAAAACGGGTTTTACGGTCGACCTCCCGGTCAGGGAAATGTGTGTCATTTATGTCACAGAAGATGAAAAATAGATAAAAAAAGGTGGCAATCAAACCCACCCAGTATAGCGGCGACCTTGATCTTGGCGATATCGTTCCATTCGCCGACAATGGAGTATAAAAGAGCAAGAAATACACCGTAGTGGGCTATTTTGTTCATGACGCCTCGCGGGGCTTGGGGGTGAATGTAAGGCTTCTGCTTCATTAAGGAGCAAGGATCGGGCCATTTCCTCTTTTTCCTCCCGAAACCGTCCCCGAAAACCCCACCGGCACTCACGGCATCAGCTCAACTTCTTCGGCATTCACATCTCTTGCCCCCATTCCGCTTCAATCTGCTAGAATTCCGTTAACCTTTTAAGGTTAGTTTCCTCACCCTCATCTGTGGAGAATCAATTCATGGGGATTCCGAAGACAGTCTTTTCCACATTTCTCTTTTCGGCTCTGCCGGTTCTGGGGGTGATTTTGGTGCTTTTCCTCGCCAATTTCTTTCTCACCAGGAAGTTCGGCGACACGACGGAGAGCATTGCCCGCAAACAGCTGACGATGCTGCTCGTTATCCTTTTCGGGCTGATTTTTCTTATTGCCACCTTGCCCCTCGCCGAAGCTCTCAAGTTTAAGATTCTTGGACTATGCGGCCTTCTCATAGGTGCCGCCCTGGCTTTGAGCCTGATTCGTTTTTTCGCCAATTTCCTGGCCGGAAGCTGGCTGAAATCGACCGGGGGCTTTCACCGGGGGGATTTCATCCATATTCTGGACCATTCGGGGACGGTAATCGGCAGAGGCCTGTTCCATACGGAGATCCGCCGGGAGGATGGCGATCTGGTAACCTTGCCCAATCTTCTGCTGATCACCAGGCCCGTTCAGGTGAGATCAGCTTCCCATCCGGTTGTAGCCGCAGAGATTTCCGTCGGCTACCAGTTTCCCAGGCAGAAAATCGAGGACCTGCTGATTCTGGCGGCCGACAGTCTGCAGTTGACAGACATCTCCGTTGAGATTGTCGGTTTGTGCCATTCCTTTGTGAGATACCGGATCAAGGGTCTGGCTCCACAAATAGGTGAGCAACCCCTGGCTCCTTCCCGTCTCAAGGCGCAAATTCTCGATGGGTTGCAGCGGCAGGGGATCGAGGTCGTCTCTTCTGGAAAAGGGTAGTTTTCCGAAATATCGGCATCAAGCCGTGACGAACCTGATCATGGCGGCGGTATTCTTGGCGAACGGCCCATTCCCGGGAGTGGTCGGCAGCTGCCTGGTTCGATTTATTTCTCAGACCTTTGGCGCAGCCCTCCGGCGGGGGAGGTCTGCCCCATCATTTTTATTGTCCCAATGGATAAGATAATGGAATCGTTTGGCAAAGCAAAAACGATTGGCCTGGCTCCCGGATCCCTCGTTCATCTGGGGGAACGTCGCCAGGAAAACCCCGTTCTGGAGATCTACCATTTCACCGCCGCCGTCTTTGAAAAGCGACTGCAAGCAACCCTCGACGACTGCCGAAACTATCCGGGAAGAGACGGCGTCACCTGGATCAACCTGGAAGGGATTCACGATGTTTCCCTGGTCGGCGACCTGGGAGCCATGTTTGACATTCATTCCCTGGCCCTGGAGGATATTCTCGACACCCACCATCCACCGAAGATGGAACTTTTTGAAAACAACCTCCTCATCATTCTCAAGATGCTGACCTTGAAAGCCGATGAACCGGCCATCGAGAAGGAGCAGGTGAGTATCGTCCTGGGCAGAGACTACGTCATCAGTTTCCAGGAAAGGGAACCGCCGGGGGATGTTTTCAACGGTGTGCGCGGCCGTCTGGAAAAGAGCGGTGGGCCAATGCGGCGGCGCGGGGCCGATTATCTCGCCTATGCCCTTTTCGATTCGGTCGTTGACAGCTATTTCGTGATTCTCGATCACCTTGGCGACCGTTTGGCCGAACTCGAGGAGGAACTGACCAAAAACCCCACTCGTGACGCCCTCTCCCGCATCCACCATTTCCGCAACGAACTCGGCACGCTGCGCAAGGCGGTCTGGCCCCTGCGGGAGATCGCCGCCGGCCTGCTGCGCAGCGAGTGCGACCTGATCGGGGAACCGATCCGGCCTTTTTTGCGCGACCTCTACGACCATACCGTCCAGGTTATCGACACCGTCGAAATCTACCGGGATTCCCTGGCCAATCTCCTCGACCTCTATCTCTCCAGCGCCAGTCACCGCATGAACGAGGTAATGAAAGTACTCACGGTCATAGCCACCATCTTCATACCCCTGACCTTCATCGTCGGTGTTTACGGGATGAATTTTCATTATATGCCGGAATTGTCGTGGCGCTGGGGCTATCCCCTGGTGTGGCTGGTGATGGCGGCCTGTGTCGGCGGCATGATCGCCTATTTCCGGAAAAAAGGCTGGTTTTGATGGCGCTTCCGGAGCGCCGAGGGTCCCCTCAAGGCACCTTCCGGAATTTCACCCAACCCTCCATTTTCGCAAGGAAAATTCCTTTCCTTGCCTTTACTTGCCAAGCCTCCTCTGTTAACATAATCCTGATTCGGTCCAGCGCCGCAGGCCTCCGCAACCTTCCTTTTTTTAGGCTTTTAGAAACCACTCGAGGGGATTAAAAGAAGGCTATTCTATGTCCGCCACCGCCACCCCGATGATGCGCCAGTACCTGGAGGTTAAGGCGCAATATCCCGATACCATCCTTTTTTTCCGTATGGGGGATTTTTTCGAGATGTTCCTGGAAGATGCGTTGGTCGCTTCCAGGGAACTCGATATCGCCCTGACCTCCCGCAATCGCGGCGACCGGGACGGGATTCCCATGTGCGGGGTTCCCGTCCATGCCAGCAGAACCTATATCAACAGGATGGTGGAGAAGGGCTACAAGGTGGCGGTCTGCGATCAGGTGGAGGATCCCAAAGAAGCCAAGGGGCTGGTGAAACGCGAGGTGGTGCGCATTGTCACCCCTGGGCTTAACAGCGACGGAGAGGCCCTCGACCCCAAAGAAAACAATTTCTTGCTCGGGCTTGTGGCTGCCGGGGACGGTCTTTTCGGAATGGCCTGGCTGGATCTGACCACGGGGGAATTCCTGGTGGCTGAACCCGGGGAGGAGGATCGATTGCGCAGCGAGATGGTTGCCGTTTCGCCGGGTGAAATCCTCGTGCCGGAAGGGGAAGAGGGCGATGCCCTGGCCAGACAGGCCGCCTCCTGGTTGCCGGGGGTCACGGTCAGCCGCCTTGCCGGCCGGCATTTTGAAACGGATGCCGCGGCGGCCACCCTGGAGGAGTTTTTCCAGTGCGCCACCCTGGAATCCTTTGGCTGCGGCGAACTGGCGGCGGCGACGCGGGCCGCCGGCAGCGTACTGCGCTATGTGTTGGAAACCCAGAAGGGAGGCGCCCAGCATATCAAGCCGCCACGGGTGATCCAAAGCAACGAGTTCATGGTTCTTGACGAGGTGACCCGGCGCAATCTGGAATTGGTCTCTACTTTGCAAGAGGGGAAACGGCGCGGTTCCCTGCTGGCGGTTCTGGATCGGACCAGGACCGCCATGGGAGCAAGGAAACTCACCCGCTGGCTCAACTATCCCCTTGTGGATGTCGGCCATATCCGGCACCGCCAGGCAGCGGTCGCCGAGTTGGTGGAAAACCCCGCCCTGCGGGACGAACTGCGCCGCCTGCTGGGCGAGATTACCGATCTGGAAAGGATCAATGGGCGCATCTCCCTGGGCAGCGCCAATGCCCGGGATCTGGCGGCCCTCGGGGAATCCCTGGAGAGAACGGCTGCGGTGGCCAAGTTTCTGGAAGCGGTTTCATCTCCGCTGCTCATTTCCCTGTGCGGAGAGCTTGACCCCCTTGAGGACCTTCGGCAACGAATCGGAGAAACCCTCGTCGACCAGCCCCCCTTAACGCTGCGGGAGGGAGGGATCATACGCGCCGGCCACGACGCCGAGCTGGACGAATTGCGCGGCATCAGCCGCGACGGCAAGGGATGGATCAGCCAACTGGAGCGCAAGGAGCGGGACAGGACCGGCATCCCTTCCCTCAAAATCCGCTACAACCGGGTTTTCGGCTATTATCTGGAAGTGACCAAAGCTCACCTGCATCTGGTTCCCGATGATTTTTTCCGCAAGCAGACCCTGGCCAATGCGGAACGGTTCATCACCCCCGCCCTCAAGGAATACGAGGAAAAAGTGCTGCGCGCCGACGAGCGGATCGTGCAGCTGGAATACGAACTCTTTCAGCGGCTTCGGGAGCGGGCCGCCGCCGAAGGAGGGCGTATTCAGAAAACCGCCGATGCCTTGGCCACGGTTGATGTTCTGGCGGCGCTGGCTGAAGTCGCCCAGGAAAAGGATTATTTTTGCCCGGCGGTGAATGACGGGGACGCCCTGCTCATTCGGGACGGCCGTCATCCGGTGGTCGAAACCATGAATCTCGGCGAGAGCTTCGTTCCCAACGACCTGTCGATGAACCGCAGCCAAGAGCAGATTCTGATCCTGACCGGACCCAACATGGCTGGAAAATCCACTTTTATGCGCCAGGTGGCGTTGATCGTCCTGCTGGCCCAGATCGGATCCTTCGTTCCCGCCGCCGAGGCCTGCATCGGCGTCGTGGACAGGATCTTTACCAGAGTCGGCGCCAGTGATAACCTGGCCCGGGGGCAATCCACCTTCATGGTGGAAATGATCGAAACCGCCCACATTCTCCACCACGCCACCGACAGGAGCCTGGTTTTGCTGGATGAAATCGGCCGGGGCACGTCGACCTTCGACGGCATCAGCATCGCCTGGTCAGTGGTGGAATACTTGCATGACGCTCCAGGCAAGGGGGCCAAAACCCTTTTTGCCACCCATTATCACGAACTGGCCGAACTGGCTCTGACCCGGCCACGAGTGAAAAATTTCAACATCGCCGTCAAGGAATGGAATGACCAGATCATCTTCCTGCGCAAAATCGTCCCCGGCAGCGCCAGCCATTCTTACGGCATCCAGGTGGGACGGTTGGCCGGACTTCCCGGCGAAGTGGTCACCCGCGCCCGGGAGATACTGGCCAATCTCGAAATGACGGCCCTGTCCCCGCAAGGGGAGCCGAAAATCGCCGCCAGCCGCAAAACGCCTCGCCGCCACAGGGACAACGCCCAATTGAGTCTTTTCTCTGCGCCGTCAGATCGGCTGCGGGAATTGGTAGAACAGGCCGACATTGCGACCATGACACCGCTGGAAGCGCTGAATTTTCTCGATCAATTAAAAAGGATGGCGTGACCATGACTTTTCACCGCTTCGCCTTTGTTATTTTCTGCTGGTGCCTGGCGGTTTCCCTTGCCTGGGGAGATGATCTCAACCGTCGCTTCCAGTTCCTTCAAAACGATTACGCCCGTTTGTTGAGATCCCCACAGGAAAGGGCCCGGCGGGACAATTGGGAGCGGATTATTTCCCTTTTTGAGAAGTTTTCCCAGGAGTTCCCCGATCATGAAAAGGCGCCGCCGGCGCTTTTCATGGCTGGCAGGGCCAGCCAGGGGCTTTATCGCTATTCCAAGTATACCGAGGATGCCCGACGGGCCGGCCAATATTTCGACCGCCTGGAGGAGTCCTATTCCTGTCACAATTTGGCTGATGACGCCCTGGTGATGGCGGCGGAAATTCACGAGGAGGTCCTCGACGACAAGAAGGGGGCCATCGACCGCTACCTGAAGGTGGCCCGCAGCCATGGCCAGGGGGATCAGATACACCTGGCGCGCAAACGTCTGGAGGGGCTGGGGGTTTCCTCTGTGCCGCCGCCGTCCGTCGGGGAGCCCGCCCCGGCCGCCACGGCGACGGACCTGGCCCAGGGGGAGGTCTCCGGTCCGGTGCGCATCGATGCCATCCGCCATTTCAGCCACGGCGATTTTTCCCGGCTGGTACTTGATGTCAGTGGGCCCGTCAAGTTTTCCCACAACGCTCTGCCTCCTGTTGCCAGGGGTGGTGCCCCGCGCCTTTACGTGGACATGAAAGGGGCCGTTTCTTCTCCCCGCCTGCCGGCTGCAAAAGACATCGATGATGCCTTCGTGCAGCGTTTCCGCATCGGCTGCCCCGAAAAGGACAAAACGCGGGTTGTTCTCGACCTCAAAACCTATCGGGATTATCGTGTCTATGCTCTCGACCATCCGTTCCGGGTGGTCATCGAGGTGGCCGGCACCAACCAATTTTGGGACAAAGCCGCCGCCAATCTTCCCGATCAACCGCCGGGAAAAGAGGGAAAAGCCGCGGTATCGAAAAAGACCCTGCCAACCGGCGCCGGCAAAACGACCGTGCAAGCCTCTGCCCCGAAAAAGGACGAGGTATCCTCCCTCATCGAGAAAAAAGGCGTTCAGCCTTGTCCCGTCGTTCCCCTGCCCGGTCTGGCGGCAAAGAACGGCCTGCGCCGCATTGTTGTCGATGCCGGCCATGGCGGCAAGGATCCTGGAGCCATCGGGCCAGGCGGCGTCCAGGAAAAGGATGTGGTTCTCACGGTGGCCAAGCTGCTGGCCGAGCGCCTTAAAAAGGATCTCAAGTGCGAGGTCATTCTGACCCGCGATAAGGATGTTTTCATCCCCCTCAAGGAAAGGACGGCATTAGCCAACCGTCTGGATGCCGACCTCTTTATTTCCATTCATGCCAACGCCAGCCTCAAACGGAGCCTGCACGGCGTGGAGACCTATTATTTGAACTTTTCCAAGAACGAATCCGCCGCGTCCGTCGCCGCCCGGGAAAACGGCACCACCCTGGCTGAGGTAGGCGACCTGGAACTGATTCTTTTCGATCTCATGGCCCATGCCAAAATCAATGAATCGAGCCTGCTGGCCGACAAGGTTCAGAAAGGGATCATCTTATCGCTGCAGCAACGTTACCGAACCATTCAGGACAACGGTGTTCGCCAGGGGCCGTTTCACGTGCTTCTCGGAGCCAACATGCCTTCCATACTCGTCGAGATCGCCTTCATCAGCAACCCTCAGGATGAGGCGAGGCTGCAATCGGATAAATATCAGAAAGGCATAGTGGAGGGGATCGTCTCCGGTGTCAAAAACTTCGACAACACCCTTAGCCGGATGGCCAAACGATGAATGTCGGCGAGTTCCTCGGCGATGTTTTTCCTGCCGATTTTTCCATCTTTGAGGGAACAGCCGTTTTTGAAGCCCGGCGGCCGCGGCTGGTTGATTTGTATAGCCGACGCCTGCAACTCTGTCGGCAACGAATCCAAGAATGGCATCGGGCCGGTGCCTCGGGACGCGAAATCGTTGGCGCCTTGACGGCAACCTCCGATGCCCTGTTGCGGGCCCTGCTTGCTGAGGTGACGGCGGTTCCTGGCATCCCATCAGCAAAAGGGAACGGATTCGCCCTCATCGCCATCGGCGGATATGGCCGCGGTGAGCTGAATCCCCGTTCCGATGTCGACCTGATGTTTTGTCATGGTTCCCAGAGCCGGGAAACGGCGACCGTGATCGCCGAGCGGATGCTTTACCTGCTCTGGGACATGGGCGTCGATGTCGCCTCTTGTGTCCGCACCTGTGATGATTGCCTGGAACTCAGTCGCAAGGACCTGACCATCCGCACCTCCCTTCTCGACTCCCGTTTTCTCGCCGGCGACCCCCATTTTTTCCACCAATATGAAAAAAGTGTTGTGGATTTCGCGCGCCGTTGCGACGGCGATGCGTTCATCCGCGACAAACTGACCGAGAGCGAGGCGAGACAACGTAAATACGGCTCCTCCGTCTATCTTCTGGAACCGAACATCAAAGAGGGAAAAGGGGGCTTGCGGGAGCTGCATACGGCCCTCTGGGTGGCCAAGGTCAAATACAAGATTGGCCGCCCCAACGAACTGATCCGCAAGGGGATCATCGCGGAAAAGGAAATGGCCGACATCGATGACGCATTTGACTATCTGTGGCGCATCCGCAACGAACTCCATTTTTTGCTGCATCGCAAAAGCGATCAGATCCAGTTCGCCCATCAGGAGAAAATCGCCCACTTCCTCGGCTACCGGGATCAGAGGCATGCCCTGGCCGTCGAACAGTTCATGAAAGATTATTATACCCACGCCGCCCATGTGGTCGAAATCGCCACCGCGTTGATCGCCAGGGCCACGGATCTCGCCGAACCGCCGAAAACCTTTTTCGGCCTGCGCCGCCCCCGCCATCTCGACGAACATTTCTATATCCTCCAAGGCGTCTTGCGGACCTCCCGCCCCGAGAACTGCGCCGACAATCCGTTACTGATGCTCCAGGCTTTTCGTCACATGCAGCACCAAGAGGTGGAGCTGAGCTACCAGTTGCAGGAGATCATCCGCGACCATGGCCGGAAAATCAACGACCGGGTGCGCCGTTTACGGGAGGTGGGCAGACTGTTTCTTGAAATCCTTCGTTCTCCCAAGGGCGTGACCAGGGTTCTGCGAGAAATGCATCGCCTGCATTTCCTTCATCATCTCATCCCTGAGTTTGCAGGCATTTTCTGCATGGTTCAACATGATGCCTACCATATCTATACCGTGGATATTCATTCCCTTTTCGCGGTCGAAGAACTTTGCCGCTTGTGGAATGGGGACTATGGCGGACAATGCCCGCTGCTCACCGAGGTGGCCGGACAAATCGAAAAACGGGAGTTGCTGCTTTTGGCCGCTCTTCTGCACGATGTGGGGAAGGGGGAGGGGGCAGGCCATGCCGAAAAAGGAGCGAAAATGGTCCCCACCATCGCCCGCCGCCTCGGCCTGGGCAAAGAGGACTCCCAGCGACTGGAGTTTCTGGTCCGCCACCACCTGGCCATGGCTCATATCGCCCAGCGACGGGACCTCAATGATGAAAAAATGATTTACGATTTCGCCGATCTTATGGGTATGAGCGAAAACCTGCGCATGCTTTTTCTGCTCACCTTCGCAGATTTGAAGGCCGTTGGTCCCGATGTCTGGACCCCGTGGAAGGGTTATCTGCTCAGCGAGCTTTACCGGAAAACCTTTCACGTTCTTGAAAAGGGGGATTTTTCTCAGGAAAAACGCTCGGAAAAGGTACAGCACCGGAAACGACAGGTAGTTGAAATCCTCACCGGCGAGTTTGCCGAACGGTTCGTCAAGGAAGAGCTGAAAAAACTGGAGACCCGCTATTTTCTCGAGCATAGCGCGGTGGAGATCGGCCACCACCTGCGGGTGCTTTTCCGCAGCGGGGAACGGTCTCTGGTCATGAAAGAGGATCCGGTGGCCGGCACCAACCATAACCGCCTGATCATCTCCACCCTCGATGTTCCGGGACTTTTTTCGAAAATTACCGGGGTTCTCGCCGCCGCCCGGGTCAACATTCTCGGTGCCCAAATCTACACACTGAAGGATGGGGTGGCTCTCGACATCCTGCAAGTCGACGACGGCAACGGCCGGCCGATTACCAATCCCGATAAATGGATGCGGATCGAAACTACCCTGACCGCCGTCATTGAAGGACGAAGACAGGTCTCTGAACTGGTTGCCAAAAGCCGGACGGCGGGTGCCTACTGCCGGCTCCAGCCTCCCCGCCGCTACCCGGACCGGGTGGAAATCGACAACGAAATCTCCACCCACTACACCGTGATCGACGTCTATACCCGGGACCGCGCCGGGCTTCTTTACGACATTACCCAAACCCTGGCCGGGATGAATCTTACCATCGGGGTTGCCAAGATATCGACCAAGGTCGATCAGGTGGCGGATACCTTTTATGTCAAGGACATCTTTGCCGCTAAAATCACGCGTCCGGAAAAACTGACGGAAATCAGGCAAAGGCTTCTCGCCGCCGTTGGAGGCGATGATGGCACCTGATCCGCTCGCTTGTGTCGATCTGTTCATGAATTACCTGGCCGTGGAACGGGGCTTGGCCCGCAATACCCTTGAGGCCTACGGGCGCGACCTGAACCGCTTTCTGCTTTTTATGGAAAAGGAGCAAATCTCCGACCTGGAACAAATAACATCCACGGTCATTGTCGCCTACCTGGGACGTCTCGCCAAGGAAGGGCTGTCCCCTCGCAGTCGTGCCCGCGCCCTGGTGGCGCTGCGCATGTTTCACAAGTTTCTGGCCGCAGAGGGGATCACCCGGGAAAATCCCGCTACCAGGGTCCGCTTACCCAACACCATCCGTTCCCTTCCCCATGTCCTTACCTTCCCGGAAGTGGAAAGACTGCTCGCCGTCGCCGGCGAGGAAACCCCTCTGGTCTTGAGAGACCGGGCCATGCTCGAACTTCTCTACGCCACCGGCTTACGGGTTTCGGAATTGGTTGGCCTCCGTTTTCAGGACCTGGAAATGGCGGGCGGTTATCTGCGCGCCTTTGGCAAAAGAAACAAGCAGCGTCTCGTGCCGATGGGGGAATCCTCTGTCGAGGCGTTGCAAATCTATCTGCAAAGGGGCAGGGTGCGCCTTTGCAAGAGCGGCAGCGGCGACCATCTGTTTCTCAATCCTTTCGGGAAGAACTTGACACGACAAGGTTTCTGGAAGATTATAAAGCGCCGTGCGCGGGAGGCCGGCATCCCCAAAAACATCACTCCCCATACCCTGCGCCACTCCTTCGCCACTCATCTTCTCGAAAACGGAGCGGATCTGCGGTCGGTGCAGATGATGCTGGGGCATGCCGACATTTCCACAGTGCAGATTTACACTCACGTCACCCGCGAGCGCCTGAGAAAAATCCATGAACAATTTCACCCCCGCGGATGAAAATATCGTCATGCCGGGTATTACTTGAAAGTGCCAAGGATGGGGCTGAAATGTAAATATATCGTCCTTTTGGGCGACGGCATGGCCGATGAACCACTGGCCGAACTGGGGGGAAAAACCCCTCTGGAATATGCCGATACGCCCAACATGGATTTCCTCGCCCGCAGCGGCGAGACGGGCCTGGTGAAGACCGTTCCCGAGGGGTTCCCTCCCGGCAGCGATGTGGCCAACCTCTCCGTTTTCGGTTATGATCCGAAGGTCTGTTATAGCGGACGCTCCCCCTTGGAAGCGGCCAGCATGGGAGTGGAGCTTAGCGCCGAGGATGTCGCTTTCCGCCTCAATATGGTCTATCTGGAAACCGGCCGGGATGGGCTGCTGATGGGGGATTTTTCCGCCGATCACATCACCACGGAAGAAGCGGCGGAACTGATTGCCACCCTGCAGAAGGAATTCGGCGGGGGAAAGTTCAATTTTTATCCCGGAGTCTCCTACCGTCACCTGATGGTGTGGAAGGGTGGGGCGGACGAAATCTCCCTGACCCCCCCCCACGACATCAGCCGGCAACCGATCGATCCCTTCCTGCCCCAGGGTAAAGGGGCCAAACAGCTCATTTTGCTGATGAATTCCTCGATGCTTCTGTTTGCCGAACATCCCGTCAACAAAGCACGGATCGCCGCCGGGAAGGCCCCCGCCAATTCCATCTGGCTCTGGGGACAGGGGAAAGCGCCGCGAATTTCCACCCTGCAAGACCGATTCGGCATCAGCGGCGCCGTTATCTCCGCCGTGGATCTGATCCGCGGGATTGGACTCTATGCCGGCCTTGATGTCATTCGCGTGCCCGGCGCCACCGGCTATCTCGATACCAACTTCTCCGGAAAGGCCGATTACGCCCTGGCCGCCTTGGCAGACCGCGATTTCGTTTTCGTCCACGTGGAGGCGCCCGACGAAGCCTCCCACGAAGGAAGCCTGGAGAAAAAACTCAAGGCCATAGAGGATTTTGACCGCCACGTGGTCGGCCGGGTGGTGGCAGGCGCGGGGCGCTATGGGGATTACCGCCTCCTGGTGCTGCCGGACCATCCGACCCCGATCCGCTCCATGACCCATTCCGCCGCTGCGGTTCCCTACGCCCTTTTCAGTTCCAGCGGCGAGTTTTTCTCCCCGATAGTCGTCGAAAGGTTCGGCGAATCGGCTGCCCGGTCCACCGGCCTCTATATCCAAGAAGGCCACCGACTGTTGCCGAAAATGATTTATGGTCCGAAAAAATATCATGAAAAAACAGAAGGTTATGCTGTATAAGTTAATAAATAACATAGATATCGATAGGAGCGCGTTTGACGCGGCACATTGCTGAGAACTTTTAAGTTAAACCTTAAATTCAAGAAGAAGGGGAGAGAGTTATGACATTTCTGGCAATTCTCGTTTGGTTGTTGATTGTCGCCGGTACCGCCTATATGCTGAAGACTCTTATCTTTAAACAGGGCTTGAGTTCGATCAAAGAGTGCTGTTCCATGGCCTCCGGCGGTTCCGCCGGCAACCCCGAAAAGGTCACCGAGGAGTTACCCAGTGAGGTACTTCCCAGCGAGGAGGCTCCCCAGGAAGAAGCCGGTGAAGCGGAAAAAGTTCCCCAAGGCGAGGAGAAATGATCAGCTAAAACCCGCGCAAGCGGGTTTTTTTGTGGGACTCTTTTTAATCCATGGCGCGGGCAGGTTTGGGGAGTGGACAAAGGGCGGTTTCGCTTCTTTTCGAAAACCAAAAATTCCTTGTGCCGGATAAAACGGTTGGAAATGGATAAAATGGAAAAAAGACTTTTGTCTGGAAACGAGGCCATTGCCCGCGGTGCTTTCGAGGCGGGGGTGACGGTGGCGGCCGGCTATCCCGGCACCCCGTCGACGGAGATTCTCGAGACGTTGAGCTGCCATAGGGATGAAATCTTCTGCGAATGGGCGCCCAACGAAAAAGTTGCCTTGGAAGTGGCGGCGGGCGCTTGCCTGACGGGGGCCCGCTGTCTGGTGACCATGAAACACGTCGGCCTCAATGTCGCCGCCGATCCTCTGATGACCCTGGCCTACACCGGTGTCGTCGGCGGGCTGGTGGCCTGCGTTGCCGACGATCCCGGCATGCATTCTTCTCAGAACGAACAGGATACCCGCCACTTCGGCCGCTTCGCCAAGGTCCCCCTGTTGGAACCGGCCGACTCCCAAGAGGCGGCCGATTGCGTCAAGATCGGGATCGAGCTTTCGGAACGGTTCCGGACGCCGGTGATCTTGCGCTCCACCACTCGCGTCAGTCATTCCCGCAGCCCGGTGGTCATCGGCGAACGTCAACCGTCTTCCCGGACCATCGGTTTCGAAAAGGACCCTCCCCGCTACGTTCCCGTTCCGATCTGGGGACGGCAGATGCGCCTGCGTCTGGAAGAACGTCTCCGCGCTCTGGCGGAGGAGGTCGACCGCTCGCCCCTGAACCGCATCGAATGGCGGGATCGCTCCCTGGGCATTGTCGCCGCCGGGATCGCCTACCAATATGTCCGCGAGGCTTTTCCCGAAGCTTCCGTGCTCAAGATCGGCTGGAGCTTCCCATTTCCCGATGGTAAAATCCGCCAATTCGCCATCGGCGTCGAGCGGCTGCTGATCGTGGAAGAGCTGGATGGCATACTTGAAGAACACATCCGCGCTCTGGGGATTGCTTGCATCGGCAAGGAGGTGGTCCCTTCCGTGGGTGAGCTGTCGACGGGCGTTCTTTTGGATTCCAGGCGCAAGCTGGAAGGTAAAGAGGACAAGGCTCCGGCCGCGGTTCCCGCCGAATGCCGGGATCTTCCCTCCCGGCCGCCGGTGCTCTGTGCCGGCTGCCCCCATCGGGGGATCTTTTACGGCCTGGGGCGCTTCGATGTGGTGGTGACGGGGGACATCGGCTGTTACAGCCTGGCCACCTTTGCGCCGCTGAGTCGGATCGACACCATTCTCTGCATGGGCGGCGGCATCTCCATGGCCCATGGCATGGACCGGGCGGGAAATCCCCGCAAGGTGGTCGGCATCGTCGGCGACTCCACTTTTTTCCATTCCGGTATCACCGGCCTTCTCGATATCGCCTACAATCAGGGTTCCTCCACCATCATCGTTCTCGATAACCGGACCACGGCGATGACCGGTCATCAGTGTCACCCCGGTTCCGGCAAGACCCTCATGGGCAAGGAGGCTCCTTGCGCTTCCATCGAGGAGATCGGCCGGGCCTGCGGCATCCGCAATGTGGTTACCATCGATCCCTACCGTCTCGATCTGGTTCACAAAACCCTCAAGGAAGCCATCGAAGCCGACGAACCCTGGCTGATTGTCGCCCAGGCCGATTGCCCTTTGGCCGTGCGGCGCAAGGTGGGGCCGGTGCTGGAGGTGAACCAGGAACGCTGTATCGGGTGCCGGATGTGCCTCAAGCTGGGCTGCCCGGCCATCGAGTGCAGCGGTGAGAAACCCCAGGTCAATCCCCTGCTCTGTATCGGCTGCGGTCTCTGCCGGCAGGTTTGCCCGCAGGGAGCTTACCAAGAAAGGGAGAATGAGACAGATGTCTGATCAGGGAGTTGTGAGCGTTGTTCTGGCCGGCGTCGGCGGGCAGGGGATTCTCCTGGCCAGTGAGATCATCGCCGAGGCTGCTCTCCTTTCCGGCCTGGAGGTCAAGACCAACGAGGTTCACGGCATGGCCCAGCGGGGCGGATCGGTCGTCGCCCAGATCCGTTTCGGCCGGGAGGTGTTCAGCCCCCTGGTGCGGGAGGGGACGGCACAGGTTCTCGCCGCTCTCGAAAAGGTCGAAGCGCTGCGTTACCATCGTTACCTGGCAGCTGACGGCATGGCCGTTGTCAGCACCCAGGAGATTATTCCGGTCAGCGTTTCTTCTGGCCAGGCCGTCTACCCCGGCGATGTCGATGAGCGGCTCAGGAAACTGTTTCCCCGGCTTCTGCCGGTGGACGCGTTGACGATAGCCGCCGAACTCAGCAGCCCCCGCAGCACCAATGTGGTCATAGTCGGCGCCTTGTCCCATTATCTGCCCCTGGATCTGCAAGATTGGGAAGGTGCCTTGCGGCGGCGGATCAAACCAGGTCTTCTGGAAGTCAACCGGCGGGCTTTCCAGGCGGGAAGGGCGTTGGCGGCGGAAAGCGGCCGGTAACCGCATTGCGGGGGGCGGAAAGGGATGGCCAGAGTCGCTTTCATCAAGTTGGAAAAGGCTGAAAAAGCCCGTTATTGCTGCCTTTTAGCCGAAAAACATTTTCAGGAAGGGGCACGGGTGCTCATTGTGGTGGAGCACCAGGAACAGGCGACGCAACTTGACAAGTACCTGTGGACGTGGCGGAAAACCTCCTTTGTTCCCCATCGGTTGGCCACCGGTCCCGGTGACGGCGGCGCGGAGCCGGTGGTGATCGCCGCCGGCTGCGAGGCCGATTTCGGCGCCGCAATCCTGATCATGGTGCGCCCCTGTCCCGTGGAATTTCTGCGCCGCTTTACCGTCGTCTACGACTTCGCCGAGCTTTACGATGCCCAACTGCAGGAGGAAAGCCGGCGCCGCTATGTTCTCTACAGGGATGCCGGTCTTGAGCCTTTCATGTATCAATAAGGGAGGTTCCCAAAGTCTGATCCGCTTGCCGGTGTCTCCGCGCCTGGAAGTCGAGAAAGTTTTTTATGGTTCACTTCTTAGAAGCCTGGCCTGTTGGCAGGCCAGGCCGGGGGATATTGTCACCGTCTGCGATCCCCATGGAAAATTTTTCCGTGCCCGCCTCACCCGGCTGACCCCCTCGGAAGCGCGCCTGGTCGTTTTTTCCCCCCTTTCTTTCCCCCCGGAAAGCTTCTTGCGTATCGATCTCTTCCAGGCTCTGCCGCAGCGGGAGCGTTTCGAATTGATCCTGGAGAAGGCGACGGAGATCGGCGTTTCCCGAATCATCCCTTTTTCCTGCCGCCGGTCGATAACCGTCACCGAACGGGACGCCCGCCAGCGCAAATCCCACCGCTGGCCCGAGGTCGTATTGCGGGCCGCAAAACAATGCCGGCGGGGAACCATCCCCGAACTGTTGCCCGTTTTGCCCTGGCAGGAGGCCCTGGCCGAGGCTGGCGCCGCCAAAGCCGTCTTTGTTTTTTCCGAGCGGGAAGAGAGCAGACGGTTGCGGGATGCCGCTGCCGCGGTTTCTTCGGTCCGGCACGCGGCCCTTTGGATCGGCCCGGAAGGCGGCTTCACCGAAGAAGAAATTACCGAAATGGAACTGGCCGGCTTCGTCGCCGTTTCCCTGGGCGGGCGGATTCTGCGCACGGAGACGGCGGCCGTCGCAGGAATGGTCATGATTCAGCATATGCTGGGTGATCTTGGCTGAACGGATTGTTGCCAAAAGGTGGCAGGAATGAATCTGGAAAATCTCCTTGTCGTTCTGGTCGAGCCCCAGGGGGCGCTCAATATCGGCTCCGTGGCCCGGGTGATGATGAATTTCGGCCTTTCCGGCCTGCGCCTGGTCCGCCCCCAAGTCGATCACCTCGGGGAGGATGGCCGCAGGATGGCCCTGAAGGCGCTGAGGATACTGGAAGAGGCGGCTCTTTTCGAGACCCTGGAAGAGGCTCTCGCCGACTGCCAAATGACTTTTGGGACCACCCGCCGTTTCGGCAAATACCGGCAGGATTTTCTCCATCCTGATGAAGCCGCCGGTAAGCTTCTGCCTATCCTTGTCTGTGGGCGGGCGGCCCTGGTTTTCGGCCGGGAGGACAAGGGGCTTACCACCACGGAACTCGATCTTTGCCGGCGCCTGATCACGATCCCCGTGGCCGCGGAGTTTCCTTCTCTCAACCTGGCCCAGGCGGTGGCCGTTTGCCTTTATGAGGTTTCCCGCGCCGCCCATCGTGACCGGGGGAAAAACCACGATCGACGGCTGGCGGCGGGCGAGGAGGTGGAGGAGATGTTCCGGCATATGGGCCATGCCCTGCTGGAATCCGGCTTCCTCAACCCCCAGAACCCCCATCATCTCATGCACACCCTGCGCCGCATCCTGGGACGGGCCGGCCTCGATTCCCGGGATGTGCGGATTCTCCGTGGTCTCTGGCAGCACGTGGAATGGCTGGAAGGAGAGCGGCACAAAGGCAGCCGCGAAAAGAAATGACCCAAGACACCTTCTTTGAAGTCAGGATCGATTCTCTGGCCTACAATGGCTATGGGGTGGGCCGTGTCGACGGCAAGGTGGCCTTTGTCCCCCTGACCGCACCCGGGGACGTCATCCGGGGGCGTGTCGTCGAGGAGAAAAAGCAGCTTCTTTTCGGCGAACTGGAAACGTTGCTGAAACCGTCCGCAAATCGTCGGCCACCTCCCTGTCCGGTTTTCGGCGCCTGCGGCGGTTGCCACTGGCAGCATCTTCCCTATGACCTTCAGGTAGCCTGGAAGGAGCGGATTTTCCGGGATATGCTGCAGCGCGGCGTCAACGTGCCGGAAGAGGTTTTCGTCCCCGCCGTGCCCTCCCGGCGGGAATGGGGATACCGCAACCGCATGCAGTTCAAGTGCCGCTTGACGAAACAGGGCTTCATCGCCGGTTTCTACCGGCGTCAGAGCCATTTTGTCATCGCTATCGACTCCTGCCCGCTGGCCGATAGCGCGATTAATGAGACCCTGGGGCGCTATCGGCGCCTTATGGGCCGATCCTCCCATGGCGACCGGATCCCCCAGATCGATATCGCCACCGATGAGGAGGGAACAGTCCGTGTCGTTGTCCATCACCTGCTGAAAGAGGATGGCGCTCTGGTCGACCACCTTCTTCCGGAAGCCATCGCTGCAGGGGACTCCCTTTATCTGCAGGCGGGAAGAAACCACACCCTGCGCCGTCTCCACGGCCGCGGGCGGCTTTTCATCCACCCCCTCGCCGCCGCTGAACAGCCGCGTCTCGGTCATGAAGCGGGCAGCTTTTCTCAGATCAACGCCGGGCAGAACCGGCGGTTGGTCGGTGAACTTGTGGACATGGCGGGTCTCACCGGGAAAGAGCGGGTTCTCGACCTGTTCTGCGGTATCGGCAACCTGTCCCTGCCTTTGGCGCTTTTCGCCGGAGAGGTCGTCGGTGTTGAGAACTACCCGGCTGCGGTAGCCGCAGCCGAACGCAATGCCGCAGAAAACAGCATCGCCAACGCCCGTTTTCTGGTCGGCGATGCCAACACCTGGCAGGCCGCTCCGGAAAGCTTCGAGGTGGTGGTTCTCGACCCCCCCCGAGAGGGAGCCTATGCAACCGTCAAGGGATTGTTGCGTCTGAAACCGCAAAAAATTATCTATGTTTCCTGCAATCCCGCCACCCTGGCCCGGGACCTGGTGCCTCTGGTCCATTGCGGATATGAGGTGAGCAGGGCCCGCGCCTACGATTTTTTTCCGCAAACCTATCATATCGAAGGGCTGGTCCTCCTGGAGCGGCGAAAATAATCGATAAGTGGCGCGGACTGCTGCTGGGAAACCATTTTTCTCCTTGCATTTTTCCCCTTCAAATGTTAGAAAAAAAAGGTTTAATAACTCGGAAAAAGTGAGTTGCCCGCTCACTTTTTTTTTTTCTTACCCCTTGCCCCAGGGATATTTTCGTGGCTCATGGTAAAAAGGAAGATATCTGCAGCGAGGTTTCGCGTCTGGCGATCCCGATTCTTGAGGATTTGGGCCTAGAACTCGTTGATGTCGAACTGCGGCATGAACAAAGGGATCTCGTGTTGACGCTGTTTATCGACAAGGAAGGGGGCGTCACCCTGGATGATTGTGTCGAGGTGAGTCATGAGGTGGGGATCCGGTTCGATGTCGAGGATGTCATCAGCGGTCCCTACCGCCTTGAAGTTTCCTCGCCGGGACTCGATCGCCCCTTGAAAAAGCTTTCTGATTTCGAGAGATTCGCCGGCAGAGAGGCAAAGATAAAAACGCGCTTTCTGTGTGACCCCGACGCTTCCGGACACAGTCGGAAAACTTTTCGCGGTCTGCTTCGGGGTGTTGACGGCGGGCGTGTTCTCCTCCTAACCGAAGGCAAGAATGGAAAAAAAATCGGCTTTCTCTTGGAAGAGATAGAAAAGGCCAATCTCGAATTCAGTTAACGGGAAATTATTTATCAGTCTCAACAGGGGAACAGGGACAGGGGATGACAGGCAATCTGAACCATATCATCGATCAAGTCGTGAAGGACAAGGGGGTTAACCGCGATGTCCTGATCGAGGCTCTCGAATCCGCCGTATTGTCGGCAGCCAACAGAAAGTATCGCAACACCAGGGACCTGGAGGCTCACTACAACCCTGAAATCGGCGAGGTGGAGGTTTTCGAGTTCGTCACCGTGGTCGAAGAGGTGGAAGACTCCTATAAGCAGATAAATCTCGAGGAAGCCCGCGAAGCCGACCCCGATGCCCAGATCGGCGACGAACTTGGCATGAAGATCGACGCTTCCAACTTCAGCCGGATCGCCGCCCAGACCGCCAAGCAAGTCATTATCCAGAAGGTTCGCGAAGCCGAGCGGGAAGGGGTTTACAAGGAGTTCAAGGATCGGGTCGGAGAACTGGTCAACGGCATCGTCCGCCGCTACGAGCGAGGTGATCTGATCGTCGATCTGGGCAAGGCGGAGGCCATCCTTCCCCATCGCCAGCAGGTTTTCCGGGAAAGCTACCGGCAGGGGGACCGGGTGCGGGCTTACATCGCCGAGGTCAACCTTTCCACCAAGGGACCGCAGATTGTCCTCTCGCGGACCCACGAGGGACTGGTGGCCGCCCTCTTCGCCTCGGAGGTTCCGGAAATCGCCGAGGGGATCGTCGAACTGAAGGGGGTTTCCCGCGAACCGGGGAGCCGCAGCAAGATCGCGGTTTTTTCCAACGATCGCGATGTCGATCCCGTCGGCGCCTGCGTCGGCATGCGCGGCAGCCGCGTGCAGAACGTAGTCACCGAGTTGCGCGGCGAAAAGATCGATATCATTCCCTGGTCGAGCGATATCGCCCAGTTCGCCTGCTCCGCCCTGGCACCGGCGGAGGTGACGCGGGTCTATGTGGACAAGGGAGAGCGTTCCCTGGAAATCATTGTTCCCGATGATCAGCTTTCCCTGGCCATCGGGAAAAAGGGACAGAACGTGCGCCTGGCGGCCAAGCTGATCAATTGGCGAATCGATATCAAGAGCGAAACACAAGCGCGGGCGGCGGAGGAAGAAGAAGGGGGCGGCGAACGGGTGCCCGGTTACGTTGTCGACCCGCTCCGCGGCGAGGAGAAAGGACCGGCGCAGCGGAGCGAACCCGCAACCGTTCCGGAACCCCCTGCGGCTTCCGATGACGCTGCCGATGTCGTTGATGAAAATGGCGGGAACCATTAAGGATCAACAGCGAAAAGTCGAATCCTCCGGCGGCTCGGGGGTAACGAGAACCTGCCTCGGTTGCCGGGGAATATTTCCCCAGGATCAACTGGTCCGCTTCGTTCTTTCTCCGGACGGGGAGCTTTTGGTTGATTATCGCGGGAAGTTGCCCGGCCGCGGCGCCTATACCTGCCTGCGCCGGGATTGCCTTCGCAAGGCTCAGGAGCGGAAACAGTTTCAGCGCAGCTTCCGTGTTCCCCCTCGGGAGGTCGATGGCGATCGTCTTTTCGTCTCCCTGAAGGAACAGATACTGAAACGCATTCTGGCTCTTTTGGGGATGGCCCGGAAATCCTCCTTTGCGGTGTCGGGAACCCAGGCGGTGACCCTGGCTTTTGAAAGAGGAGATCCCTTTTATATTCTTTTTCTGGCTTTGGACATGTCCTCCGATATCGCCGAAAAGGTGCGCTACAAAGCTGGACTTGCCGGGGTTCCCTGCTGCTCCTTTTTCGACAAGGCAACTATGGGAGGGATCACCGGAAAAAGTGAAACCAGTGTTATCGCTGTCAGGAATCTTCCTTTGGCGGAAGCCATGCGGATGGAACTGTTGAGATTGGAGCATATTTCAGGGGAAAGTTGATGGGGAAAATAAGAGTTTACGAATTGGCGCAGAAGCTTGGGTTGGACAACAAGGCCATGCTGGAGAAACTTTCAGCTTCGGGGATTGATGTAAAAAGCCACATGAGCGTTCTCGAAGAAGAAGATGTCCAGAAAATCCACACGGCCCCTCCCAGCGAATCAGCCAGCGAGACCCGCTATGATGAAAAACGGGTTTCGCAGGAAGTGATCCGGCGGCGGCGCAAGGAACCTGTCGCTCCCCCGGTGGAAGCCGTTGCCGCCGTTGTGAAGGAGACCCCGGCTGCCGTAGAGGAGAAACCTGCCGTTGCCCCTCCTGCCGTCGAAACATCGCCAACGCCTCCGGCTCAAGAGCAAGCCATCCCCGAGGAGGCCCCTCCGCTGCCGAGCCCCGAAAAGGAATCGGCGCCAGGGGAAGAAGCCGTCGAGCCCGGGCCACCGGAAGTTTCCGCCACGGTAGCGGCGCCGCCGGTCACGGCGGAAAGTGCTCCCTCCGCCACCCCGGAAACCGAGCAGCTCCCTGCCGAAACGCCTCCCCAGGCCGGAGAAGAGCCCGCCAAGGAAGTCGGCGAAGAAAGCGCCCCCGTTGTTTTCACTCCAGCCAAAAAAACAGTCAAACCATCTCCCGGCGCGGCGCGGATCCTCGGACACGTCGATCTTGGACGGAGCGTCAAAAAACCGGCCCCGGAGGCTCCCTCTCCGGCTCCTCCTGCGGAAGTTCCCGCCGGGGAAGGGGAGGTCAAGAAAACGGTTCCTAAGGGTCCGCGAGTTTTTACCCCCGAGGCCGAGGTTCCCAAAAAAACGCCCCCAAAAAACCTTCGTGGTGACCGGAAAAAGCAGAAGATTCGCGTCGTCGATATCGCCGCCGAGCTGGAGGTGGAAGAAGAAGCACCCCCCGAACTGCCGGTGCGACGGGAGATTTTCGAACCCAAGCGGATGGACAGGGGAGGCCGGGGCAAACGTTCCGCCAAACAACTCCAAAGGAAAACAGAAGTTACCGTGCCCAAAGCGATCAAGAGGATTATCCGCATCAGCGATGCCATTACCGTCGGCGAGTTGGCCAAACGGATGGGGATCAAGGCCAATGAACTGATCAAACTGCTGATAAAACAGGGGAGCATGGTTACCATCAATCATCCCCTCGATTTCGATACGGCGGCTATTCTCGCTGCCGAATTCAGCTATGAAGTGGAAAACGTGGCCTTTGACGAAGAGAGCATTCTCAAAGATCAGCATGCCGAGGAGGAAACCGCAGCTGAAGAAAAACTGAACATCCGTCCCCCGGTGGTCACGATCATGGGCCACGTCGACCACGGCAAGACGAGCCTCCTCGATGCCATCCGCACCACCAATGTGATCGCCCAGGAAGCCGGAGGCATCACCCAACACATCGGCGCCTACGAGGTGGAACTGAAAGGGAAGAAGATCTGCTTCCTCGACACCCCCGGCCATGAAGCCTTCACCGCCATGCGCGCCCGCGGCGCCAAGGTCACCGACATTGTCGTCCTGGTGGTCGCCGCCGACGACGGCGTCATGCCCCAGACCGAGGAGGCGATCAACCATTCCAAGGCCGCAGGTGTGCCCATCATCGTGGCCATCAACAAGATCGACAAGCCCGAGGCCAATCCCGACCGCGTCAAACAGGGGCTGACCGAATTCGAACTTCTTCCCGAAGAATGGGGGGGAGACACCATTTTTGTCGAAGTTTCCGCCAAGAAGCACCTGAACCTTGACGAACTTCTGGAGATGATCCTGCTCCAGGCCGAGGTCATGGAACTCAAGGCCGACGTCACCAAAAGGGCCCGGGGAACCATCGTCGAGGCCCGCCTCGACCGCGGCCGCGGACCCGTTGCCACTGTCCTCGTCCAGGAAGGAACTCTGCGGGTGGGGGATCCGGTGGTCACCGGCATTCACTACGGGCATATCCGCTCCATGGTCAACGACCGCGGCGGCAAGATAGTCGAAGCCGGACCGTCGACGCCGGTGGAAATCACCGGCCTGTCCGGCGTGCCCTCCGCCGGGGATAACTTCTACGGCGTGGAGGACGAAAAAGCCGCCAAGGAAGTGGCCCTCCATCGCCAGCAGAAAATCCGCGAGGCGGAAATGGCCAAGTCCTCCAAGATATCCCTCGACCAGCTTTATGCCCGCATCAAGGAAGGGGCGGTCAAGGAACTCAACGTCATTCTCAAGGCCGATGTCCAGGGTTCCGTGGAAGCGGTACGGGATTCCCTGTTGAAACTCTCCACCAGCAACTGCCGCCTGTCGGTCATCCATTCCGGGGTCGGCGGCATTACCGAAACCGATGTTTCCCTCGCCTCCGCCTCCGATGCCATCATTCTCGGTTTCAATGTGCGACCGGAAACCAAGGCGGCGGCGGTCGCCGAAAGCGAGGGCGTGGACATCAGTCTTTACAACATCATTTACGATGCCGTGGCCGATATCCGCGACGCAATGGAAGGACTGCTGGCCCCGACCTACCGGGAAAAAGAGCTGGGTCGGGCCGAAATCCGCGACACCTTCCACATCTCCAAGGTGGGCAACGTCGCCGGTTGTTACGTTCTCGAAGGAACCATGAAACGCAATGCCCAGGTGCGCCTGGTCCGCGACAATGTGGTGGTGTGGAAAGGCAAGATGAGTTCCCTGAAACGCTTCAAGGACGATGTCCGGGAAGTAGCCACCGGATATGAATGCGGCATCGCCCTGGACGGGTATAACGACATCAAGCCTGGGGATATCATCGAAGCCTTCGAGATGGAAGAGATCAAAACCAAACTGGTCAGCACCTAAACGGATATGGTCGTGGGCGTGCTGCGGGTCGAGGTGTTTCTTCAAACCCCGCAAAATCTCAAGGAAAAACGGGGCATCGTCCGCAGGCTGCTGGGGCGCTGCCGATCCCGGTTTCCCGTCTCGGCGGCGGAGGTAGACCATCAGGACCTCTGGCAGCGGGCCACTCTCGGTTTCGCCATGGTCGAACAGGAAGAGAAGGAGATCGATCCCTGTTTCACCAGAATCGAACGGGAGATCCTCCTCTCCGGGCTGGTGGAAATAACCGCCAGCGACCGGGAATTTCTCCATTATTGATTGATCCAAGGGAGATTTTTTTGACTTCAAGACGTCCTCACCGTATTGGTGAGCAGATACAAAAAGAAATTTCTTCGCTTTTGACCCGGGGGGTGAAAGACCCCCGAATCGGTTTTGTCACCATCACCGGTGTCGACATGACGCCGGACCTTCACCTGGCCAAGGTCTACTATACGGTTCTGGGGGACGAAACCTCCCGCCGCGATACGGAAAAAGGCCTGAAAAAAGCCGTTCCCTTTCTTCGCCATGAACTGGGGCGCCGAATCCGTTTGCGTTATACCCCGGATTTGATGTTTGTCTTTGATTCGACCCTGGATTTCGGCGAGCGCATCGACAATCTGCTGAAGCAGGCCGCCGCCACCCGGAGCGAAGATGATCCCGAAGCTTCTCCGACTGATTGAAAAAAGCAGCCGTTTCCTGGTCGCCGCCCACCGCAATCCCGATGGGGATGCCGTCGCCTCCACCCTGGCCCTGAGCAATGGTCTGGCGGAAATGGGGAAAGATGTTCTCGCCTACAACGCCGATCCGGTCCCTTTGACCTTCGCTTTTCTCCCGGGGGCCGCCGCTATGGTGCGGGAGGTCAGCGCCGAATCCGCTCCCTTCGATGTCGGTTTCATCCTCGACTCCGGGGAATTGAGCCGCGCCGGGGAGCATCTCGCCGGACTCTGCACCACCCTGGTCAACATCGACCACCACCGCGACTCGGAACTTTTCGGTGAAGTCAATTTCCTCGATCCCGCCGCCAGTTCAACGGGGGTTCTCATCCATCGGCTGTTGAAAAACTGCCCCGCATATCGGTTCAGTACACAGGTTGCCTCCTGTATCTATACGGCGATTGTCGCCGATACCGGCTCTTTCCGCTTCGCCAACACCGACGGGGAATCCTTCCGCATCGCCGCGGAAATGCTGGAAACGGGCATCGATCCCGCGGAAATCAGCCACCAGCTTTATGAGAATCAGCAGGCCTGCACTCTGCGGCTTCTGGCCCGGGCCCTTGCCTCCCTCGAGGTTTCCCATGAAGGCCGGGTCGCCACGGTCACGGTGACCCTGGCGGATATGGAGCAGACCGGTGCCGGGCCGGCCCACACCGACAGCTTCATCAATTATCCCCGATCCATCCGTGGTGTCGAAGTGGCGCTCCTCTACCGACAGGAGAAGGAGGGTTTATTCAAGGTCGGCTTTCGTTCCCGTAAAGGGATCGACGTCGGCCGCATCGCCCGGGAACTGGGGGGCGGAGGACACGCCAACGCTTCCGGAGCGACCGTTGCTGGAACTCGGGACGAGGTTGAAATGATCGTTCTCGAGCGGGTCAGGGCGGAACTGGCCACCGGGAAATGAACGGCTTTCTGGTCATCGACAAGCCGGGAGGAATGACCTCCCACGATGTGGTGGCGCGGGCGCGCCGGTTGCTGAAAACCCGGCGGATCGGTCACCTCGGCACCCTCGACCCCCTGGCCACCGGTGTTTTGCCCCTGGCCATCGGAACCGCCACCCGCTTGGTGGAGTTTCTCGGCAGCGATGACAAAGCCTATGCCGCCACTATGAAACTGGGGGAGGAAACCGACACCCAGGATGCCGAAGGGAGCGTCATTGGCGCAGCCCCTATGCCGGCATTGACGACGGTGGAGATCGACAGGGTTTTTGCCTCTTTTGTGGGGATAATCCGCCAGCAGCCGCCCATGTATTCCGCCGTCAAGATCGGCGGAATTCCCCTTTATCGTCTTGCCCGAAAGGGGATTGATGTGGCTCGGCAGGAACGCGAGGTGACCATTTTCCATCTGCAGGTCCTGGCTGTCGAACTCCCCTTTATCCGTTTTTATGTGGAATGCTCCAAGGGGACCTATGTCCGTACCCTGTGCCGCGATCTGGGCAAGGCTTTGGGAAGCCTGGCCCATCTGCACGCTTTGCGCCGCACCCGCAGCGGCATCTTCTCCCTAGACGATGCTCGCAGCCTGGAGAAACTGGAAGAAGACGGCCGCCTTTCCCAGGTAAAGCTTCTACCCCTGGAAGAGGGGATCCGCAAATTTCCTCAACTCGAGGTTGCTCCGCATGCCTGTCTGCTTCTCGAACACGGTATCCCTCCGCAAGCAACCGCCGTGAACGGGGCCGGCAACTGCCGGGAAGGTGAGCTCGTGGCCCTGACGAGGGAAGGGCGGCTGGCGGCCATGGCTCGTTTCGCCCCCAACCGTTCCCAGGAAAAACGAGGGGATTTCGAACTGCTCAGGGTTTTCACGGCGCCATGAAATGGCCTTTACTTTGGCCTGATTCCATGATAGTTAAAGAGCTTGGAAGTTTGGAATAACTTTCTTTAAAAGCAATGTAAAAACATCCAGGAAAGCTATAAGGAGGCGATAAGGTGCTGGAAGTAGAGCGTAAAAAGGAAATCATCGAAAAATACAAGATTCACGATAAGGATACCGGGTCCCCTGAGGTTCAGGTCGCTCTTCTGTCGGAGAGGATCACCTATCTGACCGACCATTTCCGTACCCACAAGAAGGACCACCATTCCCGCCGTGGTCTTCTGAAGATCGTCGGCCAGAGGCGGCGGCTTCTCGACTATCTGAAAAGCAAAGATGTCGAGCGTTACCGGACCTTGATCCAATCCTTGGGAATCAGGAGATAAAAACGGGATGGGGAGCGGTTCTTATCCAAAACAGGAACCGCCCCCCCGTTATTTTCGAATCGGCACGCTGTGGGAGGCTGTCCAGAGAGAGGGTCCCGATTTCCTTCGCGGAAAATCGGGTTTTGTCTCAGGCCATCCTCCTTCAGCTTTTTGGGATATTGAAATATCCGCAATTTCAACAAACACAAAAAGAAAGAAGGCACGATGGCAAACATTAAGGAAGAGATTGAATTCAACGGACAACGCTTCACCATCGAAACCGGCAAAATGGCCCGTCAGGCCGATGGGGCGGTAACTTTGACCTGCGGCGAAACGATGATTCTCTGCACCGTGGTTGCCGCCAAAAAATTGCGGGAAGGGCAGGATTTTTTCCCTCTTACCGTCAATTACCAGGAGAAATTCTACGCCGGCGGCAAGATTCCCGGCTCTTTTTTCCGCCGCGAGCGCGGCGCCACAGAGCGGGAAACCCTTATCTGCCGTCTCATCGACCGGCCCATGCGCCCCCTCTTTCCCAAAGGGTTTCTCTACGAAACCCAGATCATTCCCTCGGTCATCTCTCTGGACCGGGTCAACGATCCCGACACGCTGGCGATTGTCGCCGCTTCCGCCGCCGTGGAGGTTTCCGACATTCCCTTCGGCGGCCCGATAGCCGCTGTGCGGGTGGGCCGCATCAACGGGGAGTTCGTGGCCAACCCGACCGTTTTGCAAATGGCCGAATCGGACCTGGATATCGTCGTGGCCGGAACCCGTGACGCCATTCTCATGGTGGAAGGGGAGGCCTCTTTCATTCCCGAGGAACAGATACTGGAAGCGGTTTTCTTCGGTCACCAGTCGTTCCTGCCCCTGATCGAAATCCAGGAGCGGCTGCGGGAGACGGTCGGAAAAACCAAACGGGAGATTCCGAATTCCGATAAAGATGCCTTTCTCGAGGAAAAGATCGCCGAATTGGCTGAAGCGCCTCTGGACCAGGCGGTGCGGATTCGCTCCAAACAGGAACGCTATGACACCGTGGCCCGCCTGCGGGACGAGGTAACGGCCGCCTTGGGGGCCGAATACGAAGATCGGCAGGGGGAAATCCAGGAGATCTTCGGCTCACTCCACAAAAAGATCATGCGCCGCATGGTAGTGGAAGAAGGGGTGCGCATCGACGGTCGGGACCTGAAAACGGTCCGCCCGATCACCTGCGAAACCGGACTGCTCCCCCGCGCCCATGGCAGCGCCCTGTTCACCCGCGGGGAAACCCAGGCGCTGGTCGCCGTCGCTCTGGGCACATCGGAAGACGAGCAGCGGATCGACAATGTGCAGGAGATGAGCTTTAAAAAATTCATGCTTCACTATAACTTCCCCCCCTTCAGCGTCGGCGAGACCAGCAACCGGCTTTTCCCCGGACGCCGGGAGATCGGGCACGGCATGCTGGCCGAGCGGGCCCTCGCCAAGGTATTGCCCGATCACGACACCTTTCCCTACACCATCCGGGTGGTTTCCGACATCCTGGAATCCAACGGCTCCTCCTCCATGGCTTCCATTTGCGGCGGCTCGCTGGCTTTGATGGATGCCGGGGTGCCGGTTTCCGGGCCGGTGGCGGGGATCGCCATGGGGCTGATCAAGGAAGAAGACAGGGTGGCCGTCCTCACCGACATCCTCGGCGACGAGGACCATCTGGGAGATATGGACTTCAAGGTTGCCGGCAATCAGATCGGTATCACCGCTTTGCAGATGGATATCAAGATTGCCGGGGTCAGCCGGCAGATCATGGGGGCCGCCCTGGCCCAGGCCCGCGAAGGAAGGCTGCACATCCTGGAGCGGATGGCCGCGACCATGGCGGTCTCCAAGGAAGAGCTTTCTCCTTATGCGCCCCGCATCACCACCATTTACGTAAAGCCTGACCAGGTCCGCACCGTGATCGGCACCGGCGGCAAGAATATCCGCGGCATCATCGAGGCTACCGGGTGTATTATCGACATCGAGGACGACGGGCGCATCAACATCGCTTCCGCGGACGGCGACGCCTGCAAAAAGGCGATCCGCATGATCCGCAACCTGACCCAGGAGGCCGAAATCGGTAAACTCTATATGGGTACGGTCAAGAAAGTCGTCGAGTTCGGTGCTTTCGTCGAGATATTCCCCGGCACCGAAGGTCTGGTCCACATCTCCGAACTCGATCAAAAACGGGTCCCCAAGGTGACGGATATTCTCAACGAAGGAGACCAGGTGCTGGTGAAATGCCTGGAGATCGACAGACAGGGGAAAATCCGCCTCTCCAGGAAGCAGGCTCTTGGCGAAAAGCTTCCCGAGGAAAGCGAAGCCTAGCCTTTTTAACTCTCTTGCCGAAAGGAAAGCCCCCGTTTCGCTAAGCGGGGGTTTTCTCCTTTGCATGGGGAATTAGTCGCGGGCCTGGGTGTTTCAGCGCCGGCCGGTGTGGCCGAGGCCGCCGCTGCCCCGTCCGCTGGCGGTACTGAATTCGTCGACAAAGCGGAGTTCTGCCTGAACCACCGGCACAAAAAGCATCTGACAGATGCGGTCCCCGGGGTGGACGGTAAAGGGGCAATCGCCGCGGTTCCACAGGCCGACAAGAATCTCGCCGTGATAGTCGCTGTCTATGATGCCGACCAGATTGGCCAGTACCACACCGTGTTTGATCCCCAGGCCCGAGCGCGGCGCCAAAACCGCCATCAGACCGGGGTCCCTGATGCTGACCGCCATTCCGGTGGGAACGATCTCGGTCCGGCCCGGGGCAAGAACGAGCGGTTTTTCGATACAGGCGGGCAGATCGAGACCGGCGCTTCCTTCCGTGGCATAGCGGGGCAGGGGTATGGTGCGGCCGAGCAGGGGGTTGACGATTTTCGCCTCGACTCCGATTCCCATGTGGTTTAGAATCCTCTCCTGCTTATTGGTGAAAGATCAAAATAACAAAGGATCCGACAGCGGGCAATCTTCTTTTCCACACCTTGGCTGTGGTTTTTTTTTGATAGCATTTCAATAAGGGAGATCGCTGGACAGAAGATTGCCGTAGCTGGCGACCTCCCGCTATCGCCCCTCATTTTTAAGGTCGACAAAATGCTCATCAGCGTCAACCCCGACAATCCGCAACTCCGTCTGCTCCGCAAAGTGGTGGATTGCCTGGCGGCAGGGGGCGTAATCGCCTATCCCACAGACACCATCTACGGCATCGGTTGCGACATTTTCAATAAAAAGGCCGTCAAAAAGATCTACCAACTCAAGCAGCGCGACCCCAAGAAGCCTTTTTCCTTTATCTGCGCCGATCTTTCCGACGTCACCAAATACGCCCAGGTCAGCAATTTCGCTTTCAAAATCATGAAAAGGCGTCTGCCGGGGCCCTATACCTTCATCCTCGAAGCCTCCCGCCTGGTCCCCGATCTGCTCATGACCCGTCAGCGGACGGTCGGCATCCGCATTCCCGACAACAGGATCTGCGCCATGATCGTCGGTGAACTGGGGCACCCACTGGTGACCACCAGCGCCAACATCAGCGGCGAGAATGCCCTCGGGGATCCCGGCGAGATCGAAGAGGTGATGGGCAGGCAACTGGATATGGTGGTGGATGGAGGGATCCTTTTCAACGCGGCCTCCACCGTCATCAGTTTGATCGACGACGCCGTCGAGGTTCTGCGCCAGGGAAGTGGGGATACCTCCTGGATCGCCCAGGTGGAATGAACCTCCCCGGATTTTTGGGAACATTACATTCGCGGACGAGGTGCTCTATGCCGGAACAAACAGGAAGCGTTACTCTCAAAGGAAACAAGTTCACCCTTTGCGGCGCCACTCCAGCACTCGGGGAAAGAATACCGGACTGCCGACTTGTCGCCAACGATCTCGCCCCCTTCAGCCTCGCCACCTTGCGGGGAAAGGTCTGTATTCTGGCTTCGGTTCCCTCCCTTGACACACCGGTGTGCGACACGGAAATGCGTCGCTTCAACCGGGAGGCCGCTGCTTTGGGTGAGGATCTGGTGGTGGCGGCAATCAGCGTCGATCTTCCTTTCGCCCAGCAGCGGTGGTGTGGAAGCAGCGGAGCGGAAAGGGTCATCACCCTTTCCGACCATCGGGACACCTCCTTCGGCCAAGCCTTCGGTGTGCTCATCAAGGAACTGCGATTGCTGGCCAGGGCCGTCTTCGTTGTCGACCGGGAAGGAACGCTCCGCTACCGGCAGATTGTGCCGGAAGTCACCGCGGAGCCCGATTACGATGCCGTGCTTTCGGCGCTGAAAAAATGCCTATAAAAAAACAGGCGGGAGGATTCTCCCGCCTGTTTTTTTAAATGAGGTTCAGTTCCAGATCGTTTCTTACCAGTTTTCGGCCAATACCTCGAAATGGGCCTGGGGATGGGCGCAGGCCGGACAGAGTTGAACGGCCTCCTTGCCGGTGTGGATGTAACCGCAGTTGCGGCACCGCCAGGTGACCGCCTGATCCTTTTTGAAAACTGTTCCCTTCTCGATGTTGGCCATCAGTCCGAGATAGCGTTTCTCGTGCTGTTTTTCGGCAATGGCGATCGATTCCATGGTGGCGGCGACTTCCGGGAAACCTTCCTGCCGGGCGATTTTCGCATAGTCAGGATACATCTCGGTGTATTCATGATGTTCACCGGCGGCGGCTTCCTTGAGATTGTCCAGGGTGGTGCCGATAACCCCGGCCGGGAAGGAAGCGGTAATTTCCACCTCGCCCCCCTCGAGGAATTTGAACAAACGCTTGGCGTGTTCCTTCTCCTGATCGGCGGTCTCTTCGAAGATGTGCGCGATCTGCACATAGCCCTCTTTTTTGGCGACGGAAGCATAA
Organism: Deltaproteobacteria bacterium; assembly: GCA_012729375.1. GTDB lineage: Bacteria > Desulfobacterota > Desulfuromonadia > Desulfuromonadales > JAAYDE01 > JAAYDE01. The sequence goes on along the minus strand of JAAYDE010000099.1, from coordinate 45,187 downwards.
TAGGTGTAGCGGTTGCGGGCCTGGGCTTCACCGCTGAAGGCGATCAGAATGTTTTTCTCTGTCTGTGTTCCTTTGAGACTGGGCATGACAAATTTTCTCCTTTGCTGAAAAATCGATCCAGACTAAGCCGAATCACATAAAAAGTTTTTCCAATATTAAATTATTGCAGGTCAGTCTGCACTACTTTTTCTTGTTTACCTCCGCCAGGGGTATGCCCAGGGCGTCCGCAACCCCTTTGCCGTAAGCGGGATCGGCTTTCAGGCAGTTGCCGATGTGGCGGATCTTGATGAAATCCGCCACATCCCCCATGTTCCTGGCGGTATTGTCGAAGAGAGCCTGTTGCTGCTGGGGGGACATGAGGCGGAACAGGAGTCCGGGCTGGGTGTAATAATCGTCGTCGTCTTCGCGGAAGTTCCAGTGATAGGCCGCCCCCTTCAATTCCAGCGGCGGTTCGGAAAAGTCCGGCTGCTCCTGCCACTCCCCGAAGCTGTTGGGCTCATAACCCAAGGTGCTCCCGTAGTTGCCGTCCACGCGCATGGACCCGTCGCGATGATAGCTGTGATAGGGGCAGCGCGGGGCGTTGACGGGAATCTGGTGATGGTTGACGCCGAGGCGGTAACGCTGGGCGTCGCCGTAGGAGAAGAGGCGTCCCTGCAGCATCTTGTCGGGGGAAAAACCGATCCCGGGAACCACATGGGCCGGATTGAAGGCCGCCTGTTCCACATCGGCAAAGTAGTTTTCCGGGTTGCGGTTCAGTTCGAGAACCCCCACCTCGATCAGCGGGTAATCCTTTTTCAGCCAAACCTTGGTGAGATCGAAGGGATGGAAGCGATAATCGGCGGCTTCCTTTTCGGGCATGATCTGGATGAAGAGGGTCCAGCGGGGAAAATCCCCCTTTTCGATACTCTCGTAAAGATCCCGCTGATGGCTCTCCCGGCATTTGCCGATGACCTTTTCCGCTTCCTCATCGGTGAGGTTTTTGATCCCCTGCTGGGTGCGGAAATGGAACTTGACCCAGTAGCGCTCGTTCTTGGCGTTGATAAAACTGAAGGTATGGCTGCCAAAGCCGTGCATGTGCCGGTAGCTGGCGGGAATGCCGCGGTCGCTCATGACCACGGTAACCTGATGGAGAGCTTCGGGGAGGGAAGACCAGAAATCCCAGTTGTTGAGGGCGCTACGTAGATTGGTGCGGGGGTCCCTTTTGACGGCATGGTTCAGGTCGGGGAATTTGAGAGGGTCGCGAAGGAAAAAGACCGGCGTGTTGTTGCCTACCAGGTCCCAGTTTCCCTCTTCGGTGTAGAACTTGACGGCGAATCCGCGGATATCCCGCTCGGCATCGGCGGCGCCCCGCTCCCCGGCCACCGTTGAAAAGCGGACGAAGAGTTCGGTTTTTTTGCCGATCCGGGAGAAGATCTTCGCTCTGGTGTATTTGGTGACGTCATGGGTGACGGTGAAGGTGCCGAAAGCCCCGGAGCCCTTGGCATGCATGCGCCGCTCGGGGATGACCTCGCGGTCGAAATGGGCCAGTTTCTCCAGGAACCAGACATCCTGCAGAAGTTGCGGTCCGCGGGGACCGGCGGTCAACACGTTTTGATTGTCGACGACGGGAGCGCCGGCACGGGTGGTGAGCTTTTTGTTGTTCTGAGGTTTTTTTTCGTCCGCCATATCCTTACTCTCCTTCAGATTTTAAGGGCGTAAAATCATATTTCCGGCCACCAATCCAAATGCTAACAGATTAACTTCGATAAAAAAGATTTTTTCAGGAGGAACCTAAAAAAGACTGACTTAAAAAAAATTATCTTTACTATATAGGAAAAATTACTACTAAACAAACAAAAAAAAGTCTTCGTTTTTTTTTGATTCAGGTCAGGATGTGCTGACACCCCAGACAACGACCGTGCAGAATGGCTTTTCGATGAAAGACCTTGCCCCAGCAAGAAACCTTTTCGGGGAGTGGGGCGTCGTCAACGGCCGGCCAGTCGAAATCGGTGATTTTGCCGCACTTTTCGCAGATCAGGTGGTGGTGATGGGGGACGGTCAACTCAAAGTGAGCTTGGCTTTCGGCGGTTTGTACCCTGGTGATGAGCCCGTGTTCTTCCAGCGTCGCCAGGGTCCGGTAGATGGTGTCCAGAGAAAGGGTCGGCATCCGGTTTTTCAGCCGCTGATAGAGTATTTCCACCGTGGGATGATCGTCGGCTTTGGCCAATTCCCGGTATATCTCCAACCGCTGGTAGGTCAATTTGAGGCCGGCGGCCTTGAGGGCCGATTCGAACCGCAAGATCCGCTCGTTCAGGTGATTTTTGTCCAGAGGCACGTCGTCCCTCCGTTCTTTCTCGGTTATTTTTGACAAGAATAATGGTTCTCGATAGTGAAGTCAATCCATCGAGGTGCAAGTTTCCTGAACTTGTCACCTTCCGGCGCCGTTGCCGCAATCGGCAGGAACGGTCGAAGGAACCCGGAACCGTTCTGTTCTTCCGGCGTCCACCCTTTCGCTGAGAGCAATCAGGCCGGGCGCGTTAAACTTTTTAACACCTCCACGCGCCGCCACCGATGCCGGCGCTTCCCTTGCGGCCTTTTAATCCCACAGATAGGTGTAGCCCTTCAAAATTTTGTCGAGAAGTTGGAGAAAATGGCTTCTTTCCTCGATGGAGATCTCACAGAGAGAAACCTTCTGCTCCAGTTTGTTATGAACCTTTTTGACGATTTCGTTGCCGTCGTGCTGGACGTATTTAAGGATGTTGTTGACCGTGTCCCCTTTGATGACCATGTCGATTTTGTAGTTGGTTTTTCGGTTGAAGGTGATATGGACGGCGTTGGTATCCCCAAAGAGGTTGTGCATGTCGCCGAGGATTTCCTGATAGGCGCCGATGAGGAAAAACCCTATGTAGTAATTCTCCTCCGGTTCGATCCGGTGGATGGGCAGGTAGCGGGTTTTGCCGTTTTCGCCGACAAAGCTGGTGATTTCGCCATCGGAATCGCAGGTTATGTCGGCGATGGAGGCGATGACGTCGGGCTTCTGGTTGAGGCGTTGGATCGGCACAATGGGAAAAAGCTGATCGATGGCCCAGGAGTCGGGGATCGATTGGAAAAGGGAAAAGTTGGCGAAATAGGTCTGCCGGCGGCTGAGGGGGAAATTCTGCATCTCCTCCGGAATGGATTTGAGCCTTTCGACGATATCGTTCATTTTGGCGATGATTTTCGAACATACCCATTCGGCGATGGCCCGTTCCTGCAGAGTCATGTAACCGAGTTTGAAGAGGCTGATCGCCTCCTGGATCAACTGGACGGTGTCGTGGTAATCCTCGCGAAGGCTGTGGCGGTCAATGCTCTTGTAAATGTCGAGAAGCTTTTTGACGGTGGGGGAGAGCTTGTCGGTCTGGGTGAGCATCGATTCGAAGTCGGGGGCCTGGGCTTCGGTGTAGGTGTTGAGGATATTGGTGACCAGTACCGAATAGTGGGCGACGATGGCCCGCCCCGATTCGGAGATGATGTGGGGGCATTCCACCCCGGCTTCTTCGCAGATATTCTTTACCTGGTAGATGACGTCGTTGGCGTATTCGTCGATGGTGTAGTTGACGCTGGAAAAATTGCTGGACTTGGAGCCGTCGTAATCCACCCCCAAACCGCCGCCGATGTCGAGATAGCGGAGGTTGACTCCCATTCGCTTCATCTCCACGTAGACACGGGTTCCCTCGATGAGGGCGTTCTTGATCTTGTCCACCTTGGTGATCTGGCTGCCGATATGGAAGTGGAGAAGCTGCAAGCTGTCAAGAAGGTTCTTGCGTTTCAAGAGGGCGATGGCGGCGAGAATTTCGGAGATGCGCAGGCCGAATTTGGCGTCTTCGCCCCCCGAGGTGGCCCATTTGCCGGTTCCCCGGGAGGATAGTTTGACGCGGATGCCCAGTTTGGGGGCGATGCCGATCTGGTCGGCGAACTCGATGACCTTTTCCAGTTCGAAGAGTTTTTCGACGACAATGGTGATGTCGTAGCCGATCTTGTTGGCATGGAGGATCGTCTCGATGAATTCATTGTCCTTGTAACCGTTGCAGATGATCGGCAGGGGATTGTCGGTGGCGATGGAGAGGGCCGCCACCAGCTCCGGCTTGGAGCCGACCTCGATGCCCAGGTTGTATTTTTTGCCGAAATCGGCGATGGCTTCGACCACCTGCCGTTGCTGGTTGACCTTGATGGGGAAAAAGGTCTGATAGTTGGCCGAATAGTTGTTTTCCTCGATGGCCCATTTGAAGGCCCGGCTGATGGAACTGATCCTTCCTTCCAGAACATTCATGAACCGCAGCAGAATGGGGGGGGTGATTTTGCGTTTGATCAGATCATCGATCAGGGCCTTGAGGTCGATGGCGTATTTGGAGTGGGGCGAGGGGTGGACGCAGACATTGCCCTTTTTGTTGATTGAAAAGTAATCGTCCCCCCAGTTGTTCAGGTTGTAAATCCTCTCGGAATCTTTGATGGACCAACGGCTCATGGCGATATTCCCGTTTTGTGAAAAGGACCTGGTTTGGTATCAGGAAAGGCGGCTCTTGAAATCGGCAAAGGTGAAACTGCGGTAAATCTTGAAATCCTCGGTTTGCGGATCGAAGCTGCACAGATGGGGATGACGGATACCGTTGAAAGTAGTGGTTTTGACCATGGTATAGTGGGCCATGTCGAGAAAGGTCAGGCGGTCTCCCGGGGAGATGGGTTTTTCGAAGGACCAGTCGCCGATGACATCTCCCGCCAGACAGGAAGGGCCGGCCAGCCGGTAGGTGTAGGGTTTTTCCCCGGCGGCATAGCCGTTGTCGATGTCGGGACGGTAGGGCATTTCGAGGACGTCGGGCATGTGGCAGGTGACGGACACGTCGAGGATGGCGATGTCCATGCCGTTGTGCACCACATCGAGAACCTCGCTGACCAAAACGCCGGTGCCGATGACCACCGCTTCCCCAGGCTCCAGGTAGATATCCACGCCGTAGCGGTCGCGAAAGTGATGGATCAGTTTGACCAGGCCGGCGATATCGTAGCCGTCACGGGTGATATGGTGGCCGCCGCCGAGATTGAGCCACTTCATATCGGGAAGAAAGGGGCCGAATTTCTCCTCGAAGACTCGGGCCGTGCGTTCCAATGGTTCAAAAAGTTGTTCGCAGAGGGTGTGGAAGTGCAGACCCTCCACCCCGTTCAGGGATCGGCCGGTGAATTCCCGGCGACAAATGCCCAATCGGGAATTGGGGGCACAGGGATCATAAAGGGGGTTGGCTCCCTCGGAATGCTCTGGATTGACCCGCAAACCGACGGAAACCCGGCGCCTTAGCGGGTCCCAGAGGGGCCGGAAACGTTCCAGCTGATTGAAGGAATTGAAGGAGATGTGGCTGGAGGTTTCCAGCAACTCCTCGACCTCTTCCGTTTTCAGGGCGGCGGCGAAGGAATGCACCTCCCCGCCGAACTCCTCATGACCAAGCCGGGCCTCCCAAGGGGAACTGGCACAAACGCCGTCGAGACTCCGCCGAATCAGAGGAAAGAGGCTCCACATGGCGAAAGCTTTAAGGGCCAACAGAATCTTGGCACCGCTGTGCCGCCGCACATCCTCCAGAATGGCGAGATTGTGGCGCAGCCTGCCCAGATCGATGACGAAGGCCGGGGAAGGGGCGAGGCGGGCCATCTCCCTTACATGCAAAGGAGGCCTCAGGTCAGTTGCAGCCATTGGTCGTCTTCCCTGATTTGGGTCGGCAGCCCCAGCACGGCAAGCCTTTCCAGGAACGGTTCCGGATCGAACTGCTCCATGTTCCAGACGCCGGGTTTATGCCAGGCCCCGGTCAGCATCATGATGGCGCCGGTAACAGCCGGCACGCCGGTGGTGTAGCTGATGGCCTGGGAGTTGGTCTCCTTGAAGGCCACCTGATGGTCGCAGATATTGTAAATATAGACCTGTTTTTTCCTGCCCCCGCGGATCCCTTTGGCGACCACGCCGATGCAGGTTTTACCTTTGGTCAGCGGGCCGAGGCTGCCGGGGTCGGGAAGAACCGCCTTGAGAAACTGCAGGGGGACGATCTTTTGCCCTTGAAACTCAACCTCGTCGATGCGGGTCATGCCGACGTTCTGAAGCACCTCGAGATGTTTCAGGTAGTTGTCGGAGAAGGTCATCCAGAACTGGGCCTTGCGGATGGAAGGAAAATGCTTGACCAGGGATTCCATCTCCTCGTGATACATCCGATAGATGTTCATCGGCCCGATGCCATCGGGGAAATCAAAGGACCTTTTGGTGGCCAGGGCCGGGGTTTCGATCCAGCGTCCGTCCTGCCAGTGGCGGCAGAGAGCGGTCACCTCGCGGATATTGATCTCCGGATTGAAGTTGGTGGCGAAAGGTTGGCCGTGGCTGCCGGCATTGGCGTCGATGATGTCGATTTCCTCGATCACATCGAGATATTTTTTGGCGGCCAGGGCCGTATAGACGTTGGTCACCCCCGGATCGAAGCCGCTGCCGAGAAGGGCCATGATCCCCGCATCGCGGAAACGGTCTTGGTAGTTCCATTGCCAATGGTATTCGAACTTGGCCGTGTCGCGGGGTTCGTAATTGGCGGTATCGAGATAGTCCACACCGGTTTCAAGGCAGGCCTCCATAATGGCCAGATCCTGGTAGGGAAGGGCGACGTTGAGGACCAGATTCGGCTTTTCGCGGCGGATCAGCGCCGCCGTTTCAACGATATTGTCGGCATCCACCTGGGCGGTGGCAATGGGAAAATGGGCTATTTCGGCGGCGATGGCATCGCATTTGGCCTTGGTTCGCGAGGCCAGGGTGATGGCGCTGAAAACATCCTTGGCCTGGACGCATTTGTGAACGACGACGCGACCGACCCCACCGGCCCCGATAATCAGTACCTTGCTCATCTTCATCGTCCTTTCGTAAAAAGGTTGGGCAGGCTTCCCGAACAAACCGATTGTTTGGCACCGCGGCAAGGTTCGCAACGTTTTGTCAATTCCGCCGCCGTCCCTGCGTGCCCAAGGGTGACGGTGAAAGGAGAAGAAACCCGCCTTTTGCCAACCGCACAGCCGGAAACGAGGTTCACCGGGAGCAAACTTCCCCGTTGCCGGGTCGATTTCAAGACCCTTTTCCCGGTGCCGTCGGGCGGCCCCGATCCACAGCCCTAAAAGTAAAAAACAGTTGCGAATTCTAAATATTTCGGATTCAAAGTCAACGTAAAAGTTTAGAATTTTCCGGCCCGGTGGCCAGGGCTTTTGTGGCAAAAGGGATCTGGCCTTTGGCCGATTTATGGCCTTCTATGATAAGATAACCTGTTTTGAGGATTTGTCTTGTCGCCGGGGCATTTCCCGTGCCGGAAGGAAACAAGGAGAAGCACCATGCTGTTGACCGATATCACCATGACCGAATTCGCAGCCGGCCTGATGAAAACCCGCAGCGTCATCATCCCCTTTGGTGCCACGGAAGAACACGGCAGCCATCTGCCCCTCTCCACGGACACCCTGCAGGCCATGGAAGTGGCGGCCAGATTGGCCGAGCAGCGCCCTGTCTTTGTCGCCCCGCCGATCCATTACGGAGTCTGTCGTTCTACCTCCCGTCACCCCGGCACCGTTACCATCTCCACCGCCACCCTCAAGGCCCTTACCCTGGATATCGTCACCTCTCTGCGGGAACAGGGGCTGCGCGATTTCATCCTGCTGACCGGACACGCGGGGGGAACCCATTTTTCCGCCCTGGTCGATGCCGGAGAAGAATTGCTGAAGCGATTTGCGGATATCCGCATCGCCGCCGTCACCGAGTATCATCTGGCGGCCGAAGAGGGGAGACACATCATCGCGACACCGGGGGATGCCCACGCCGGCGAAATCGAGACGTCGCGTATGCTCCATTCCCATCCCCACCTGGTCAAGGGCAAGGGGGTACGGGAATTCCCCAATTTTCCAAAGGGCATTCTGGTGCGCGACAAGCGTCGTTGCTGGCCGGGAGGCGTATGGGGAGACCCCGGAGCGGCCGATGCTGGCAAGGGCAGGCAGATCGAGACGCTGGTGGTTTCAGCCCTGGGCCGCCTTCTGGAGGCGCTGGAGACGTGGCATGAAGAAGAGGGACAAGAGGGCGGCTAACCTTTGCCGATGGCCGCATTCAGTTCGTTGACGAGTTTTTGGATATCGAGATCATGGAACTCGGCGCAGTGCTCCAGGGAACCGAGGGAAGCCAGCTGGCAGTCGAAGCAATCGAGGCCGAAACGCTTGAAAACCTCGAGGGTTTGGGGATAGTGGCGGGCGATCTCTTCCAGGGTCATTTCTTTATGGATCATGGCGGGCTTCCTTGGGTGGAATGTTTTCCGGGGCAAATTTTTCTTCCAGGGCCTTTTTCACCACCGGCGGGACAAAGGAATCGACAGGTCCGTGGTGGCTGGCCACCTCTTTGACCACGGAGGAACTGAGAAACGCATAGGGGATGGAGGTCATCAGAAAAAGGGTTTCAATGCCCCGGTCCAGTTGATGGTTGGTCTGGGCCACCTGAAATTCATATTCAAAGTCCGAAACCGCCCGCAGGCCCCGAAGAATGACATGGGCCCCCCGACTGCGGATGTAATCGACCAGAAGGCCGTCAAAGGTATCCACCTCGAGGCGTGGGTTGGTTCCCAGCGCTCTTCGCGCCAGATCAAGGCGCTCTTCCATGGTGAACAGAGGGGTCTTCCCCGTATTGCGGGCCACCGCAACAATAAGCCGGTCGAAAATCTCCAGGCCCCTCTCGATGATATCGAGGTGCCCCAAGGTGATCGGGTCAAAGGATCCCGGGTAGACGGCGATCGATTTTTTCATCCCCAATCCTTTTCCGGAGCGTGGCCGAAAAAATGGATCACGGTCGAGGTATAGGGACTCATCTTTAAACGGATCAGGGGGCCGACCGTTTCCGGGACCGGGTCCGCTTTGCCGGCTTCGGCGCAGATGACGCCATCTTCCGCCAACAGTTTTTTCCCGTCAATCATAGTCAAAACAAGGGGCACAAGCCCTTTCCCGTAAGGGGGATCGATAAAGACGAGATCGAACCGGGCACCGCTGAGGCGGAAAAGGGCCGCGGCGGCCTCTTCCGCCAGGATGCGGGCTTTGCTTTCCAGCCGGCAATGGGCCAGATTGCCCCGGATCAGAGCGATGGCCTGGCGGTTGTTCTCCACGAAAAAGGCTTCGGCGGCACCGCGACTTAAGGCTTCAATGCCCATGGCGCCGGTGCCGGCGAAGATATCCAGCACTTTTTTCCCCGCCAGGGAGCCGAGACGGCTGTAGAGGATGCTGAAAATCGCTTCACGGATGCGATCGGAAGTGGGCCTGATGTCCCGCCCCGAAAAACCGGCCAAAATCCTTCCCTTGGCGGAGCCGCTGATGACACGCAAGCCGAAAACCCCTCCCCGGATCCTTCAAAACCTTTTGAACATCATGAAAATACTTGAAAAAAATTAACAGAAAGAGAATACCCCGTCAAGGTCAATTCGCCCTTTTGAAGGGCTTCTCCTTGGTGTTATAGTATGTTCTCAATGCCTTGAAATCAGGGATTTTATCAAGCAAGGGAGTGATGCCGATGGAGAGAACGGAGCTGGCGCCCTATGCCGCCCGCAGCGATCGCAGCCTTGGCCGGCGCCACCTCGAGTCCTACAAGGATGATCGTCCCGCCTTTCAGCGGGACCGGGACCGGATTATCCATTGCGCCGCTTTTCGCCGTCTGGAATACAAGACCCAGGTTTTTGTCAACCATGAAGGGGACTATTACCGGACCCGCCTGACCCACTCTCTGGAGGTCGCCCAGATCGCCAGAGGCATCGCCACCCGGTTGCATCTCAATGAGGATCTGGTCGAGGCTCTTTCCCTGTCCCACGATCTCGGCCACACTCCTTTCGGGCACACCGGGGAGGAGGTCCTCAACCGGCTGATGAAGGATTTCGGCGGCTTCGACCACAACCGGCAGTCCCTGCGGGTGGTCGAGGAACTTGAGGAGCGTTATCCGTGCTTTAACGGCCTCAACCTGACCTGGGAAACCCGGGAAGGTATCATCAAGCATTCTCCCCGCTACGAGAATTGCGACCTCCTCGATGAAAAGGAATATTTCCGCGGCCTGCGTCCACCTCTGGAAGCCCAGATCATCGACGTTGCGGATGAAATTGCCTACAACAATCACGACATCGACGATGGCCTCAAGGCCGGCTACATCACCCTGGAACAACTGGAAAAGGTGGAAATCTGGAAAGAGACCTTCGACATGGTGGGGAAAAAATATCCGAGCCTGGACGAAAGGCGCCATGTTTACCAGACCATCAGCTATTTGATCGGCGCCCTCATCGACGATGTTGTCGACCATACCCGCCGAAATCTTGCCGCCCAGGGGATCCTTTCCCTGGCCGACGTCCGCCAGGCTCCGGCGCGCCTGCTCGCCTTTCACCCGGAAACACTGGCCCAGACCCAGCAACTCAAGTCCTTTCTGCGCAAATACCTCTATCGTCATTTCATGGTTGAAAGGATGAGAATCAAGGCGGAATTTTTTATCATCCGCATCTTTGATAGCTATGCCGCCCATCCCTCCCTGTTGCCGGGGAACTACCAGCAGCGGATCGAACGCTTCGGCAAGGAACGGGTCATCTGCGATTACATCGCCGATATGACCGACCGTTACGCAATGGACGAATACCGCAAGCTTTTTGAACCTTTCGAGCGGGCGTAAGAAAGTTTCTCGGCGTCATGGCAGGAGGAAAATGGTCCCCTATCTGTCATTCTTCGGATTCGACGAAGAACCGTTTTGGGTAACGCCGGATCCGGCCTTCCTTTTCCTCAGCAAAAACCATCGGGAAGCCTTTGCCCATCTTCTCTACGGTGTCGAACGGCGCTGTGGCTTCGTCGCCCTGACGGGAGAGATCGGCACCGGCAAAACCACACTTTTACGCGCCTTTTTCGCTCACCTCAACCCCGCTGTCTACAAAATCGCCTATCTTTTCAATCCCAGGCTGAATCCTCAGGAAATGCTTCATGCTGTCTGCCGGGAGTTTGCCCTGGAGGATCACGGGGAGAGCCGGGTTTTGCTCTTTGATCGTCTCAACCGTTTTCTCCTCGAAGAAAACGGGACCGGGCGCAGCGTCCTCCTGGTCATTGACGAGGCCCAGAACCTGAGTCCCGAAACCCTTGAAGAAATCCGCCTTCTGTCCAACCTGGAGACCGACAGGGAAAAACTCATCCAGATCCTTCTCGTCGGACAACCGGAGCTGGCCGATCTTCTGCAACGTGCCGAGCTTGTGCAGCTCAGCCAACGAATTTCCGTCCGTTTTCACCTGGATCCCGTTGATTTCGAGGATAGCTGTGCGTATGTCCGCCATCGCCTGCGCCTCGCCGGTTGCCCCGACCGGGATCTTTTCCCGCTCCCGGCGTTGACCAATATCTATAAATTTTCGAAAGGATATCCGCGACTTATCAATACGCTTTGTGATCGGGCGTTGCTCATCGCCTATACCAGGGAAAATCCCGCCATCGGTCCGGAGACTATCCGTGACGCCGTTCACGAGCTGGGCTGGGTTTCCTCGGCGCGGTTCCCTCTGGGCCGCTGGCTTTGGGGCACCGTTTTGGCTGCCGCTGTTTTTGTCGGCCTGGGGATGGTGATCGGCTATGGGAGTCGTCAAATCCCGCCGGGAGAAAAACCCCTGGCCGGAACCGCTGCGGACGGCAACGCCCTTCTGCAGGCTTGTCCTGTTCCCCCATCCGGGGCAAAGGACGGCCTGGCCGGCGAAATCGAGAAATTTCGCCTGGGGTTGGCCGTCCGCTCCGAAGGGGAAAGCGCCAGAGCCGCTTTTGATGCCGTCGCCAACCGCTGGGGGGTGAGGAAACTGGGAAGTTGGTTTGTCGCAATCCCCTATTTTCAGCAACTGGTGGAAGCGGCCCAACGGCGGGGGTTGGAGGTATGGATAGCCGATCCCTCCCTGGAGGAATTGCTGGTTTATAACACCCCAGCCATTTTGGAGGTGACACTGCCCGGACTTCAGGAAAAACGCTATCTGGCCGTAACCGTCGTGGATGAGGGAAGGATCTATATTGCGCCTTCCCTAGCCGGCAGCGACCATCTTTCAGTTGCCGAGGTGAAAGGCCTTTGGTCGGGGCGTGCTTTGATTTTTTGGAAGGATTATCGCGGCATATATCGCCCCAGGGCAGATGGGCGAAGGTCCGCCGACCTCGCCGGATTACAGAATCTTTTGCATAAAGCCGCGTTTTTTCAGGGCAACGAAACCGGTCTATACGATGAGCCGACCCGGGAAGGGATAAGGCTTTTCCGCCGCCACCAGGGGTTGGCTCAAAGCGGTGGGATCAATGAGCCGTTGTTGATTCTTCTTTACCAGCAAAGCGACGTTTTCCAGCCACCCCGCCTGAAGCTTGCCGCCGCCGAAGGAAACCCGCCATGAGTTCGATTCTCGAAGCCCTCAAAAAGTTCGATCGTGAAAGAGCCGGCCAAAGCGATGAAACAGTCCCTATCAAAATCGAAATCCTCCGCGCTGTTGATCCTTTAACAGACCGGAGGAAAAGGCTTCCTTTCGGCTTGCTGGCGTTGATCGGGGTGGCCCTGGCTGCCTGTTTTCTGGTGGCGGGGAGTGTTTTTTGGGTTTTCTTTTGGCAACCCGTTCCCCTCCATCAACCATCAGGGAGCCATCCGGGGCAGCCGCCCGTCCTATCCGCACCCGGGGCCGCTTCGGCCGCCGCAACCCCATCCAGCTCTTTCCGGGAGGTCGTCTTGACGGATGAGCCCTCTTCCGCAACCGGTTTCAATCCCCTTGCGAAAACCGGCAAAAAACAATCCACCGAGTCCGCCACCTCATTGGTGCCGGTTGCCGATAAAGAATTTTCTCCAAACACCGGGGAGCCGAAAAAAACCCCGCATAAAGCGATGGAAACACCCCAAAACAAGCCCCCTTCCTTGTTGTTGGCGGGAATCGCCTTCGAGCAAGGCCGGAACAATTCTTTGGCCATCATCAACAACCGGCCTGTTACCGAAGGAGATTTTATCCTTGGGGCCAAGGTTGAAAAGATCCTCCCCGATCGGGTTCGCCTGTCCTGGCGGGGCAAGAGCATTGATTTGGTTTTGGGAGCGAAGCGCCAGTGATGTCCATGTCCACAAAATTATTACTCGGTTAACAATGGGGAACGCCTGGAGCAGCCTCACATCCATCGCCAAGCCGGGGATTCATTCCCAGCGATTCAAAAAAATTTACAAGCAGGATTTTCAGGGATTTCCCTGTAGAATATGTAGACGCCGCCTTTTCCTTTTTGTCATAATTCATTAGTTACTGTTTTGTTCAGCCAAAAAATTGACCTGGGGATTATTTCCCGGATCAATTTTTGCAAATGATCTGGATGGAACGCCGATCTGTTGAAGCGCCCCGCAGATGGCCATGGAAGCTGAAAGATTGTCGTTGGTTTTTCATGCAAATGGTGAATCGATGAAGGATCCGATTCATCAATAGAAAGGATTATCCCCTGGTCTCCGTAACAGTCTGCAGGCAATTGCCCCGATGCCAAATAATTTAAGGTCATGGATGATCTTTTAATATACAAAAACACCAGCCTCAGGACATTGCAATGCCATATAGAAGAAAAACCAATAGAAAAAAAAATCTGGTTGCACTTAAGAAAGTTCTGGTTATCGGGGCACTGGCCTGTTTTGTGATTGTGATGACGGTTTTAGTAATCAAAACCAATCTTTTCTCTGATTTTTCAGGCAGTTCAACTTATTTTTGGGACAGGCATGACAGAATTGGCTACCAAAGATATCGGGAAGTTCAACATCGTCCTCTTGAGGCCGGAGGAACTCAGATCGAAGAACGTCTCGATGCCAACAGTGAAATCAATGGTGTTTATTACGGCTTGTGCCCTAAAAACAGAGTAACCTCTGTAGAGAGTTTCCGTAATCTGGTTGTCAAAGATCCCGTTCTGAGCAGGCATTATTCCGGTTTTCATTGGGATGCGGCAAAGATCGGCAGCCAGAACGAAGAGGTGTGGACATATGTTTCTTACAGAAAAGGTGAGACTATAAAACGGACTTCCAAACCCATTCGTCTTCCGAAAGGTGACAGATATATCACCGATGGAAATCTTTTGGTCCGTACCTTTTGTTGCAATGATTATGATTTGGCCTCTGGTACCCCCATTGAGTCGGCGCAAACGGATCCGGGCAGCCGCGAAAGTAACCCCGGTGTCGCCTCAAACTATTCGCTAATGGACCCTCAAGAAGGGAAAGTACCGCCATCGCAACGGTGGTTTCCCGTTTCCCCCTCGAATCGTTTTTTCGCCGATCCTCCACTGTTCTCCCACCATCCCGGGAGCACCCGCACCGAGGTCCCCGGTTCACCGATTGTTCCCGAAGATTCCCACCTTCCCGGTGTTTTCGATCCGCCGTACAACCCGGATCCACCGTCCGTGCCGGATCCACCCCTCGTCCCTGATCCCGAGATCGTTCCTGACCCTGTTGTCGTTCCCGAACCCGGCACCATCTTTCTTGTGGGAATAGGTTTGGGAGTCTTGGGAATAGGCCGTTTTGTCGGCAAAAATCGTAATAAATCCCTATAAATTTAATAATTTAAATTAGTATTTGATAGTCGCAAGCGTCGTCTCGGAGAGAGAACCGGGAAAATATTTTCGGCGTTTCTGATCCTGGCCTGGAAACCGGCAGCGATTTCCGGTTGCGTGTCCTTTCAAGCAGGAAAACGATTTTAAACATTTGATTTTTCGGCCCTACAAAATTCAGAAAGGTTTTTCCGGGCCATGGGAATTGCCTCCGATATCATCATCATCGTTCTCGCTGCTCTGGTGGGCGGCATTGTCGCCCAGAGGCTGAAGCAACCGCTGATCCTCGGTTACATCGTCGCCGGCATTCTGATCGGGCCCTATGATCTCGGTTTCATCATCAAGGTTCACGACATCGAGCTTCTGGCGGAGATCGGCGTGGCTCTGCTCCTTTTTGCCCTCGGTCTGGAGTTCTCCCTCAAAAAACTGCAGCCGGTGCGCAAAATCGCCCTGCTCGGCACGCCCATCCAGATCCTGTTGACCCTGGCTTTCGGTTTTCTTATCGGTAAGGGGCTGGGTTGGGATGCTGTTCCTTCGCTCTGGTTCGGTTCCTTAATTTCCCTTTCGAGCACCATGGTTTTGCTCAAGACCCTGATGAGCCGGGGGTGGATGGGAACTCTTCCAAGCCGGGTCATGATCGGCATGCTGATCGTCCAGGACCTGGCCGTGGTGCCGATGATGATCATCTTGCCCCAGCTGAGCAATCCGGAAGCGGGCCTGCCGCTCCTCGGCTGGGCAGCCGTGAAGGCCGTTTTCTTTCTGGCCATGGTGGTCGTCGCCGGCAACCGGATCCTGCCCTGGATCATGGCCAGGGTGGCCCGCTGGAATTCCCGGGAACTCTTTCTGCTGGCGATTACCGCCATCGGCCTCGGTATTGGCTACCTCACCTACCTTTTCGGCCTGTCCTTTGCCTTCGGAGCCTTTGTTGCCGGCATGGTGCTGAGCGAGTCGGATTATTCCTACCAGGCGCTGAGCGATATCATCCCCCTGCGGGACCTTTTTGGGCTGCTCTTCTTCGCTTCGGTGGGTATGCTTCTCGACCCCCATTTCCTGGTGGAAAACATCTCCACCATCCTCTTTCTGGTAATCCTGGTGGCTTTGGGCAAGGGGCTGATTTTCTTCGCTCTTACCTTCTTTTTCGGCTACGGCAATCTGGTGCCGCTGGCCGTGGGCCTGGGGCTTTTCCAGATCGGCGAATTTTCTTTCGTTCTGGGACGGATCGGCCTGCAGACCCAGTCGATCAGTTCCGAGATCTATTCCCTGGTCCTCACCACGGCGATTATCACCATGATGATGACGCCTTTCATCTCTCGGTTGACGGTTCCTCTTTATGCGCTGGGACGGAAATGGTTCCGCTGCGCGCCGATGGAATTGATCAACTATCCGGGCGCCGATTTGGAAAACCATGTGGTGGTCGCCGGAGGAGGCAGGGTCGGTCAGCTTGTCGCCGGGGTGCTGCGACGTTTGGAACTCCCTTTCATGATTATCGAAAACGACAGCCACCGCGTGGACCAGATTCGCAGCGCCGGTTTCCCATTGATCTACGGCGACGCTACCCAGGAAATCGTCCTGGAGGCGGCCGGGATTCAGCGCGCTTCCCTTCTGCTGGTGACCACTCCCGCTGCCGAGGTCGCCCGCAGGGTGGTGGAACTGGGACGCCACCTGCGGCCGGAACTTCCTATCACGGCGCGGGTGGAAGGAGTGGATATGATGAAGGAACTTCACGAAGCCGGAGCCAGGGAGGTGATTCAGCCCGAATTCGAAGCCGGCCTGGAGATGACCCGCCAGGCGCTTTTTCATCTGCAAATTCCGGCATCCGAAATTTTCAAACTCACCGATCTCATCCGCACCGAACTTTATGCCCCACTTTACCGGGATCGTTATGATTTCAAAACGCTGGCCGATTTATACAAGGCCTCAGATCAGCTGGAGCTGACCTGGGTGAAACTGGATGAGGAGAATCCGGGCATTGGGAAGTCGATCCGGGAACTGGCCATCCGCAACCTGACGGGCGCCAGTGTGGTCGGCGTGATGCGTCACGGGATACTCTATTCCAACCCCGAACCCGATTTTATTTTCAACGCCGAGGATACGGTTGCCGTCATCGGCCGTTCCCAGGAATGCTGGGCTTTTGAATCGCTGGTCGGTAAAAGAGGGAAAAATGCCCCTGAACCTGTGAGTGATGTCGAGCAAGTCGGTGAGGCGTCTTAAGAAAAGGCGCAAGGTGAACGACGGGGAAGGGCCTGCCGGCATGGACCTGGCACCCTTTGCCTTCCTGCGCACCTGCGGTAAACGGCAGTTCTTGCCAGAAGGGTGGTTTCCTGTGGTATTCTGTTCCCCGGCACTGCGGCATCCAACAGGGTCGTCTGGAACAAAAACCGCAATCGCCACGGTCCGCGGAATTCACCGGGGAAAGCAGGAGAGGAGCCCATATCCCTTTCTGAGATTTTTCCGACCGGGTGCGGCCAAGGAACGAAGGCTGCGGCAGCCACCGGAAAACTTAAACCGTAAGAGCCTAGGATCTTTCCCTGGCCGGAGAAATGAACGGGCATCCATCCCTGGGAAGCTGGCTGGAAGAAGACTATCAGATAATTACCTTTTAATGTCCAGCCGTTGCCGCGGGGCTCTGGAATGGCCTCATTTTATTGAATCGGAGATTCACCTTGACCGAAAAAACGGAACAGAACAGCAAAAAAGAAAAAAGAGTGTGCCCTTCCTGTAACGCCCCCGGCCTGTCCCGGAAGGTTTCCATCCCCAGCCTGATTTTCCTCGGCCTGACCTGGTATGCCATCGTCGATACGGGACTGCGCTATTATCGGGGCGGGGAGGGGGTCTATACGGGAATTTTCGCCATCCTTCTCTTCGCTGCGTTCGGCGCGGTTTTATGGCCTTCCTGCGGATTCAGGTGTAAAAAATGCGGCGCTCTTTTCAATCCCGACAAGCGTTCCAAAGCCTGAGAAACGGGTTTTCCCGGTAACGGCATGATGGCAAAGGAACTTGCCAAGACCGGTCTCGTTCTGGAAGGAGGCGGGTTGCGCGGGGTCTACACCTCGGGAGTTCTGCGTTTTTTCATGGAGCAGGAACTCTATTTCCCCTATCTGGTCGGTGTCTCCATGGGGGCTTGCAATGCCGCCAATTATCTTTCCCGGCAGCGGGAGCGCAATCGCATCGTCAACATCGAATTCGTCCGCGATCGCCGTTATCTGAGCCTGTTACGGCTTCTGCTGGGCGGGGAACTGTTCGGCATGGATTTCATCTTTGACACTATTCCCAACCAACTGGTTCCTTTCGATTTTCAACGCTTTGCCGAAGCCAAGGAGAAGTTCTGGATCGTGACCACGGATTGTCATGCCGGGACCCCCGTCTATTTTGAAAAATCGGCCCTTGGCGAAGATTTCATGACGGCGCTGCGGGCCTCCTGCAGCCTGCCCTTTATTGCCAAGCCCGTTTCCCTGGAAGGACGCATGTTGATGGACGGCGGGGTCAGCGACGCCGTGCCCATTTACAAAAGCGTGGCCGATGGCAACGAGCGTCATGTGCTGATTCTCACCCGCCCGCAAGAATACCGCAAAAAACCCTTTCCCTTCCCCAGGCTGGCCCGCCTTTTCTATCCCCGTTTCGGCGGACTGCGGAAGGCCCTGGCCAAACGCCATGTGCGTTACAATCAGGCGATGGACCATATCGACGGCCTGGAACGGCAGGGCGCGGCTTTTGTCATCAGGCCGTCCCGGGATCTGGGGGTAGGCCGGGCGGAGCGCAATCCCGATCGGCTTCGACAGGTGTTTGATGAGGGTTACGGCGATGCCCGTCATTTTTTTCCGGCCCTGGAAAAATTTCTCCGTGGGTCATGATCCCGCGGCTGCGGCGGTTTTTCCCGCTCTCCCGCGGAAAGGGATAAAACCGTCTCAACCCAAGGATGGCACCAAGAATCAAACCCCGGGAAAGAAGCAGGAAGACTACAATGAAACGACATATCACCATTCAGGTTTTCGGCCGGGTTCAGGGGGTCTGTTTCCGGGCATGCGCCCGCAAAAAAGCTACCCAGCTCGGACTTAACGGTTTTGTCAAAAACATGCCCGACACCAGCGTCTATATTGAAGCCGAAGGGGAGGAAGAAGCGCTGCAATCCCTGGTCGAGTGGGCACAGAGCGGTCCTCCCGCCGCCAAAGTGATCCAGATTCAGGTCGAATATTCCGACCTGCTCAGAGAATTCGCGGATTTTGAGATCCGTATCTGGTAGGTTTACATAAAAACAGATTCCATTTCAAAACAGTCAGGACACGTTCACAGCCATGCTGGCGCCCTTCAAGCTTGAACGCTATTTCGCCCGTTACGAATTCAGCGCCGATTATCTTCTCTGCTGCTCCGACTGCGAGTCGGTGGCCGTCGCCGACCTTCTGAGGCTGGAAGCGGATGCCGAAGAGCGCCTGAAGCGCTTGTGGCTGGGCTATACCGAAGCGCCGGGGAATCCAGCTCTGCGCCGGGAAATCGCTGCTATCTACGGCTCTATCCATGACGACGAGGTCCTCGTCCATAGCGGCGCCGAGGAGGCCATCTACCTTTTCATGCGCGGCAATCTCACTGCCGGCGATCATGTTGTCGTCCACTGGCCCTGCTATCAGTCCCTGGCCGAGGTGGCCCGCGCCATCGGCTGCCATATCTCGCCGTGGATCGCCAGGGAAGAGGCGGGGTGGTGCCTCGATGGAGACGAACTCAAAACCCTGATACGGCCGGAAACGCGGGCCGTCATCCTCAACACGCCCCACAACCCGACGGGATTCCTCATGGAGCGCCGTTCTTTCGAGGATGTGGTCCGGTTCACCGAAGAGCGCGGGATCATTCTTTTTTCTGATGAGGTTTACCGTGGCTGTGAATACCGGGAAGAGGACCGCCTGCCCGCCGCCTGTGATGTGGGCGGACAGGCCGTGTCCCTCGGCGTGATGTCGAAAACCTACGGCCTGGCCGGACTGCGCATCGGCTGGATCGCCACCCGCAATCAACAGGTCCGGGAACGCATGGCGGCCCTCAAGGACTACACGACAATCTGCAACAGCGCGCCAAGCGAACTGCTGGCCGAAATCGCCCTCCGTCACCGGCAGTCCCTGGCCCGACGCAACGTGGAGATCATCCGTTCCAACCTGGGGCATCTGGATGATTTTTTCAGCCGGTACCGCCATCGTTTCCGCTGGCGCCGTCCCGATGCCGGGCCGATCGCCTTCCCCCGTCTGATCGGCGCCGAGATTGATCTGTTTTGCGACCGCCTGGTGAAAAAATGCGGGGTCCTGCTTTTGCCCGGGAGTATCTATGATCATCCGGGAAATCATTTCCGCATCGGCTGCGGACGAAGGAATCTGCCGCAGGCCTTGCAACGCCTCGAGGATTATCTTCGAAAAACCCCTGAAGGAGCGTTTTAAGTGGCTGATACGGCACGTTTTTTTCTGCAAATGGCGGACGCAATTCTGGCCGGCGGCCAGCCCCCAAGGGAAAGCTACCTGCGCCTGGCCCTCCTTCCCGACGAAGAGGTTGTGCATCTTTTGTCCGGCGCCGATCGGCTGCGCCATTCCTTCTGCGGCCGGCGTATTCATCTCTGTACCATTGTCAACGCAAAATCGGGGCAATGCTCGGAAGACTGCGCTTTTTGCGCCCAATCCAGATTCTCCCGGAACCCCGCCCCGGTCTACCCCCTCAAGGCGGCCTCCTTTATCCGCGAACAGGCGCTAAAGGCCCAATATTCTCCCATGCACCGTTTTTCCGTCGTCACCAGCGGCAAGGGATTGGCCGCCCCTGAAATCGAAACGATTGTGGAAGGGTTAGCCAGTCTTCCCACGGCCCGCCTTGCCTTCTGTGTATCACTGGGCGTTGTCGATGGTGACACCTTGGCCCGCCTGAAGGATGCCGGAGTAAGCCGCTATCACCACAACCTGGAGACATCGCGGAGTTTTTTCCCCTCCATCTGTACGACCCATTCCTGGCAGGAACGAGCCGGCACCGTCCGGGAAGCCAGAAAAACCGGGCTGTCCGTCTGCAGTGGCGGCATTTTCGGTCTGGGCGAAAGCGACGAACAGCGTCTCGAACTGGCCTTGGAGCTGAAGGATCTCGCCGTCGACGCGGTGCCCCTCAATTTTTTGACGCCGATTCCCGGCACTCCCCTCGCAGGAGCCGATTTTCTGACTCCATGGACCTGTCTGAAGATCATCGCTCTTTTCCGTTTTGTCCTTCCCGACAAAGAGATCCTGGTCTGTGGGGGCAGGGAGAAAAACCTGGGTTCCCTGCACCCCCTGGTCTTTAACGCCGGCGCCAGCGGTATCATGACCGGCCACTATCTGACCACCGAAGGACGACAGTTGAAGGACGATCTGAAAATGCTGGACGAACTGGGCTTCGCCCCGCGGTAGATGCACCAGTTTTCGAAAACCTGTTTCGAAAAGGGGGTTTTCATGGCAGGAAAAGAAAAAGAAATAGTGAAGTCCGCTTCGATGAAAGTGGTTCGTGGAGACATCACCACCGTGGCGGTGGATGCCATCGTCAATGCCGCCAACCGTTCCCTTCTCGGCGGTGGCGGGGTGGACGGCGCGATTCATCTGGCCGCCGGCCCTGACCTGTTGGCGGAATGCCGTACCCTGGGTGGCTGCCCGACGGGTGAGGCGCGGATTACCGGGGGCTACCGGCTCCCCGCAAAGTACGTCATTCACACGGTGGGCCCCGTCTGGAAAGGCGGCGGCCACCACGAAGATGAGGATTTGGCCGGTTGTTACCGCAACTCTCTCGCCCTGGCCGAAGAAAAGGGCGTGAGGACCATAGCCTTTCCTTCCATCAGTACCGGCGTCTACGGCTTTCCCATTAACCGGGCGTGCCGGATTGCCCTTCGGGAGGTGCAAAACCACCTGACCCGGGGTGGCGCCATACGCGAGGTCTGGTTTGTCTGTTTTTCAAGCCACGATGGAGAGGTTTACCGGCAAGCGTTTGCGGAGGTCCTGCCAAGCGGGGAAGGGGCCTAGAAGTAGGTTTTTTGCTCTTTATTATCGTCCTGCCAGCATCGCGAGGCGGCGCCGTTTTTGCAACGAGCCGGCAGCGGGCACTGGCTCGGCCCGAGGCAAGGTTGAATCATGCACGGCTCCAGGTGAATGGTGACATCGGCTCCCCTGATGGCGCCCTCGATACGCTTTTCGAGGGCATCGGCAATGTTGTGGGCGTCTTCAAGCGAGAGCTTGCGGCAGACCACCAGATGAAGGTCCATGATTTTCTGGGAGCCGGCCCGGCGGGTGCGCAGGTTGTGAAAACCGACAAAGCATTCATCCGAATGTTCAATCAATTGAATGATCTCTTCACGCAGGTGTTCGGGAAGTTGCTCGTCAAGGATGTCCCGCATGCCGTGACGCAGAAGAAAGAAGGCTTCGTAAAGGATATACAGGCCGACCAGAATGGACAGGACGGGATCCAGCCAGGTGATCCCGAAACGGCTGATCACCGCCAGACCGATCATCAGGGCGCCGTTGGTGTAGACATCCATGGAAAAATGGATGGAATCGGCCCGCAGCGCAGCCGATTCCGTCTCTTTGGCCACCCTTTTCAGATAGCGGCTGATCAGCCAGGAAACCACCGTCCCCAAGAGCAGCACGCCGATTCCCCCCTCCAGTTCCCGCAGGTGAAACCCCTGAAGCAGGCGGCGTCCCGCCTCGAAAAGAACCCATAGGCCGGAAAGGGAAATAAACAGCGCCTGGGCGAGGGTGGCCAGGGTTTCAAACTTGCCGTGGCCGAAAGGGTGTTTTTTGTCGGGCGGCTCTTCGGCCCGGCGGATGGCCAGGAAATTGATTCCCGACATGAAAATGTCGAGAAGGGAGTCGATCCCTGAGGAGAGAACGGCCAGCGAACCGGTTAACAGGCCGATGGCAAGTTTGATGACGCACAAAAAAGAGGCGGCAGCAACGGAAACGAGGGCCGCGCGTATCTTGGGGTTGGATAAATCCATGGGCGTCGAAAACCGCGAAAAGAAAGCCTTCAGGAAAGCCTATTCCGGAAGAGGACAAGCTGCGTTCCAGGCTATAAAACCATCATCTTCAATGGCCCAGAAATCCTCGATCCGTTGCCCGTAATAGTCGGTGCGTCCGCATGCTGCGGCCAATTCCCGAAAACGCTCGGCAGTGATTTTTCCCGCTTCCAAACAGAATCGGTAGAAATCCTCGACCCCATCCAGGATGCCGGTAAGTTCCCGGATGTCGGGATCGAGGTTTTTCATAATGTACCAGTTGCCGGCAAAAGCGGTGATCTCATGGGCGGTAACCTTGAAGATATTCAAACGGCGGTCGGAAACGACAAAATCCCTTAGAAAATAATCGGCGCCCAGGGCTTTTTTGCCCGCCTTGCGCGGATCCATTCCGTGCCGTTCGGCCAGATCCCGGCAGAAATCCCGCAACAGGCGGATGCAAAGTTCATCCACGGCGATTTCCTCCTGCAGGGAGCTAAAGAAAAAATCCTCAACGCTGAACCCCATGGCGGAAATGTTTGGTTTTTGATCTATTTTCATGATTTTCACCTTGCCACAGTCTATAATCTGTCCCTTGACCGGTCAAGGCAAGAGAATTTAAAGTGGGTACTTGATTCCAGTAAAGGGTAAAAGCATACTCCTTCTCAGACATTGAATATGTTAATATAACCCCTAAAAAATATTAAGGAAAATCCATTTAGATGGGTGCAAGAACGGTCTTGGCCATAATTTTTCCGCTCCTGGTTTGCGGATTCGGATGGGTGACCGATGGCGTGGCCCAGCAGCCACCGACAAGCCTGACCCGTGAAAAAAGGCCGCAGGAAGAGGAAGAGAAAAGAGGCAACATCTATAACCTGTTCTTCGGTTCGGCGCCGAGCATGCCGACGGAAAGAGGGCTGTTGATACTCCACGCCTTTCACGACCGCAACCGGAACGGGGTTCAGGAACCCGGCGAGGAATTTTTGCGAAACGAGATTGCCTGCGTTGTAGACGGCATTCTTTACCGGGTACCGGCGTTCATCCCCGCGTTGAAACTGCATCAAAGTTACCTCATTCGCTGTGCCATGGATGAAAAAAGCGCGAGATTCCTGCCGATTCAGGCCGAAGAGGAACTTTTTGTGGAACGCCGAGGGCAGGTATTCGATATCGGTATCGCCTGCGCCATCGCCGACTGATTAAACTTTTTCCCTGCTGCGGAGACCCGAAGAACCTGAGCCCAGTAATATCACAGCGACAAAACTCCATGAAAGAATGGCTCCGGGATGATAAAATTAAAACAAAACGATGAGAACTTCCATGGCCGCCGTCGAAAGGGAGGGAACCATGATTGAATCCGGCATGGCGAAAAAGCGAAGCGATCTTCTGGTGCCCATTCTTGAAAGACTCACGGAGATGATTCTGCTGACCCGCAAAGCCTTCAACCGCCAGAAGGCGGCCTATTTGAACGAAGCCGAGACAATCCGTAGCCGTGTCGAGCGGGGGATAGAAAGCGCCAAGGCGGATTTGCAGAAAGTTGCGGCGGAAACGGCGGGAAAAAGCCAGGCGCTCCAGCTGCAAAACCTTCTTGCCCACGTGGAGATGATCAAAGGAAAGGTCGCCGACCTGGTTGATCCCGTCCAGAAGCAGATAGCCGGAGGATTACTTTTTTCGGACAAGGCGATTTCCCAGACCAATTTTCTGTTCGATCATGAGGCTGGGATATTCCGCTCTCTGGAAGATATTCTGGTAACCGAGAACAGTATTCTGGTAAACTATGTCAACGGCAAAATCGATGACATGGCCCGCTTCTGCATCGAGTTTGCCACCGATCACGAAGCCCGGTTGATCGAAGGTTTATGCCAGCCCCAGGCGGCGCCGATTTTCCTCGGGATACTGGATTGCATCCGCAACATTTCCCATCACCAGAAGGAGATCCTCCGCCTGCTCCAGGAATGATCCCCCAGGGTCGTCGTTGGTTTTTGCTGCTTGTGCCCACCCCTTAAAGGACGCGCAAAGCCCCGGAAAATGGGGCTTTGCCTTTTTGCAGAGAAGCTTTCTCCCGGACCTGGGAGAAAGCGCTTTTGATTTCAGCCATCATGAAAACCGCTAAGAAAATTTCCGTGAACTGTCCCATCTGTGGCAGAACCGTTGACTGGTGCAACAGTCCCGACCGTCCGTTCTGTTCCCCGCGCTGCCGCCTCCTCGATCTGGGCAAATGGTCCACCGGGGAATACCGGATTCCGGGGGAAAAACCGGCGGATAAAGAAAACGACGAGACGACAAACTCTTAAGACAAAGGAAGCCGACCCGATGTATCATCTGACCATTCATACCGATTTTGCCGCCGCCCATAACCTTTTGAACTATCAGGGGGATTGCGAAAACCTTCATGGTCACAACTGGAAAGTGGAAGTGACCGTCGCTGCCGCAGCACTCGACAAGGCGGGCCTCGGCGTCGATTTCCGCATCCTCAAGGGGGAGACCAAGAAGCTTCTTCAGGGACTCGATCACAAATACTTGAATCAACTACCTTTTTTCAAGGATGTCAGTCCCTCTTCGGAAAACATTTCCCGTTACCTTTTCGAGCACTTGGAAAAGATACTCGCCCCCTATATGGTGACGGTGGAAAAGGTCGCCGTCTGGGAGTCGGACCATGCCTGCGCCGCCTACACCCGCGACTGACGCCAATCTTTTGGAGATCTTTTCCTCCATTCAGGGGGAAGGGCCGTGGCTGGGCCGGCGCCAGATTTTCATCCGCTTTGCCGGCTGCAACCGTGCCTGCGCCTATTGCGACACGCCCGTCGATGCGCAGAATTTCTGCCGGCTGGAAACCGTTCCCGGGCACGGTGTTTTCGAGAAAATTCCTAACCCGGTTTCCCTTTCCGTCATTAAAACCATGCTCGGACAGTGGCTCGAATCTTTGCCCGGCGCTCACCATTCCCTGAGCCTGACCGGCGGAGAACCACTTCTTTCCTGGCGGATTCTCTGCCACTGGTTGCCAGAGTTGCGTTCCCTCCTGCCGATCTACCTGGAGACTAACGGAACTCTTCCCCAGGCCATGGAAAAACTGCTTCCCTGGATCGATTATGTGGCCACGGACATCAAATTGCCGTCGATGACGAAAGAGGCGGCAATGTGGGAGGAACACGGGGAATTTCTACGGCTGGCCGGGAACCGGGAAGGGTGCGTCAAAATCGTTATCGATCGGCGTGCCGACGGTGAGGAAATAAGGCGTGCGGCCCGCCTGGGGGCGGCGCGGGCGCCCCGGTTCCCGCTCATTCTTCAGCCGCGGACCGGCGGAGAGCCCTTTTCAGCTGCCGAGCTTCTCGATCTGCAGGGAAAACTTGCCGCGGACCACCCCGATGTGCGGGTTATCCCCCAGATGCATCCCGTTATGGGACTCCTCTGAAAGACGCTCGCCAATAAAAGGGGACGCCAGGTGCCCCTTTTTCTTCATCCTATTTATACAGATAATATTCTAACCATTCAAAAAATAATCATAAATAATATATATTATACGGAGGACAGGGCGCACAAGCGGTCATGGACCGCTGCCGCGTGCCCGTCCACTTTCACCTTCTCCCAGACCTTATCAATAATCCCTTCTGGGTTGATCAGAAAGGTGCTGCGCACGACGCCAAAAGACTCGCGGCCGCACATCTTTTTCAACTGCCAGACTCCGTACCGTTCACATACCTGGTGGTCGGGATCGCTCAGCAGTTCGACCTTCAGTCCGTGTTTCTCCATAAATTTCCCGTGGGATTTAACGGAATCGGGGCTGATGCCGAGAATGACGGCCTGCTTTTGGGCGAAGTCGGCAACCATATCCGAAAAATCCACCGCCTCGCGGGTGCAGCCCGACGTATTGTCCTTGGGATAAAAATAAAGGACCACCCAACGCCCGGTATAATCTTCCAGGCGGACATTCCTCTCGTCCTTGTTTGCCAAACAAAACTCCGGCGCTTTCTGTCCTGCTTGAAGAACCCCCATACCTTATCCCTCCTTTGAAAAAAATTTCAGCCATCACTTGCGGTCAAAACGGTTAAAAATGATCCCCTGATGCCAGAGGATTCCCTGCTCCCCCTCCTGGATTGCGGCAAAATCCTCGGCGCTGACCCGCATTTCCAGCCGGTCGCCCGGTTGGCCGATCTGAAAGGTGATGAAATGGTCGCTGTTGGGAAGTATCTTGTCCTCCCTGGAATAGCGATGCTTGGCCCGCTTGCTGACCACTACCGCTGCGTCGGCGCTGAGGGGAAGATCCCGTTGCTGGCGGTAATGGGTGTAGCTGCGCAGGACCAGGAAAAGAACGAAAATACCGAAGACAACTATGATGCCGAGAACAAGCATGTTAGATCCTCTGTTCATGTAGCTTCCCCGGAATTTTTGCTAGGTATTTAAATAATTCCATGTTTGCGGCCGATTTTCTGAAAAGCGGCAAGACACTGTTCGATATCCCCGTGGCTGTGGGCGGCGGAAATTTGCACACGAATGCGCGCCATCTCCCGGGGCACAACCGGGTAGGAGAAACCAATCACATAGATTCCTTCGTTCAGCATATCCGCCGCCATGGTTTTCGCCAGTCGGGCATCGTAGAGCATGATGGGGACGATCGGGTGGACGCCGGGCTTGATGTCAAAACCGGCCGCCGTCATCCGGGCGCGGAAAAAATGGGTATTTTCCATGAGCTTTTGGCGGAGATCCGGCGCCGTGGAAAGAATTTCGAGAACCTGGATGGAGGTGGCGACGATGACCGGGGCCAGGCTGTTCGAGAAGAGGTAGGGGCGGGAACGCTGCCGAAGAAGCTCCACCATTTCCGAAAAACCGCAGGTGAATCCGCCCGACGCTCCCCCCAGGGCCTTGCCGAGAGTACTGGTGATGATGTCGATTTTCCCGGCGACACCGCAATACTCGGAAGTTCCCCTGCCGGTGGCACCGAGAAATCCGGTGGCATGGCTGTCATCCACCATGACCATGGCCCGATGACGTTCCGCCAGGGCAACGATTTCCGGGAGTTTGGCCACATCCCCATCCATGCTGAAAACACCGTCGGTGGCAACCAGGCGGATTTTTGCGGACGCCGCTTTTCGCAAGGCATCCTCGAGGTTGTTCATGTCGCCGTGCCGGTAAACGAAACGCCTGGCTTTGCACAGGCGGATGCCGTCGATGATGCTGGCATGGTTGAGGGCGTCACTGATGACCGCGCATTCCTCGTCGAGAAGGGTTTCGAAGAGGCCGCCGTTGGCGTCAAAACAGGAAGTGTAGAGGATGGCGTCCTCCATGCCCAGGTAGGCGGCGATCCTGTGTTCCAGTTCACGGTGGATATCCTGGGTGCCGCAGATGAAACGTACCGATGACAGGCCGAAGCCGTGGCGGGACAGGGCGTGCTGCGCCGCGGCGAGCAACTGGGGATGGTTGGCGAGGCCGAGATAGTTGTTGGCGCAGAAGTTGAGGACCTCCCTCCCTGCGCCGAGGCGGATGCGGCTTCCCTGGGGGGAGGTAAGTATCCGCTCCTCTTTATACAATCCCGAACGGGATATCTCATCGAGGATGGGGCGGAAAATGGCTTTGGCCTGTTCATTCATTCCTGCCTCCTTGGCCCATATCTTTTCCCAGATGGCCAAGCATGTCCGTCACGATGGCGGCGAGGTCATGGGAGGGCTTCCAACCCCAGTCCCGGCGGGCCGGGGAATCGTCGATGCTGGACGGCCACGAATCGGCGATGCCCTGCCTTTCATCCGGTTGGAAAACGGCCTGGAAGCCGGGCAGATGTTTACGGATTTCCTCGGCTAGCTGGAGGGCGGTAAAGCTCAGCCCGGTGACGTTGTAACTGGTCCGTACCCTGATCCGGGAGGGGGCGGCGTCCATGAGCAGGAAAACGGCGTCGAGGGCGTCCGGCATGTAGAGCATGGGAAGCGTGGTGTCGGAACGGACGAAACACTGATATCGGGATTTGGCCAGGGCCTCATGAAAAATCTCCACGGCGTAATCGGTCGTGCCGCCGCCGGGCTGGGCCCGATGGCTGATTATGCCGGGGAAACGAAGGCTGCGCACATCGACTCCGTGGTGGCTACAGTAGTATTGGCAGAGATATTCACCGGCCGCCTTGGTGATGCCGTAAAGGGTCACGGGATCGAGGACGGTCTCCTGGGGGGTGTTCCGTTTCGGTGTCCGCGGCCCGAAGACGGCGATGGAACTGGGCCAGAAAACCCGGCACCGGTGAAGGCGGGCCACCTCGAGGATATTGCGCAGGCCATTGAGGTTGATCTGCCAACAGGCCTCCGGATTCTTTTCTCCCTTGGCGGAAAGGATGCCGGCAAGGTGATAGATGGTGGTGATGCCGTGGCGGGAGACGGCATGGACAAGGGCCTGAAAATCGGTGACATCGAGGATTTCAAATCGGCCCACGGCAGTGGTGGGTGAATGGCGGCCGCAGGAAAGCACACGCTCCATCCCGTAACGCCGGTTCAGGGCCGGGACCAGGTCGGCGCCGATCTGCCCCCTGGCGCCGGTTACCAGAATCTTGTATTCGGAATCAGGGATCACACCGCGCCTCCACAGGGAAGTAAAGAATGATTTGCTCTATTCTAACACAGGTCCGGGCCCTGTCGTGGACATCCCGTCCCTGCCCGAAAAGGCCTGCCAGGCCTCCTCAAGAAGAAGATCGCCCGCGCCTTGATAACGGGGCGAGTGGTGGAAAAGAAGGAAACGGGCGGCCCGGCTCCGGCGGGCGATTGCTCCGGCCAAAGAAGCGGTCAGATGGTTCCGCTCCTCGGCCAGGGGCCAATCCTTGTGGAGAAAAACAGCCTCGATGGCCAGCAGGTGGGAATCTTCGGCCAAGGTGATGATCTTTTCCATATTCCTTGCCGTCGGGGAGACGTCGGTGACGTAGGTGACCTTCATCCCCCGTTCCCGATGGGCGATCCGGCGGAAAAGATCGTCGCCGGAAACGACGGTTTTTCCGCCTCCCACGAGGGGAACCGTCACCGGAGTTGTCGCCAGGGATCCTTTCCGTGCCCTGTCTTTGAACGCGGCCAGCCAAGGGCCCGCCTGGAAACCCTGAGCTTCAAGGGCATCCTTATGAATGGCGATGTGGGTTGGTTCGGCCAGGGAGAAGGCCAGGCTGTCGATGCCCCCATGGTCCAGATAAACGGCGCGGACAAAATAATCGGGTCTGGTCAGGATGGTGTCGCCGGCAATCCCGCTCTCGGAAAAACCTTCAGGAGCGAAACAATGACAGGCGCGAAAGTGGGTTTCCCGCAGAGTCCCGGGGAGGATTTCCCGCACCTTCAGGTGAAGGGGATAGTCACGGATCAGATTCCAGGTGTAACCGGCCAACTGGCCCTGAATGCGTTCGGTAATTCCGCGGGGTCCGAAAATAAGGAGAGGTTTCTCCCGGTAGAGGGAAAAGCGGATCAGCGCCCCGAAACCAATCATGTGGTCGATATGGGCGTGGGAAATGAAAACGGCATGGATCTTCAGGGTTTCCCTTGGGGTCAGGGAATGAAGATCCCCGCAATCGAAGAGCAGGGCGCATCCCCGGTGGGCGATCCGTACATAAAAGGCCGGGTCGCCGAAGGCGCCGTTGAGCAATCGCGGAAAAAAAACGGAACGCATGGCAGGCCAAAACACCTATATGGAGGCGCAATGCCGCTTCCCGGGAGAAGAGGCCCTGTTTTCGGCGCAGCCCCTTCTCCCAGGATTTCGCGGCACGGGATGAAATCCCTATTCCATCTGCAGGGTAGTGTAGGAAAGGTAGGAGCCTCTTTGCACCAAAAGGCGGACTATCTGTCCTTTTTTCATCCCCTGAACGGCTTTTTGGAAGGTCGCCAGATCCGGCGTTTCGGTATTGTTGATTTCCAGAATCAGATCCCCCGGCCGGAGATTGGCTGCCGCGGCGGGGCCTTCAGGGGCCACCTGGGTGATGAGAACCCCCTTGTTTTTCTTGAGGTTGTAAAAACGCATCGCATCCGGTGAGATGTCCGAGACGGTCATCCCCAGTTTGGACGTTTCATCCCCGGCGGCCGCAGCCGCTTCTTCATCCTCCGGAGCCTGTCCCAGGGAGGTGCGGACCGTTCTTTTTTTGCCGTCCCGGAAAAGCACGATTTCCACCTTTTCGCCCACCGTCCGGTCGGCCACCAGGCGGGGGAGGTCATTGAGGATATTGATCTCGTTGCCGTTGAAGGTGAGGATGATATCGCCCCGTTTGATCCCCGCCTTGTCCGCCGGGGAATCCTTGACCACCTCGGAAACCAGGGCGCCCTGGGCCTCTTCCAGGCCGAAGGATTTGGCCAGATCGGGAGAAACGTCCTGAACTGTTACCCCCAGCCAGCCGCGCACCACTTTTCCCTTTTCCTGAAGTTGGGGGATGATGTTTTTGGCCACGTTGACCGGCGTGGCGAAGCCGATTCCCTGGCCGCCGCGGACAATGGCGGTGTTGATGCCGACGACTTCCCCCTTGGCGTTGAAAAGGGGTCCCCCCGAATTGCCGGGGTTGATGGAGGCATCGGTCTGGATGAAATTGTCATAGGGGCCGGCGCCGATAACCCTGCCCTTGGCGGAGACAATCCCCACGGTGACGGTTTGTTCCAGGCCGAAAGGATTGCCGATGGCGATGACCCATTCCCCCACCCGCAGGCTGTCGCTGTCGCCCAATTTGGCGACGGGGAGTTGCTCCTTGCCGGTGTCGATCTTGACAAGGGCCAGGTCGAGTTTGGGATCAGACCCCTTGACCTCTCCCGTAAAGGTTCGCCCGTCCGCCAGGCGGACACCGATTTCATCGGCGCCGTCGACGACATGGTGGTTGGTGAGGATGAAGCCGTCCGTCGAGATGATGAACCCCGAGCCCAGGGATCTCTCCTTGCGGGGTGCGTTGGGCATGTCGCGGAAGAAACGTTCGAAAAATTCGTTGAAAAATTCGTCCCGGGTGCCTGGGAAAACCGGCCGGCGCGGCTGGACCGTTTTCGAGGTTCTGATATTGACCACCGCCGGCTTGATTTTCTGGGATAGTTCGACAAAATCCGGAATCTGGCCGGTTTGCGCCGAAGCATCCAAAGAAATACCTAAAAACAGGATCAGCAGACAGGAAAAAACGGTTTTAAGGGGTTTCATCTCATCCTCCACGGGTCACGGGTTTTCCTTTTTATTAACCACCAGGGTTTGCAATGTCAATGGCGGGCCTGTAAAGTTGTTTTAATTTTTGTTAATGACCTCAAAGACTTAAAAAAAACGGGCCTGGAAAAGGCCCGTTGCGGAGATGTTTCGACCGAATCCGCCGTCAGATTTTGGCTTTGACCTCGGCCACGCAGGCTTCCAGGGCCTTGGAGAGATGTGCGATAGCTTTTTCCCTGGTCAGTTTGGTCCGGAAATGAAGCATCTGTTCCGCTTTGCGGGTGCTGAAATGCCAGTCGTCGGCGAGGAAAGAGCTGCCCGTCCATTCTTCTTTGGGGACGGCCACCACCTTGGCCGCAGGGTTCGCCTGGGCGACGATCAATCGGGCCAGTTCTTCCCAGGTGAGATATACGGTGGCCAGATTGAAGAGTTCCCCTTTGGGTTTGGCGGCCAGAATGCCCTTCACTCCGGTGATGAAATCGTCCAACTGGAGGAAACTGCCGCCGCTGTTCGCCGGTACCTCTATGCATCCTTTTTGGATCGCATCCTTGACCATGCCGCGGATATGCTTGCCGCCGATTTCGTCCCCGTAGGCATACCAGATCATGACGTTGTTGACCGCCACAGGGTGCTTTTCGGCGTAGATTTTACCCAGTTCCTCGGTGATCAGCTTGGCCAGGGCATAAGGAGGCTTGCGGGCCTTTTCGACAAGGTGGGGGTGGGTTTCGTCCACCGGCGAAGTCAGGGGTTTGCCGTAAGCCACGGCGGTGCTGGCATTGATCACATGCTGCACCCCCTGTTCGACGGCGGCGTCGAGAAGATGTTTGTACCCTTTCACGTCGATATCGATAAGATCGAGAAGATCCTCGGAGAAACTCCAGGCCAGGTGGATAATGGCATCGACCCCCTGGACCGCTTTCACGGCCAGATTTTTATCGGAGATATCCCCGGCCAAAATCTCCACTCCCGGAGCGGCGAGCTTTTTCAATCCTTCGGCATCCTTGTCCACCACCCGGACCTCATGCCCCTCCCGGGCAAAAACCCTGACCACATGGCCGCCCATGTTGCCGCAACCGCCGGTAACCAGAATTTTCATATCTTTCCTCCCCTTCGGTAATGAAGCCCCGCCGGACGACAAAACGCCCGCACAGAACCCCCAAAATAAAAAAAGGATAATCTACCTGGAGAGACTAGGAAATAGAGGGCGTTCCGTCAAGGTCAATGTGGCTGATACAGCGCATCACCCCTTGGCGGCATCCCCCGTCACCTCCTCCAGGGATTTGCCGCTGCGGGCCGAACAGGGTTGGTCCCGAAGCGGATTCCTCTCGGGAGCGGCCTCCTCATCGGCCATCTTGATCAGCAGCCAGGCTTCGTCCCTTCCCGTTTTGAAGCGTTGCAGGGCGAATCCCCCGCGGAGCTTCCGGCCATGGAGAAAAATCCGCACCTGGCCCTTTGCAATCCCCTCGAGAACAGGGGTGAATTCCCCTTTTTTGTCGGGAAGCAGCCTGTAGGTCCCTTCATCCCAGATGAGAACGGTGCCGCCACCGTATTCCCCTGCGGGGATGGTTCCTTCGAAGTCGGCATATTCGAGGGGATGGTCCTCGGTGGCAACCGCCAGCCTTTTTTCTCGGGGATCCAGGGATGGGCCTTTGGGCACCGCCCAGGATTTGAGCACGCCGTCGACTTCGATGCGAAAATCGTAGTGAAGGGTCGATGCCTGATGCTTTTGGACGACAAAGAGAGGATCTTGCCCGGGACTGCGGATTTTTCCGCAAGGTTCACACGTTTTCTGAAAATTCCGCTTTTCCCGATAGATATCAAGAGATTTGGAATCACTCATAATTCTTTGGAGGACCAGACACCGGCCGGCGGATTGTCTGAAAACGAGCACGGAGAAGGGGAGGGCTCAAAATATTCCAAAAGGCGAATTCTCTCAGCCTCCTGGAGGATGCCTTCCAGGCGAGGGAAAAGCTGTTTTTCTTCTTTGTCCATATGGCGGCGACTCAATTCGACAAAGGTCCACAGGGTTTCCACGACGCGACTTTTGAGCAGGGGAATCTGCGGTACGGTCTCGCGGATCTGCCGGTGAATGGACTTTAAAAGTTCATTGGCGGCTTTGTGTTCCGCCTCCAGCTCCATCAGCAGGGTGATATCGTCCTCGTCTAATTTGAGAGCCAGCACCTGAAACAGTTTCTCCTCTTTGAAGTGGTGGCAGTGAGTGTTGAAATCGAGAACCGAGGCGACCATGTTGAGTACCGGCTCCACCTTCAGCGGCGCCCCTTTTTCCATTTGCCGGGCGGTCTGGGCTATCGTGCGCAGGGTGATGAGGCTTTCGTGGTGTTCGCGGCGGATTCTTTCGACAATTTCCATCCCTGTCCTTTCCGCCCCCGGAAGAAATGGGAACAACCGGGCAAGCGACTTAATTTAGAAGGTTTCTCCAGGGATTTTTCCGGGCGATTGCGAGAGGAGACGAATACGTTTTTTCAAATTTAACCGATAAATAGCAGGTTCGCAAGCCGGGTTCCGGCGCCGGGCGGAGAGCGCAGGGAACGAGTTTCCTCTTGTCAGAAGGGAGCAATCTCAACATAATGGCAGCTCTGTGGCCTTAAGTTCGAAGGATTCCCCTGTTCCCCGTCAGGAAAAAATTTTACCGCCGGACAGCTGAAAACAAGCATTCTGGTCTTTTTAGCAAGGTGCGAGATTTTATAAAAGGGCGGCACATACCATCGCATGTGAGCATTTAAAAATTCCAGCCCCCCAGGCCAAAGAAAAAAACGCCCTTTTTCAACTTCCTGCAAAAGGATTTTCATGGCCCACCATACCCTTAAAAACGGATATTCCAGTCTGGTTGAACGTTTGAACCGCTTTCCCGTTGGCGCTCCTCCGTCCGCTCTGCTTTGCCAAATTCTCGAGATGCTTTTCAGTGAACAGGAGGCCGCCCTTGTGGCCCAGCTTCCCATCCGCCCCTTTACCGACATCAAGGCCGCCCGTATCTGGAAGACCGGTTTGGCCGAAGCGCGAAAAACACTGGAGTCCCTGGCTTCACGAACCCTTTTGCTGGACTTGGAAAAAGAGGACGGCAGCGTCGTTTACGTATTGCCGCCGCCCATGATCGGCTTTTTCGAATTCAGCCTCATGCGTACCGGCGGCAACCTGGACAAAAAGCTGCTCAGCCGTTTGTTTGAAGAGTATCTCAATAAGGAGGAGGATTTCGTCAAAGGCCTTTTCAGCGGCGGGAAAACCCAAATGGGCCGGATCTTTGCCCATGAACCGGCCCTCGGCGAGGACGACAGCCTCCATGTTCTGAACTATGATCGCGCCAGCGAAGTGATCCGCTCCGCCACCCATATCGGCATCGGTCTCTGTTTCTGCCGCCACAAAAAAGAGCATCTCGGCCTGGCTTGTGACGCACCCCAGGAAACCTGCATGACCTTCAACGCTCCGGCCGCTTCCCTGATTAACCATGGAGCGGCCCGCAAGATCGAGGCCGCGGAATGCCTCGATCTTTTGGCCCAGGCCTATGAGCACAATCTGATCCAGTTTGGAGAAAACGCCCGCGAGGGCATCAGTTTTATCTGCAATTGCTGCCGCTGCTGCTGTGAAGCGATGATTGCGGCGCGGCGCTTCGGGGTTCTCAACCCGATCCACACGAGCAACTATTTGCCGGCCATCGACGGGGAAAAATGCATCGGCTGCGGCCTGTGCATGAAATACTGCCCGGTTGAGGCCGTTTCTTATGACAATGTCGAAATCGGCGAAGGACTGCCCAAGGCGGTTCTCCATGAAGAGGATTGCCTAGGCTGCGGCATCTGCCAACGGATCTGCCCCAATGATGCTATCCGCCTCCAAGAGCGGAACATGAGGGTCATCCCTCCGCTTAACTCCACCCATCGTACCGTATTGATGGCTTTGGAACGGGGCAAACTGCAGAACCTCATTTTCGACAACCAGGTTCTTCTCAGTCATCGCGTTCTGGGCGCTGTTCTGGGGGCCATTCTCAAACTGTCCCCGGTTAAACGGCTTATGGCCAGTGAGCAGGTGCGTTCCCGTTATCTGGAGAACCTGAGCCGCAAATACGGGTGATAGGGCGGAAGAGGACGCGGAAGGAAGGCAACCCTTGAAAAAAAACGGCGGCCCCGCTGGCTGAGCGGCGGCCGCCGTTTCGTATTGCCTGGCGGCAGGCTGGCTGAGGGATTTCGCAGAATCTCTCTCTTATTCCAAAGCGGCGATGTCGGGTTCGACGACAAAGCGTTTGATCTTTCTGGTGGTGGTTTTGGGGAATTCGTCCTCCCGGAGGGAGAATTTTTTGACCCTTTTGTAATCGGCCAGGCTTTTGGACCGCTCCAAAACCTCGCGGCGAATCAACTCTTCCAGTTCCTGGGGACCAAAGGGGACCTTCCCTTTTTCCCGGGCGTAATTGTCGACAGCCTCCTGGTTGGGATAGATCAGGGCATAGACCTCTTCCGCCGTTTTGTCGATCTTGTGGCCGTAGACCATGACTTCGGCGATGAACTCGCTCTTGAGGAGTTCTTCCTCTACCTCTTCCGGATAGACGTTCTTGCCGTTGGGGGTAACGATGAGGTTCTTGAGGCGCCCACAGATATAGAGGTAGCCGTCGGCGTCGATGCGCCCCAGGTCACCGCTGTGATACCAGCCGTCCTGAAGCACTTCTTCGCTGGCCTTGGGGTTGTTGAAATAGCCTTGCATGACGTTGGGGCCCTTGATCAGGATCTCTCCCACCCCCTCTTCGTTGGGTTCCAGGATGCGTATTTCCACACCGGGCAGTACCTTGCCCACGGAACCAAGACGCTGATAAACAGGAGATTCAGCCGACACCACCGGCGAAGTTTCCGTGATCCCGTATCCCTGGTAGATGGTAAGGCCGAATTTTCTCAGGCCGTCCTGAATTTCGGGATCGAGGGCCGCACCGCCGCTGATGAAGACCATCTCCCCGCCACCCATTGACTTGAGGATCTTCGACTTGACCACCTTGTTGGTGCCCGGCAAGGCAAAAAGCATTTTTAAAAAGGTGCTGTCCTCGATCTTCTTGCGGATACGGTTGTAGAAAATGCGATAGAGGGCGGGAACCCCCAGCATGAAATTGGGCTGTACTTCCTGAAGGTTGGGGCCGATTTTTTTCAACGATTCGACAAAGGATACGGTGCCGCCGAGGGTGAGGGGCAAAATGATGCCCAGCACCTGTTCGAAGACATGGTGGATGGGAAGCACGGAGAGCATCTCCACCTTGTCGGTGAGACGATAGAGGTCGATTCCCGTGTAAACGTTGGACATGATGTTGGAATGGGAGAGGATCGCCCCTTTGGAGCGCCCCGTAGTGCCTGAAGTGTAGATGATCACCGCCGGATCGGAGGGATGATGCTGGGGTGGCAGGGGCGGATCTTCCTGGCGGAATCCGCTCAGGTATTCGAGGCGCTTTTTCTTGAAGAGCCGGCGCATCTGAATCTCCTGTCCGCCGAGGAGATGACCGACATAGCCGTTTCTGGCCTTGGTGGAGGAACCCTGTTTTTGCAGGAAGAGATAAAATTTATCCGCCAACTGCTCAAAATTGGTGATTTCCTCTTTGGGCAATTCGTATTTCTGGGATATCCGCCGCCACTCGGAAACCAGATCATCGACCATCATTTCCATGACCGGATCGGCGATCTTGTTGTCACCATCCGGATGCATGATGACGATTTTTTCCAGTTTGGGGAGATCCTGAACCAGGGACACCAGCATGTCGAGGTGATTTTCTTCGGTGAAAACGATCTTGGCTTCACAATCGGTGAGGATATGACGAATCTCCCCGGCCTTCAGTTCCTTGTCAATGGGCACGGTGATGCCGTCGGCTTTGAGAATGGCCAGATAGGCGGCCACCCAGCGAAAAGAGGGAGGGGCGAGGATAGATATCCGATCCCCTTTTTTGATCCCCGCTTTCTGCAAACCGGCTGTGGTCTGCTCCGATTCCGACCACAGGGTGCGGTAGGAAAAAGATTGCCAGATGTCGCCGATCTTTTGCTGGAAAGCGGTCTTGTCTCCCATCTTGAGACAGGACTCATAGATTTGACCGTCAATGGTTTTCATCAAGATCCATCCCTGGTGCTTTTTTGTAAAAAAATTGCCACATCCTACCGTTAAATGAAAAAATTTGGCAAGGGCTATCATCAAATCCTGTTCTTAATGGAAAATCCTATTATTTTTTGGCCATTTCGGCCAGAAAAAATTGACGGATCAGGGTACTGCGCCGATCCCGAACTGAGGCCGACAGCATTTTGCCTCTGCAATTCCCAATGACCTTTACAACGCCATCCCTTTTTTGTAGTCTAACAATTTAAGCTTTTTTCTGCGGCACTTTTGAACGGCTGACCTCCATGGACCAGAAATTTATCCGTAACTTTTCCATCATCGCCCACATCGACCACGGCAAATCTACCCTCGCGGACCGCCTTCTGGAAGCAACCGGAGCCTTGACCATCCGCGAGCGGACCGACCAGTTTCTGGACAAGATGGACCTGGAGCGAGAACGGGGCATCACCATCAAGGCGCAGGCCGTCCGCCTGGCCTATCGGGCCAACGACGGGCGGGACTACATCCTCAACCTGATCGACACCCCCGGCCATGTGGATTTTTCCTATGAGGTCAGCCGCTCCCTGTATGCCTGCGAAGGAGCGCTGCTGGTAGTGGACGCTTCCCAGGGCGTAGAGGCCCAGACCCTGGCCAATGTTTATCTGGCCATCGATCAGAACCTGGAAGTCTTTCCGGTGCTCAACAAGATCGACCTGCCGAGCGCCGATCCGGCGCGGGCCCGCCAGGAGATCGAAGAGATCATCGGTCTCGACGCCCGCGACGCCATCGAGGCCAGCGCCAAGGAGGGGATCGGCATAAATGACATCCTCGAAGCTCTGGTGCAGCGCATCCCGCCTCCCAAGGGGGATCCGGAAGCTCCGCTCAAGGCGCTCATCTTCGACTCCTGGTATGATTCCTACCAAGGAGTCATCGTCCTGGTCCGAATTATTGACGGTGCCGTCTCCAAAGGGGACAAGATCCTCCTCATGTCCAACAAAAGGAGCTACGAAGTGCTCAAGGTTGGGGTTTTCAGCCCCCATCCGGTGGAAACCAAAGCCCTGGCGGCCGGTGAGGTGGGTTTCCTTATTGGCGGCATCAAGGTGGTCCAGGACGCCAAGGTAGGGGAGACCATCACCCATTTCCATCGGCCCACGGCCCACCCCCTTCCCGGCTTCAAGGAAGTCAAGCCGATGGTCTTCTCCGGCCTTTACCCCATCGATCCGGGGGATTATGATGCCCTGCGGGATGCCATGGAAAAACTGCGTCTCAACGATTCCTCCTTCTCTTTCGAACCGGAGACCTCAGTCGCCCTGGGTTTCGGGTTCCGTTGCGGCTTCCTGGGCCTTCTCCACATGGAGATCATCCAGGAACGCCTGGAAAGAGAATTCAACGTCTCCCTTATCACCACCGCTCCCACCGTCGTCTATTTCGTCTATACTAATGATGGCCGCACGATCCGCGTGGACAGCGCCACCAAACTGCCCGAAGAACAGCACATCGCCCGCATTGAGGAGCCTTTCATACGCGCCTCCATCCATCTGCCCCATGAATATGTCGGCTCGGTCCTTGCCCTTTGCGAAGAGAAAAGAGGCATTCAAAACGAGATCAAATACCTGACCGCGGAGCGGGTGATAGTGGTCTACGAACTCCCCCTCAACGAGATCGTCCTCGATTTCTACGACCGCCTTAAATCCATATCCCGAGGCTACGCTTCCCTCGACTACGAGTTTCTCGATTATCGCCCCAGCCAACTCGTCCGGCTCAACATTCTCATAAACGGCGAGCCGGTCGATGCCCTGTCCCTGATCGTCCACCGGGACAACGTCGCCCAGCGGGGACGGGATCTGATCGTCAAGATGAAGGAATTCATCCCCCGCCAGCAGTATGAGGTGGCCATTCAGGCGGCTACCGGCAACAAGGTCATTGCCAGGGTGAATGTCAAGGCGTTGCGCAAAGACGTCACCGCCAAGTGTTATGGGGGCGATATCAGCCGCAAGCGGAAACTTCTGGAAAAACAGAAAGAGGGCAAAAAGAGGATGAAGCAGATCGGCAAGGTGGAAATCCCCCAAGAGGCATTTTTGGCCATCCTGAAAGTGAAAGAGAGTTGACCGATGGGACAAGGTTCCGGGAAATCGGACGTCCGTTCGAATGATTACATGAAAATGCGTCTTTTGGGGCTGGTCAGTCTTTTTCAGGGGACCTTCTGGGTACTCTTTCCCTTTTACACCGTTCCCGGCAGCCTGGGCCTGGGTCTTTTGTCGGCCCTGGTGCTTTCCTCGGTTTTCTTCCTGACCTTTTCCTACCTGGTCCTACAAAAAGAAAATCTCCAACATATTCGTATCGCCGGGATCGCCGCCCTGGTCTGTTTGCCGATCCATTGCGTTCTCGCCTTTTTCTGCACCGACGCGATCTTCGATTTTTATTTCACCCCGGAGCAGGTTTTGGGGCGCTATCTCCTCGGTTTTCTTCTACTCGCTCTGACTTCCGGCATCCCCGGCGATCTGCTGCTGATCCGTCTCTCCCTGGCGCTGGAAAAACGGATCGGCGCCGGCGTCTTCAACCCCGACCGGCAACTATTCCGGCAGAGCAACAGGCGATTTGAACTCTTCGAGGCCCTCTTTGTCGCCCTGGTGCTGGCGGTATTCATCCGCATCTATTTCGTTCAGGCTTTCAAGATACCCTCCGGTTCCATGGAAGACACGTTGCTGATAGGGGACCACCTTCTGGTCAACAAATTTATCTTCGGCACCCGTATTCCCGTTCTCGGCCGCGAACTTTTTCAGATCCGGGAACCCGAGAGGGGCGATGTCATTGTTTTTGAATTCCCCCAGGATGCCGGTGAACCCTATTTCAAACGCCGGGATTTCATCAAAAGAATCGTCGGCGTCCCCGGAGACCTGGTGGAAATCCGCCACAAGGATGTCTACGTCAACGGTCAGCCGCTGGTTTTCCCGCAGGAAATTCACAAGGAAAAAGATGTTCTTCCCCCGGAAGTTTCGCCGCGGGATTATCTTCGCGCCCTTCGAGTGCCGCCGGGGAAATACTTTACCCTGGGGGATAACCGGGACCGCTCTTATGACAGCCGTTTTTGGGGATTTGTCGATCAGTCGACGATCCGGGGCAAGGCACTCATTAAATACTGGTCCTGGGATCAGGAAAAAGGACGGCCCCGCTGGGAACGGATCGGCCGGCCCATCAACTGAAAATCCGCCGACGCGGGAAAGGATTTAGATGTTGATCCCTGCCTTTTCCCCTGTTATAGTGATCTGAAATTCATGATCCCATTGTCCCTTTTAAGTTAATCCCGAGAGGTTAGCAAAGGTGGCAGGCCCCCAATATCCAAACAAAACAAGAGCATTCGCGACCTTTCCGCTTTTTTCGGAAAGGTCTTTTTTTTGCCTGTCGTCCGGCCAAACCCTTTTCCAGACCAAGGAAACGAAAATACGATGAGCCATTCTGAGACGTTGATCCTCGACCGGGCGGCCATACGGCGCGCCCTGACCCGCATCTCCCATGAAATCCTCGAGAAGAACAAGGGAACGGAAGGCCTGGTCCTTTTGGGGATACCGACAGGGGGGGATTTTCTCGCTGCGGAACTTGTCGAGATTATCTCGGGCATCGAAGGAGTGGAGATCCCCTACGGAGTCCTCGATATCACCCTCTACCGGGATGACCTCAGCCACAAGACGATCCGTCCTCTGCGCAAAACCGATCTCCCTTTTTCCCCCGATGACCGCCGGGTGGTGCTGGTGGACGAGGTCCTCTTCACCGGACGCACCATCCGCGCCGCCATGGACGCCCTCATGGATCTGGGGCGGCCGCGAAACATCCAGCTTGCGGTTCTCATAGACCGCGGCCACAGGGAATTGCCGATCCGTCCCGACTATGTGGGGCGCAATGTCCCCACCTCCCTGGAGGAAGAGGTTCATGTCGATTTCGATGGGGACCACAAACCCTTTGCCGTTCGTCTGCTAAAACCCTAGAGGGGAGGAAAGGCGGCCATGAGCTTCAGTCACAAGCACATTCTCGGCACCCGGCATTTGTCGCCCCAGGATATCACCCTGATTCTGGATACGGCCGAAAGCTTCAAGGAGATCAACGCCCGGGCCATTAAAAAGGTGCCGACGTTGCGCGGCAAAACGGTGGTGAACCTTTTCTACGAAGCATCGACCCGCACCCGCACCTCCTTTGAAATCGCCGAAAAACGGCTCTCGGCGGATGCCGTCAACATCGCGGCTTCCTCTTCATCGGTGGTCAAGGGCGAAACACTGGAAGATACCGCCAAAAATATCGAGGCGATGCGCCCCGACATCATCGTCATCCGCCATTTTGCATCGGGCGCCGCCGACTACCTGGCCAAACGCCTCGACTGTTCCATCATCAACGCCGGTGACGGCGCTCACGAGCACCCCAGCCAGGCGCTTCTCGATCTTTTCACCATGCGTCAGCACAAGGGCCGCATCGCAGGTCTCACCGTCACCATCGTCGGCGACATAACCCACAGCCGGGTGGCCCGTTCCAATCTTTTCGCCCTGCACAGCATGGGCGCCGAGGTCCGCCTGGCCGGCCCCGGTACCATGATACCGCCCGGCATCGAGAAGTTCGGCTGTAAGGTCTTTACCGCCATGGATGAAGCTCTGGCGGGAGCGGATGTAGTGATGATGCTGCGTATCCAGTTGGAACGGCAGGGGCGGTCCCTGCTGCCCTCCCTTCGGGAGTATGCCCGCTTCTATGGACTCAACCGGGACAAACTGAAACTGGCCAGGGAAGACGTCCTGGTGATGCACCCCGGCCCGATGAACCGGGGGGTGGAGATCGCCTCCGATGTGGCCGACGGGGAGCGGAATGTGATCCTTGAACAGGTTGAAAACGGCGTTGCCGTGCGCATGGCGCTGCTTTACCTGGTCAGCGGCCCGGCTCCCGAAAACCCATAATCAGGCAGACAGGAAAAAACTTTATGAAAACAGTGATCAAGAAGGGGAGGGTGGTTGATCCCGGCCAGGGCAGGGAGCAAATCCTCGACGTCCTCATCGTCGACGGTATTGTCGCCCGGATAGCCGAAGCCATCGACGAAGCCGACGCCGAGATCATCGACGCCCGAGGAATGGTCGTAGCGCCGGGGCTCATCGACATCCATGTACACCTGCGCGATCCCGGTCAGGAATACAAGGAGGACATCGTTTCCGGAACCCGGGCGGCGGCGGCCGGCGGCTTCACCGCGGTGGCCTGCATGCCCAACACCGCCCCGGTGAACGATACCCTGGCGGTCACCGAATACATCCGCAACCGCGCCCTGCATGAAGGACTCGTGCGGGTTTATCCCATCGGAGCGATAACCAAAGGGTTGCGAGGGGAAACCCTCACCGAGATGGGGGAGTTGGCTGCGGGAGGCTGCGTCGCTTTCTCCGACGACGGCCGCTGGATCGCCGACGGCGATCTCATGCGGCGCGCATTGGAATACGTGAAGCCTTTTGGCGTGCCCCTGATGACCCATGCCGAAGACACGACGGTGAGCGCCGGCGGCGTGATGAACGAAGGTTTCGTCGCCACCGATCTCGGCCTCAAGGGGATCCCCTGGGTTGCCGAGGATGCGGCCGTATTCCGCGATGTGATGCTGGCCGCTCTGACCGGAACCCGCCTTCACGTCTGCCATATTTCCACGCGGGGCTCCGTCGACATCCTGCGCAACGCCAAAAAGGCGGGTATCGGTGTCACCGGCGAGGTGACACCCCATCATTTCACCCTGACCGAAGAGGCGGTGCGGGGCTATGACACCAACGCCAAGATGTCTCCGCCGCTGCGGACGGAGGAAGACCTGGAGGCCATCCGCCAAGGGTTGGCCGACGGCACCATCGACGTTATCGCCACCGACCATGCCCCCCATCACCGGGACGAAAAGAACGTCGAATTCAACCTGGCCCTCAATGGCATTGTCGGCCTGGAAACCGCTCTCTCTCTCACCCTGGCCTTGGTCGGCAAGGGAATCCTCACCCTGCCTCAGGCGCTGGCCAAGCTGACCAGCGCTCCGGCCCGGGTTCTGTCCCTTCCGGGAGGCAGCCTGCGGGAAGGAAGTGCCGCCGATATCG
The DNA here is from genome assembly GCA_012729375.1 of Deltaproteobacteria bacterium. Lineage (GTDB taxonomy): Bacteria > Desulfobacterota > Desulfuromonadia > Desulfuromonadales > JAAYDE01 > JAAYDE01. The sequence goes on along the minus strand of JAAYDE010000099.1, from coordinate 1,405 downwards.
TCATTTTCGATCCGCAGCGGAAATGGACCGTGGATCCCCAGCTTTTCCAGTCCAAAAGCCGCAACACCCCCTTTGCCGGCCGGCAGTTGGAAGGCGTCGTCTGCCGTACCCTGGTGGGGGGGCGTACCGTGTTCCGCCGCTTATGATCTCACCAACGAAAGTCAGGTAAATGAAAGCAATTCTGGCACTGGCAGACGGCCGCTGTTTTATCGGAAAATCCTTCGGGGCGAAAGGCGAAACCCACGGGGAGGTGGTTTTCAACACCAGCATGACGGGCTACCAGGAGATTCTCACCGACCCTTCCTACCGGGGGGAGATCGTCGCCATGACCTATCCCCTGATCGGCAACTACGGCACCAATCCGCAAGACGTGGAATCCCAGCGCCCCCATCTGGCCGGCTTCGTGGTCAAGGAACACTGCGAATTTCCTTCCAACTGGCGGAGCCGCGGCAGCCTCGACGATTATTTGCAAGAATACGGCATCGTCGGCATCTGCGATGTCGACACGCGGGCGCTGGTGCGTCATATCCGCAGCCGCGGCGCCCAGACCGGATTTATCTCCACCGTCGATGCCGATCCCCAACGGGTGGTGGAAAAAGCCCGTCAGGCCCCCTCCCTGGTCGGCCGCGACCTGGTCAAGGAAGTCACCTGCCGGCAAGCCTATCGGTGGACCGAAGGGCTGTGGGATCTGAAAAAAGGCTACGAAAAAATTACCGGCGGTTTCCGCTACCGGGTCGTGGCCTACGATTTCGGCATCAAACGCAACATCCTCCGCAATCTGGTATCCCTCGGCTGCGAAGTCATCGTGGTGCCGGCGGCGACTCCGGCGGAAGAGGTGCTGTCCCTGGATCCCGACGGCATTTTCCTCAGCAACGGCCCCGGCGATCCGCAGCCGATCACCTACGCCCAGGAAAATATTCGTCGGCTGCTCGGCAAAAAGCCGATTTTCGGCATCTGCCTGGGACACCAGCTGATCGGTCTCGCCCTCGGCGGCAAAACCTTCAAGCTTAAGTTCGGCCACCGCGGGGGCAACCAGCCGGTACGGCGGGGGGAGGGGCCCTGCATCGAGATCACCTCCCAGAACCACGGCTTTGCCGTAGCGGGCGATTCGGTCTGCGATAAGGCGGTGCTGACCCACGTCAATCTCAACGACAATACCTTGGAGGGATTGACCCATAAAAGCCTGCCGGTTTTTTCGGTGCAATACCATCCCGAGGCCTCGCCGGGTCCCCATGACGCCCGGTACCTTTTCGGGCGTTTCATCGCCATGATGGAAAAAGAGAAACGGCGCTGACACCAGCGCTTTTATTTTGCTTTCCCGGGAAAACAGTGGAAAAACAATCATGCCCAAGCGAACCGACATTGACAAGATCCTGATCATCGGCGCCGGCCCGATCATTATCGG